>CAYTNN010000057.1:0-19186 GCA_964439135.1 uncultured Pirellulales bacterium
AAAGAGTAGAAAACGACGAAAAATTGAGCTTAAGTTGAAAAAACAAACCCAATTTAGGAATGGGCAAAATAAACGCAAAGTCAATTATTACAAGGGTTTATATGCAATATATTGGATTGGACACTTGGTGAAAACAAACCCAATTCAAAGCCAAACAAAGCCAATATGCCGGCCTTCGGCCGGAAATACTAAGCACTAAGCTCTAAATCCTAAATAAGACGAATGGGTGCTATTTGAAAAAACAAAGCCAATTTTTTAAGGGGCAAAATGACGTTAAGTCAATGTTAACAATGGTTTACGGAGATTTTAATGGGCCGAGGCAACTAAAAAACAAAGCCAAACAAAGCCAAACAAAGCCAATTTCAAACGGGGCATCAACTGATTAACCGGATGAAGCGTTTTTTTCGGGTACGCCACTTTTGCTTTGACCGGAATTCTAAATTGGCCGATATATCTTATAATTGAGCTATGGTTTGGCGTCCTGAACAGATTTAAATTTTCCTAAGTGATTTTAACAAAAGATATTATATGAATATTTTGGGAATATCGGCATTTTATCATGACAGTGCTGCGGCACTTGTTCGCGACGGCGAAATTATCGCCGCCGCCCAGGAGGAGCGTTTCACTCGAAAAAAGCACGACAGCCGATTTCCTACAAATGCCGTCGATTATTGCCTCGAAGCTGGGGGGCTGACCTCCGAGCAGCTCGATTATGTCGTGTTCTATGAAAAGCCGCTGGTCAAATTCGAGAGATTGTTGGAAACATATATCGCTTACGCCCCTCGCGGGTTCCGGCAGTTTCTAATGGCGATCCCGCTGTGGCTGCGGCAAAAACTCCACCTGCCGCGGGAAATGGACAAAGCCCTGAAGGGACGGTACAAAGGCCGCTATGTTTTCGTCGAACATCACGAATCTCACGCTGCCAGCGCTTTTTTCCCTTCGGGATTCGAGGAAGCGGCCATTCTAACGATGGATGGTGTCGGAGAATGGGCGACGGCAAGCTTCGGCACGGGCAAAGGCAACCGGATCCAACTGACGAATGTTATCCACTTCCCGCACTCGTTAGGTCTTCTGTATTCGGCGTTCACATACTTCACAGGATTTCGCGTCAATTCCGGCGAATACAAACTCATGGGCCTTGCACCTTACGGCGATCCTGTTTACTATGACGCCATCAAGGATAATCTAATCGACGTCAAGCCGGACGGCTCCTTTCGTCTGAATATGTCATATTTTCCCTATTGTCACAAGACCGTCATGACGAACAAAAAGTTCGAAAAACTTTTTGACGGGCCGCCGCGAAGGCCTGAATCGCCCCTGACCCAGCGTGAAATGGACATTGCCGCCTCAATTCAGAAGGTTACGGAAGAGATAATGCTGCTTGCGGCCCAGCACGTTTATAACCAGACGCATATGAAGAATCTCGTCCTGGCTGGCGGCGTGGCACTGAATTGTGTCGGTAACGGCCGGATCCTGCGGGAGGGGCCTTTTGAAAATGTTTGGATACAACCAGCGGCAGGTGATGCCGGCGGAGCGCTGGGAGCCGCCCTTTTCGTCTGGTATCAACTGCTGGGAAACGAACGCAAAATCGACGGACGAGACATGCAGCGTGCTTCTCTGCTGGGGCCGGCCTATAGTGATGAGCAAATCCGTGAGTTTCTCGATTCCG
Source organism: uncultured Pirellulales bacterium (assembly GCA_964439135.1). Taxonomy (GTDB): domain Bacteria; phylum Planctomycetota; class Phycisphaerae; order Sedimentisphaerales; family Anaerobacaceae; genus JAFGPJ01. The sequence goes on from CAYTNN010000057.1 coordinate 1,670, forward strand.
TGGGTGCCGAATATCAATCCTATGCCGACCACGAGCAACTGATTGATAAGGTAGCAGATCTTATTGACAAGGGAAAAGTCGTGGGCTGGTTTCAGGATCGTATGGAATTTGGACCCCGCGCTCTGGGCAACCGCAGCATTATCGGGGACGCCCGCAGCGAGAAAATGCAGTCGGTCATGAATCTCAAGATCAAGTTTCGCGAATCGTTTCGGCCTTTTGCTCCATGCGTGCTTCGCGAGTACGTTCAGGATTATTTTGAGATGCAGCCCGGGCAGGACAGCCCTTACATGCTGCTGGTCGCCCCTCTCAGAGAAGCAAAGCGTTTGCAGGTCAATACACCGCCGGCCCAGCTCAAAGGTCTGGACAAACTGAAAGCCAAACGCAGCGTCGTACCGGCCATTACACACGTGGATTATTCGGCACGTATCCAGACGGTCGATGCCGGGCGTAACCCGAAACTTCATCGTCTAATGAGTCGTTTTAGCGAAAAGACCGGATGCCCGGTGATTATTAATACCAGTTTCAATATCCGTGGCGAACCGATTGTCTGCTCTCCGGAGCATGCTTATCGATGTTTTATGGCTACAAATATGGACGTTTTGGTTATGGAAGACCAGTTGCTGTACAAAGAAAAGCAACCAAATGCCAGGCAACATGAGATAGATGAATATAAAGCTCAATTCGAATTGGACTGATTTATATCTTGGGGTAGTATGATATGTCGTTAATTGAAATAAACTGGCAGCCTGATCGGAAGCAACTACGCGGCTTTGGTTTTGCGGCCTTGATTGCAACAACCGCTATCTCGCTATTGCTGTATTTTATTAGAGGATTGCCGATTTATTGGGCGGCGGCCATATTTGTCTTTGGTTTTATTATCTTTCTAAGCAGCAGGCTATATCTTAGACTAACAAAATTGTTCTATCTGGCCCTAACGGCAGTGACGAGCCCGATAGGATTCGTAATGAGTTTTCTATTAATGGCGGTTTTCTTTTTTTTGCTAATCACGCCTTTGTCGCTTATATTTCGCTTAATAGGCCGTGATTCGCTCAACCGCAAGTTTGATCCTGATACGAGCAGTTATTGGGAAACTCATTGTCAACCCAACAGTCTCGATCGGTATTTCCACCAGTTCTAAAATTGGAGAGCATAGATGCCTAAAAATACTCAACAGAAAGAAACCGACAAGTTTGATGAACTTGCCGGCCAAAAGCGTCCATCTCTGCCTGCAGAATTCTGGTTTTTTCTCAAACATAATAAAAAATGGTGGCTGTTGCCGATACTGATTGCCCTGCTGCTTTTAAGCTTGATTATACTGCTTGGCGGAACGGCGATAGCGCCTTTTATCTATCCGCTCTTTTAATGGCGTTTAATATTTTATGCACCTTTGCGGAATTAGGATCTATCTGCAAAGCAATCTCAAGCTCTTTGATAGCCTGGCCCCTTTGTCCCTGTTCCTGCAGAACGATTCCCAGATTGTAATGCAGGTCCAGGTTGTCCGGCACGAATTTCAAGCCGTTTCGATATGCTTTCAGTGCTTTCTCGATCTTGCCTTGCTGGAACAACACTAATCCCAGATTATTGTGCACTTCGGCCCTGTCCGGCACTAATTGGGCTGTCCTGGAATAATGCTCAACAGCCTTGTCATAGTCTTTCTTAAGGTGATAAGCAAATCCCAGGTTGAAATGTGATTCGGGAAAGGTGGGATAGATTCGTACCGACTCCAGATTATTAGCGATAGCCGCATCAAGGTCTCCTCCTTTGCCGCATAATAAACCTAATACGGCGAAAGCTTCAAAATGATTCGGCACAGAACTCAGAACCAAACGATACTGAGCGGCGGCGGCGTTGTCTTTACCCAAATCTTCGAGCAATTGGCCGTACTTCCAATGCAGCCACCAGTCCGATGGCGTTTGCTCAATCGCCCGGCGATACTGAACTTCAACTTGATTAACAAGCTCCGGGGAAATGGCTGCCTTATATGCATCGATTTGAAGCTCCATTTGCTTGACCCGCTGATTCTGGTACAGTTGATTCGTAAACGGCGCCTGCTTTATATAATCATTCAGAACCTTCTCGGCGATGTTGTACTGGTCCCAATCCGTGTACGCCAAATCCCGAGCACATTCGGCCTCGGTCGGGAAAGGACGATCATCGGCCCTGGAACTTTTTATCCGCCCGGGAAGTATCTTTTCAACCTGCTCGAAAATCGCTCCGGCCAGAAGATAATTGCCTTTGAAATTCATGTGGACGTGCTCGTAAAACAGTTCCTCGCCCGGAGTACGGTTCGGGCTGTTCTCTTCGAAAACATTAACGGCATCCACGAGATAAACGCCGTCGACGGTTTTATTGCCGGCTGTATCGCGCACAATCTCGTTTATCCGCGTATCGGCGCGAAACCTCAGCGTGTCCAATTCACGCGCCCGGATATATCCGGCCCGGGCTTTTTCATAGTCGCCCATTTCCCAGTAACACCGGCCCAGGCGAAACTGCAGGTCCGCATAGCTGTCATCAATCTTGGCGGCTTGAAGATACAGATCAACTGCCTCAGCATAATTTCCGTCCGTCTCATATGTAATCCCCCGCTGATAAATCTCATCCCAGCTTTTCTTTTCGGCATCTGTAAGGTTCGGCCTGTGAAGAGATGCAAACGGAGGGCTGTCTTTCAGGTTGCAGGGCACCGTGCAGAAAATTATATTTATGCCGCTCTTACAGGCAAGGCGGCGAATATCCTGCAGGTTCCTCTGGAAGTGCTCGTACACGATTTCCAGGCTGGCGTCTCCCGCCCTTACCTGCTTATCGAGAAACATTTCCAGGCCGCGCCAAATCTTCGGGGAATTGCCGGCGCCTGCCGATTCCAGCAGATTCGTCACGAGCTGGCCCAGCTTTGTAGCTTTAAGCGCAATCCTCAGGCGGATGGCAGACATGCTGGAGCTCATCGTCGAAAAGACGGTTCCGGCCCCGTAGGGACCGACCACTTCGTTGTTGCCGAGATATACGATAAAAAGGTCGCCCTGATATCGCGTGCAATCGTCGGCGATTTCAAGAACCACATGAGAATTGATGGCCGGCATCGCAGCGGTAACAACTTCGAAATTCGCTTTCGGATACTGCCGGCGCAGCATAACTTCCAGCATCCGTCCGAAACAAAAAGCTCCATCGGGCGTACCCGCCGCGGCAGAAGCTCCCATTACAAAGATACGATAGGTATCTTCCGATTTATTCGCAGGAAAAACAAACGGCTCGGTCGTCCGTGCGATGTTTGGGTGAAAGAACCGCCAGGCAAATTTAGTGTTGTTATAATAACAAGGTTCATCATTAATTTTGTCTTTGATAGTTATGGTTGTGGGGAAACCATAACCGCCGAGACGCAGAGAAATCTCCAGCAACAAGAACAGAATAGCCGGTATGACGGTAACTGCAATTATGCGAAACAGCCAGAGACGCCGGCCGGTCACTAAAGGCGGCATCACTTTTTCCCCGCTCTTTTGTTTATCTTTCTTTTTGGAAGAAGTGGCGGTTTTTTTCTTCGCTGGCAAGTGATTTTTGCCTTTGCGCCGCAGGACGTCTTGTTTGGTACGCGATGAGGATTTCCTGCCCTTTTTTCTGTGTTTGTCAGGCATTGGTTAGTTTCTGCAAGCGCGTTTTTCTCTCAAAAACAGTTTAGTCGGCGGTAATCTTTTTCAGGTGTGCAACTTCGGCCCTGGTTAATGTTCTGAATTTGCCAACGCCAAGGCCTCGGACGGTAAGCTTGCCGAAGCTCGTTCTCGTCAGCGATTTAACAGGCAAGCCGACGTTTGCCAACATTCTGCGAACCTGACGGTTCAGGCCTTGTTTGATGGTAATTTCAATTGAAGATTCGTTATGTCTGCGTTTTAATATTTTTACTGACGCCCTGCCGGTTTTACCCTCCGCCAGCCAGACTCCTTTTTTTAACTTTACAATTTGTTCCCCGGAAATCTCACCGTTAATCCTGACGACATAGGTCTTTGCAATTCCATATCTGGGATGTGTCAGCCTGTTCGTCAGCTCGCTGTCGTTGGTCAGAATAATCAGGCCCGTAGTATCGGCATCGAGTCTGCCGACACAAAAGATACGCTCTTTCGTGTGGACAAGGTCAATCGCTTTTTTTCTGCCCCGAGGATCGCGGTTCGTGCATATCACGCCCTTGGGCTTGTTCAAAAGGAAATAGACCTTCTGTGCAGCGCGAATTTTTTTCCCGTACACAGTGATAATATCTTTTTCCGGATCAACGAAGGCCGGCAGCTCATCCACAACTTTGCGGTTCACCCTGACCTCTCCGCTGAGTATCAGCTCCTCGCACTTTCTCCGCGAATCGATACCGGCCGCCGCCAAAACCTTCTGTAATCTTTGTTCAGTCATAATGAGCTTAATCAATAAGCCGAGATATTGCCAAAGCTGATACCAAGCTTATCGGCGTTAATAATTATGATACAAGATAAAACCCAAAGAACAAGGCCGATCTGAAACGGCAAATCCTTGTACATAAGCTGCAGCGGGTCAGAGAATCTGCCCTGTTGTATTAACAAACTGAAACGGAAAATGCAGTACAGGACCAGCGGCGTAGTATATACAAGATTGTTCGTACCGAAAATCCGCAGTGTCCTGTCATCCATCGTATATAGCAGAAAACATACCACCGCCAGGCCACTGGTGACATCAAGCATGTGAGCGAGCAGCTCGGGCGTATAGCCGGCCAACGTTTCGCGAAATGATTCACTGTTTTCACGAAGCAGGATTATTTCGCCCCGGCGTTTGCTGAACGCTAAAAACAGGCACAGAGCAAAGGTGCAAATAATCAGCCAGGGCGAGATAAATACGCCCACAACGATTGCCCCAGCGATAGCCCGCAGACAGAAACCTACTGATATGACCACGCAGTCCAGAATCATCATTCTCTTGAACAAGAGCGAATAGATAATCATCAGCACAATATAGGCCAGGATGACGGTTGCAAAGCTTCGAGCGAGCGCGAAACTGCCGACGATTGCCGCCGCTGCACATAGAGCAGACACCACAACCGCAGAGTTAATACTAACACTTCCCGCCGCGATTGGCCGTTTGCGTTTTTCGGGATGAAGGTAGTCCGCCTTGCGGTCAATAATGTCATTGAAAATGTAAATAGCCGAAGCAGCTAAACAGAAGCAGAAAAAAGCGCCAATCGCCCTGCCGACAGCAAGAGGGACGGTAATTTTTTGTCCAAATATCAGGGCCGCAAATACAAACCCATTCTTGGTCCAGTGCTGCGGACGCATTATTCGCAACAGTTTCATGCCACTACCTTTCGCTATTTACACATGAGAGTCAATATGCCATTCCCACAAAAACAGGAATCAATTTACTCGATGCTATTGACTTATTGAAAATATCGACATTCAGGCCGATAAGGCGTAAAATAAAATTATATGTTAATAAGCTCATAATGCATAGCGAATCGTGAAAATTTGTGTAGGATGGGGCGAGAATTACGAGGCTTGAATTATGATAACAACTGTTGTTTTTGATCTTGACGACACGCTTTACGATGAAATTGAGTATTGCAAAAGCGGCTTTACCGCCGTAGCCGAGTTTCTCGCCGAGCTGTCTGAGGCCCCTCCTGCCGAGCGTGTTTTTGGCGCTCTATGGAAACAATTCACTGCCGGCAACCGAACGAAGACTTTTAACGCGGCTCTCGATGAGCTTGACATGAGCTATGATGATAAGCGTATTGGGGAACTGGTAAATGTTTATCGCAACCACTTCCCGAAGATAACACTGCCCCAGGACAGCCGGGACGTCCTTTGCGAGCTGAGGGCAAAATATACGCTGGCCTTGCTGACCGACGGTTTCCTGCCGGCCCAAAAATTGAAAGTACAATCGCTGGGAATCGAGAAATTTTTTAAGTGCATTGTCTATACAGAACAGCTCGGCAGGGAATTCTGGAAACCATCGACTGCCGGCTTTGAAAAGATCATGCAAGCCTCGGAGGCAAGGCCGGAAAATATGGTTTATATCGCTGATAACGAAAAAAAGGATTTTATCGCGCCGAATAAATTGAGATTTTTAACCGTTCAGCTAATTCGTTCGGCACGTATACACACTTCAATCTCCGCCCAATCCGGAGCTAAAGCACAATGCATAATACACAAAATCAGCCAATTACCCGCCCTTTTAGACGGACTTTGAGGCTTTCGTTCGTATCGTATGCCATGCCCAAAATCCACGCTGACAATCTCCAAACAATCATTCTTCTGAAAAAGGCTTCTATGCGGGCTTTTTTTGTTGACTTTGATACCGTTTCCGGCGATAATATGTTATCTAAACAAGCTTTTAGGGTGATTTTCAATATTTCTAAGGAGTTTTTATTATGCCAGCACGCAGGAGAAAGCAGAGCAACGCTATGCTCTACACTCTAATAACCTTTGTTGGGCTTTTTATTGCTACAACAACGGTTGCGGTTATCTACTATGTCAAAGCTGAAGAGTATAAGACAGCCGAGGCCGACCTGGATCGAGAAATGAACAATATAGCCACCAAAAGAGAACGTGATGCATGGGGAACAATAGTAGGAACAAAACTACCAAATAAAACATGGCTCGGGACAATGGTCGATTATTTTGATAAAACCGTTTCTCTGGTCGCAGGCGGAGTGGCTGAGCCAACATCGGCCGAAGTCAAAGTCAACAACAGCAATACGGAAGTTACTAACGTCCTCGAACTGGCTAAGCAGCATATTACTATTGGGGACCCAAACACAACAGGTCTCATCCAAATAGTCCGGGGATTAAAAGCTGAGCTGGACAAAACCATAAATGCAAAACTTGAAACCCAGAAGCAACTCGCTGATCTGCAAACAAGATTTGAAAACGCGGACAAAGCCAATTTCGAAAAAGAACAAACATTGTTAGCTGAAAAAGATACATTACTACTGCAGCTTGCTGAGGATAAACAAAGACGTGAGGAGCTTTCAGCACTATTGGAACAAACAACAGGAGAGCAGGTTAAAACTCTCAGGGATGACTTACAGCAGGCCAGTGATGAACTGAATGCATCAAATGATGATCTGTTGAAGACCCGGGAACAATTGAAAGTCGCTCAGGATGACCTGAAGAGCGAAAAGGAAAAGCTAAGCAAGATTGAACCGGGGCCAAACCGTGAAGTGCTCGCTTATGAGCCCGATGGACATATAATATTAATTGACGACCAGGCCCAGGTAGTTCATCTGAATATCGGCATCGATGACCACGTTTATCAGGGATTAACACTTACCGTTTATGACCGAGGTACATCTATCCCGGAGGACGGCAAGGGAAAAGCCGAAATTGAAGTATTTGATGTGGCAAAAACTTATTCAGCAGCAAGAATTACCCAATCGGAACTAAAAAAACCTATCTTGCAGGGAGATATTGTTGCAAATCTAATTTGGGACACCGACAGGACAAATGTATTTGTGATCGCCGGTGACTTCGACCTCGATAATGATGGAATGATTGATTACAACGGCGCCGACAAGATAAAAACACTAATCGAAAAATGGGGCGGCAAAGTTGACAATGCCATCTCCATTGACACGGACTTCCTCGTACTCGGCAAGCAGCCACAAGTTCTCCAAAAACCGACCCTTGACGAACTGGACATAGACCCAAGGGCAATGGATGTATACAACGCCTCGCTACAACGGCTCAACCGCTACAATGGGCTTCGGGACCAGGCACAGACGCTATGGATCCCGGTATTCACGTACGAGAGGTTCCTGTTTTTTATCGGTTATAAAGGTCATATCGGCCAGGCCGGCGCTTTTTAGCGGGTGGCTATCCCAATCGAGGCAACAAAAATCTCGCCTGTGTATTGAGGTGCGTTTGCAGAGACAAAGCCCTTCTTGACTGCGGCAAAAGTTACCGTCCATGCGGCCCGAATCGCCCCGCCGAGCGGCTCACCGGCATCACAATCCAGCCCGGACGGAATATCCACAGCCAGAACGGGGCTGTTGCAGGCGTTGATGCTTTCTATTAATCGTCTGTACTCATCGCTCAATTGTCCTCTTAATCCCGTGCCGAAAATGCTATCAACAATTACGCCGGCGCCGGTGCTAAAACGCTCTACCTCGCCGGCGATATCCCCGCCAGACGGATTAAGCAGTTCGACGGACCGGCCCATCCGCTCCAAAATGTCCAGGTTTATCTTTGCATCGCCTTTGATTTTATTTCGATCTCCGCACACGACCACAGCCACTTGAACGCCGCGATTGATCAGGTGCCGGGCAATCACATACCCGTCCCCGCCGTTGTTTCCGGTCCCGCAGAATATACAGACCTTCGGCTGGACAACATCTTTAAGCTTGTCTTCGATCAGCTCGGCACAACTGCGTCCGGCATTTTCCATCAGGACCACACCCGCTATGCCGAGGGTATCGATCGCCCATGCATCGAATGCGCGAACCTCGTCCCTGGTCATTACAACACATTTCTTATCCGGCGAATACCTTTCCATAGCTGAGCATTATACACCGCAGAGCAGAACTGTCAATTGACAAAATCCTAGAAGCCGTTTACAATGCCCGGCTGTTGGCATTGCAGCCTGTGCTGCTACCGGTTTAAAAAAAGTGTAAAGTAATCTATATGAACATACTATTGACAAATGACGATGGCATTTTCGCGCCGGGCCTTGCTGCAATTTATAAAGAGTTGGTCGGGATCGGGAATGTTACGGTGGTTGCGCCTTCCGACGGCCAATCCGGCGCCAGCCACAGCATTACCTTCGCTGAGCCGCTGGTTTGCAACAAGGTTGACATCAACGGCCTGTTCACAGGTTTCAGCGTCCAGGGCTCCCCCGCCGATTGCGTTAAACTGGCAATAATGCAGCTCCACGAGGAACCGATAGACCTTCTCGTTGCCGGCATAAACAATGGAGCCAACGCGGGAATCAATGTTTATTACTCCGGGACGGTCGCCGCGGCGATGGAGGGTGCGTTTCTGAAAATCCCGGCCGTCGCGTTGAGTCTCTCCAGGGAAGAGCACATGGATTTTGAGCAAGCCGCCAGGCATTGTGTCGAAGTCCTCAAGAAGCTCATGCCGGTCAAAAAGGGTAACGTAATCAATATTAATATCCCTGAACTGTCGAAAGGCCGGCCGAAAGGTGTGAGAGTCGTGCCGCACTCCAGCAAAGGGTTCGACGAATATTACATCCGGCAGGTAAATGAACTGGGACAGACTGTCTTTCAACTGGCCGGCGGCTCCCATCTGCTCGACGAGAGCCCGACCGATACGACATCTTTGGCGGAAGATTTCATAACAGTAACGGCACTGATTCCCGATATGACGGACCACCGGAAAACAAGCGAGCTTCAGAAAATAAAGTGGTGAACTGTTCTGTCCGTGTGCAGTTCACGAGTGCAGATAAGTATAAGAAACAACTGTGTCGTAGTCTTTCATTTTGCGCAAATTGAGGAAAAGAATCGATGAAAGCATTGACGAAAAAGAAGCCCGAACCCGGGTTGTGGATGGAAGATGTCCCTGTCCCTGAAGTCGGCAGCAACGACGTTCTGATCAAGATTCAAAAAGCGGCGATCTGCGGCACCGACATTCATATTTTCAACTGGGACCGCTGGTCCCAAAAGACCATCAAGACCCCGCTGGTCATCGGCCACGAATTCGTCGGCACTGTCGAGAAGATAGGCAACAACGTGCATGATGTCGAGCTGGGCGAAGTGGTCAGCGGCGAAGGACATATCGTCTGCGGTCGCTGTCGGAATTGCCTGGCCGGACGAAGGCATCTCTGCACCGACCCGAAATGTATCGGTGTGAATCGAAACGGGGCTTTCGCCGAATACTTGTCTATACCGGTCACCAACATCTGGCATTGTGACACCAGCATCCCGAAAGACGTGCTGGCCTGCTTCGACCCGTTTGGAAACGCGGTTCACACGACGCTGTCGTATGACCTGGTTGGCGAGGATGTGCTGATAACCGGGGCCGGCCCTATCGGGTGCATGGCCGTCGCCGTGGCTAAACATGCCGGCGCACGCTACGTCGTGATTACAGACGTCAATCCCTATCGCCTGGAGCTGGCTAAGAAAATGGGGCCTACTTTGACGCTGGATGTCCGAAGCCAGAGTATTGAAGAGGCCGCTAAGAAGCTCAAAATGAAAGAAGGATTCGACGTCGGCCTGGAAATGTCGGGAAATCCGCAGGCGTTTAAGGATATGCTCGCGAACATGTGCCACGGCGGCAAAATCGCACTGCTGGGAATCATGCCGGAGACTGCCATCGACTGGGATTATGTCGTCTTCAACGGTCTGACAATCAAAGGCATCTACGGCAGGGAAATGTTCGAGACCTGGTACAAGGCCACAATGATGATTCAGGGCGGAATGGATCTGAAACCTCTGATTACTCACCGCTTCGGCTACACAGAATACTCAAAGGCCTTCGAAGTTATGCGATCGGGCGAATCGGGAAAGGTGATTCTTGATTGGACGCAGGAATAAAAAGCGGCTAAAATCACAATAGCGAGGGACAAAGTATGTTTGGCCGAATGAAATCTCATATAGCTGAAGAACTCAAGCAAATCAGTGACAACGGACTCTACAAGGCTGAACGCATAATTACGAGCCCGCAGGATGCCATGATTACGATACAGACAGGCCGGAAAGTTCTCAACTTATGCGCAAACAATTATCTGGGCCTGGCCGACCATCCCGATGTCGTTCGAGCCGCCCGGGACAGCTATGCCAAATGGGGGTACGGCCTGTCTTCGGTGCGCTTTATCTGCGGCACACAAGAGGTGCATAAAGAATTAGAAAAGAAAATCTCCGAATTTCTCGGCACAGAAGATACAATCCTTTACTCCTGCTGCTTCGACGCCAATACGGGACTGTTCGAGACCTTACTTTCAGCCGAGGATGCCATAATCAGCGACCAGCTCAATCACGCCAGCATTATCGACGGCATTCGCCTCTGCAAGGCCCAGCGTCTGCGATTCAAAAATTCCGACATGCAGGATCTGGAAGAAAATTTGCAGCAAGCCCAATCGGCGCGATTTCGTATGATTGCGACCGACGGCGTATTCTCGATGGATGGAACGATAGCGAAGCTGGACCGGATCTGTGAGCTTGCCGAAAAATACGATGCGCTGGTCATGGTGGACGACTCGCATGCGACCGGCGTGTTAGGCAAACGCGGTCGCGGGGCTACCGAGCACTGCGGCGTCATGGGACGCGTCGATATCATCACCGGAACGCTCGGCAAAGCTCTCGGCGGGGCCAGCGGTGGCTTCACCAGCGGAAGAAAAGAAATCATCGAGCTGCTCCGCCAGAGATCACGTCCTTATCTGTTCAGCAATACGCTGGCGCCGGCCATCGCCGCGACCTCGCTCAAGGTATTGGAGATGTTAATGGCTTCGACGGAACTGCGTGATAAGCTCGCTGATAACACCATCTATTTCAGGCGGCAAATCGCCGGACTCGGTTTAGACGTTATTCCCGGCGAGCATCCCATCGTCCCGATTATGCTCGGCGATGCCGTCCTGGCCCAGAAGATGGCAGAGAAACTCCTAACGGAAGGTGTTTACGTCATAGGATTTTCTTATCCCGTCGTTCCCACAGGGGCGGCACGAATTCGAACGCAAATATCCGCCGCACACAGCACCGACGACCTGGACTTCGCCATCGAGAAAATCGACAAGGTTAAACGAGTTCTCGGAATATAGCACAACATTCATCTCCGAACAAAAAATCCGATAATTAATTACCCGCCCAACTTGACTTGTCTCTTCAAATTCAGTATAATATAGGAAATTGAGCTAAAAAAACCAAAAAAATGGAATAAGTAGAACACAAAGATGTTTTTGCGCATCTTGATTCTTGGGTAGCAGATATATAAAAATATTGCTAATATTGATTCTCCACTATTAGTAAATGCATTTTCATAGGGAAGGAAGTAATGAAAACAAAAGCTTTTACCTTGATTGAGTTGTTGGTCGTTATCGCAATTATCGCTGTCCTGATGGCAATTATCATGCCTTCCTTGAGAGCAGTCAGAGATCAAGCCAAGCGCGTACATTGCGTCAGTAATGTGAAAACCCTCTCCCTGGGGTGGTTCATGTACAAGGACGAGAACGACGATAATCTGGTGCCGGGCGATACCGACCCCGGCAACTGGGTTCTGCGTCCGGCGGATGGCAGTACTGTCGAGCAAAAGAAACAAGCTATCCGAGATGGACTACTTTTTCCTTACGTTGGCAAGGCTGTGGATGTGTATGCATGCCCCGCCGACGATAGAGACAAGAATCCAGAACAATACACCTTTCGAAGCTACTCGATTGCCGGCGGCGCTAATGGAGAGGAATGGAGCGGGTACGACATGGCCAAGAAATATGCCGAATTATACAGACCTGCGACAAGATATATCTTTGTCGAAGAGATTGATCCCAGAGGATACAACGTTGGCTCATGGCAGATGAATCCCGGACCGAAAACATGGGTTGATCCGGTCGCCATGTGGCATAATAAACAAAGCACCCTTGGATTCGCCGACGGTCACGCGGAGATGCACAGATGGATCGACGATCACTTTATTGAGTGGAACCTCCAGGCCATGGATCCCGGCACGCCATTCTCTTTCAACTTGACCCCTCCGGCTAATGAGCGCGAAGACATTGAATATATGGCGAAGGGCTTCCCATATAAAAGCCTAAACTAACCCTCGGTATCTGCTCAAGATAAGAGGTCAGGATATGTTCGATATTTTTGAGCAGCCATGGACATTGCTGGGTGCGGCAGTTCTTGTTTTATTCGGAATGCTGACGTTCCGCAGCTTTTGTCCTGAAAAACGCCGTTGGTGGCAGTTACTTATACCGATTTTTTTAATTGCGGCTGCTTTCGGCGCGGATATGCTTGTCCAAACCGACACCGAGAAAATCAATGCCATAATTAAAACCGCAATCAAAGCAGTCCAGCAGGAAGATTGCAGTGCAATTGAGGCTGTTATTGCCAATAATTACAGCGACTCGTATCACAGCACAAAAAAACACTTGCTGGACCACTGCAGGAGGGAGCTGTCAAAACCTTTAGTCGATAAAGGCAAAAAGACCGGCCTGCTGATAGACATATCGGACTCGAATGCAACTGCAATTCTATTTGCGGTGATAATTTTTGATAAAAACAGTTACATCTCCCAAAACTACAAATCGTTTCTCCTGGTAAAGGCCAGGCTGTCCCTCCGGAAACAACCTGATAAAAAATGGCTTATCAACCGCATCGAAATACTTGAACTTGACCGGCTGCCGACCAAATGGAACAGTATCAGATAAGCAAGAAACAATACCAAAGCAACCCGGCGAATGCAGCATTCATAAAACAACCAGACAATTTGAATGTAATATAGCAAAGTTGGTACTGCAATTTGCCGATAGGGGAAGGGTGCAGCCACTGTAGCTGAAGTTAATGGGAAATCAAATATGACGTTTGCCAGATTCAAAAAACAAATATTACCTTTGAAGCCAAAGCTGTTCGCCATTCGCTGGTATCCAAGCTGCAGAAGCTGCGTGCATCCGGGCAGCAGAACAATCAGTCCTCAGCAAATGCCGCCCTTAATGGTCCGCAAGGCCGAATGGCGCCGTTAAAACCAATCGTTGCCCCTCTACATCAGCCCCTATTTCCCCTTACAATCTCATCCAGCGGTTACTTCTATACAGAGCCGACAGCTAAAAAATCAGGGCCTATACCTATGCCGAATGGTATAAGCCCCGAATTCATACTGATCCTGTCTTCTTTTTAAGGAGAAGGCGCGTTTATTCAGCAGCCTGTATCGACTGGTACAGCCGAATATCATCAAAGAACATTTTCCCTGCTCCACCCGGTGTCGTCAGGCTACCTCTTGTCCCCAGGCCAATCATGATCTTGTCAACGTCGGCCAGATCAATGCCCTTCTCGGCAAAGGTCTGCAGCGGGATGACCCACTTCGTCCAGGCCCCGATCTGGGCCGCAGCCGGATTGTCGTATACTACCACCACAGGCGTACCTGTTTTGTTGGCTACCGCAACATACAGCGAATCGGCGGAATTGTCCGAACCGCCACGGAACCACAATGACAATTTATTAACGCCTTCATCTGTCCAGTTACGCGCTTCGCTTAATGTCATTTCAACTTCCGAATACATCGCATAGCCCTGCTTATTGTTGTCGTACAGCACCGGCATGGATTTACCGCCGCCATGAACGATTTTTTCTTCACAATAAGAAGCTGTCGTCTCGTCACCTACGGCCGAACCCGTACCGTTACCGGCAGAGTAAGGTGGATTCTCCAGCGTACCGAAGCCCAGCCCATCAAGCCACGCATACCAGATCTGGTTATCTCCTGTGTTGTAATCTTCAAAATCATCTATCGTAATGAAATCAGCCGTCGTAAAGCTCCAGACAGGCCCTTTCAAAGAATTACCGAGACTATCGACTTCATCCACACGCCAGTAGTATGTTGCATACCAGGAGAGTTTTCCGGGATCATAGCTCTCGGCACCAAGCGCCTTGGGGCCTTTGTATTCCGGCGAATTCTTATCGGCATTGCGTACGGCGTCTTTATCTTTGCCGAAATACACCTCGTGCGAAGCGGCACTATCGGCCGCAGTCCAGCTAAGAATCGCCGTCATCTTCACATCCGTAGCTCCGTTAGCCGGCACCGGGCTGCCCACAGCGCCTGGAGTTGTAAAGCTCCAGATATCGCCTTTATACGTATTGAAAGCGTCGAATTCATCGACCCTCCAGTGATAAACCTTACCTGATTCAAGAGATTCGGGGCTATAGGTCGTAAGCCCCTGTGTGGCTCCTCCTTCGGCATTGTTAACCTGGTCAAAATCATCACCAAGATATACGGTATGCAGCTTGGCGCCGAATCCCGACGTCCAGCCAAAGACCATATTCGGATCGACGAACTCGGCACCATCGGCAGGAATGGGATTATAGGCTGTCTTGGGCGGAACCATAAAGCTCCAGATATCCCCCTTCCAGGGACTGTTCGGATCAGCTTCGTTGACCTCGTCGATTCGCCAATAGTATGTTGTTCCCGGGACCAGACCGTCGGGGTAGGCATATCCCGGAAAACCGGCAATATAAAAAGTCATAGTCAGAGCCTGGTTACCCCGGAACGTATCGGCAGTGCCGTTGTCAACATCCTCGAAATTGTCCCCTAAATAGACATCGTGTGAGACGGCAAAATCGCCGGGCGACCAGCCAAGTGTCACCCATGTATCCGGATAGTAGGCGCCATCTTCCGGACTGGGACTAAGGGCTTTGGCGTATGCTTCACCCTGCATAGCCTTAAAAATCTCGTCTTCTGACAGCGCCCGCTTGAACAAGAAGAACATGTCCATCAGTCCCGTGAAAGGTCTTGCGTTGTCGATATTATATCCCACGCGAGCGCCTGAATCCCAGTCTCCGGCGATCTCCAAAGCACTTGATACAACTTGTTCGCTAACCAGCTCACCATCGATGTATAGAGCGGCTCTGCCTGAGGCCTGGTCGTATACGCCGCAGTAGTGCTGCCATTCATCCCATGTTACAACACCTGCACGTATATCCATAATTCCTGCACCACCGGCACCCCGGAGCAGCCATCGAAAATCGCCTCCGCTCTTGAGTTCGGGATGAACGAGCCAGGTCGAATCGGATGCTCTGGCATTGAATATAGCATGATCTCCGCCTGTGTTCTCGCATTTTACCCAGGCGGAAAGTGTGATACCGGTAGTCGGAATATGCTCCGGAGGTATACTGGGCCCATCCAGATCAAGGTAACTGCCGGTTGCGAATTTGGCGGCCCCGTTCCGTTTGCCGTCGGGATCAGCCGTGATATCGCCATTAACTACGCCATCGTGGCCGTTCCCGGACTGGTCGGCAACTATATCGCCGACTTCGTCAAATGAAAAGTATATGACCAGGTCAGGGTCGGCAAGAAGGTCGGCAAAGGCGTTGGTACTCAGGACAAATACCAAAAGAAAAGAAACCGGATAAAACAATTTTCTAAACATAATGATCCTCCTTATTGAAAGTTGAGATAATAAAACGACGGATAATTATTTGACGTTTGCTGCATTTTATCCTCACTTGCTCAGGACATCTTTGACTTGAGACCACCTCCTTCCTTTTAAGGCCGGCAGTTTATTTTAAAGGCAAAACCTTATCTCCAAAGCATACAGCTTCAGTTACCTCATTTGTACTCTGCTGTTCTGCGTCTGTATAAAAATACAAAAGACTACAGGGTATTGCCTGTCGGAAAGCTAAAATGCCTCAGATAGAAATCTGTACGGGCACATGCTTCCCTAACCTTAGTATATATATCTGCCATCACAGGTCAAGAAAATTTCTTGTAAAATTGCCCCCGGATTTCCCTTCTCTCATTTTTTTTCTTGCAATCTGACCTGTGGACAGCAATATTTGGTAGCAGATTGAAAGTAAGAATCCATAAAACGCAATAAGGTTAAACAATCAGGAAAGGACAGATTATGAAACTTACAGCAAAATTCCCGGCACAATCCGGAGCGGCAAATACGAAGAAAAAGCTTGGCATTTGGATGCTTTGCATCTTCTTGTTTATCGCTTTATCATCGACCGGGTTATACGGGCAAAATCCGGATTTTGACGGCCTGAGCATGAGCATGGCAACTCTGCCCCGCTTATCGAATGCCAAAACTCGCTCTGTTAGTCCGGAGAATTTCACAGGTGAAAAAGGCAAGGGAGGCATGGCAACCGAAGGCACCGGCGCAAGGGCGGCCCGCGAGCTGGGTCAAAAATGGAAGGTCTCTCCATCAGTCAGAATCGAAGCCGGCCAGACATTTGTCATGGCCGACATCAAAGGTTCCGGGGCGATCCAGCACATCTGGATGACTCCGACGGGGAACAACCGTTTCAATATCCTGCGAATCTACTGGGACGGCGAGAAGACGCCCTCGGTCGAATGTCCCGCGGGCGATTTCTTCGCGTGCGGTCTCGGACAATATACGAAAGTGACATCCCTGGCCGTTTGCGTGAATCCCGGCAGCGGATTCAACTGCTATTGGCTCATGCCGTTTCGAAAAGGCTACAGGATTACGATGACCAATATCGATGAAAAGGCGATGGTCCTGTATTATCAGATCGATTACACGTTGACTGAGATTCCTGCAGACATGGGCTACCTGCATGCGCAATTCAGGCGTGTCAACCCTGTCCCGGATAAACAGGATTATACGATTCTCGACGGTGTGCGCGGACAGGGACAATACGTCGGAACCTATATGACATGGGGTTCGAACAGCCCGGGCTGGTGGGGTGAAGGCGAGATTAAGTTCTTCATGGATGGCGATAAGGAATTCCCGACGATATGCGGCACCGGAACCGAGGATTATTTCTGCGGCTCGTATGGTTTTCAAAAACCGGGAACGAGTGAGTATCAGGAATTTGTCACGCCCTATGCCGGTATGCCCCAGGTGATCAACTCGAAAGAACAGCCGCGTTTCAGTCTATACCGCTGGCATATTATGGATCCCATA
>CAYTNN010000057.1:19286-22260 GCA_964439135.1 uncultured Pirellulales bacterium
TATAATTGCGCCAAATGCAGCCCCACGCGAGCAACTCTTCTGACCGGCCAGTACGACCAAGCCGTGGGGCAAAAAAACATGGAACACGGCGTTACTTTCGCCGAGGTCCTCCGCCCCGCAGGCTACCGCACAATCATCTCCGGCAAATGGCATCAACAACCCCTGCCCACAACCCGCGGATTCGACAGGTACTATGGTCTTGCGGACGGATGCTGCAATTACTGGAATCCCGGCATCAAAGCCAGGCCCGGAGAGCCAAAGCCGGGCCGAAAGATTGCCGGGCCACGCCGTTGGGCCATCGAAGGCAAAGCGATTATGGGATACACCCCCGAAGACAAAAACTTCTATACGACCGATGCCTTCGCCGATTATGCCATTGCTCGGCTCGAAGAATATAAGAGTGAGACCAAACCGTTCCTGTTGTATCTGCCTCAGACGGCGCCGCATTATCCGCTGCACGCCTGGCCCGAGGATATCGCTCGTTATCGGGGCAAATACAAAACAGGCTGGGACAAGCTTCGCCGGCAGCGCTATAAGCGACAGATAGAAATGGGTATGTTCGATCCCAAATATGAGATGTCCCCGCGCGATGAGCGTGTCCCGAGCTGGGATTCGCTCAGTAACTCGGAGAAGGACCAGTTCGATCTGAAAATGGCGGTTTACGCCGCGATGGTCGACCGCATGGACCAGGTGATAGGCAGGGTCTTTGGCAAGATAAAAGAAATCGGCAAATGGAAGAACACGCTTATCCTGTTTCTCGCCGACAACGGCGGCTGTCCCGAAACACCCGATACGACACCAGACATTCCACCGGGGCCTGTTGAAAGCTATCGCCCGATTGGTCCTGAGTGGGCCAATGCCAGCAATACGCCGTACAGAAAATATAAATCAACGGACTACGAGGGAGGCAACTGCACTCCTTTCATAGCTTATTGGCCCGGCGTAATCAAACCGGGCACTATAACCGGCCAGGTGGGGCACATAATTGATATCATGCCAACGTTTATGGAAGTAGCCGGCGCTGAATATCCCGCCCGAATCGACAACAGAAAACTCAAAACTCTCGCCGGTAAATCATTGCTCCCGATATTCCAGGGAAAACAAAGAGCGCCGCACGATGTACTGTACTGGCAGTTTGGAAAGGCCAAAGCCGTTCGGACCGGCGATTGGAAACTCGTCCGGTTAGGCAACGCCGACTGGGAACTCTATGATCTTGAGAAGGACCGGACGGAATTGAATAACTTAGCTTCACAGAATCCACAGAAAGTAAAACAAATGACCGAATTGTGGGAAGACTGGTGGAAAAAGTGCCGGAAATAAAGTTGCAGCAATCTACAGGATTCAGTGTTCTCGCTGGAGAACAAGCTTGATGTTATTGCCTAAAGTGATAGTATCGTGCCGTCGTTGAAACATTAACAACAATCGAATAAGGAGTAAGTAAAATGAAAGTACACAGACACATCGGATGTTTTGTCGCTATAGTTGCATTTCTGGCATTTACCTCGGCCGTATGGGCGAATTCTTATATGGGCGAATACAAGGGGACGTATCATCCGGACGGCATGACAACGATGCAGGCATCTGCACAAGTAATAGCAGAGGGCGACGATGTGTATTACCGCATCGTGATCAAAGCGACACCAAATGAGGAAAACCAGGATGGGGCGAATATCGAGATTCACGGCAACAGGGAGGGTTCGACCGTGCACATCGGCGACAGATCGGGTGGAAAGCACTGGTCCGGACAGATTCAAAACGGGCATCTATCTGTTCAATCCGAGTATGGCCAGCACATCGAGATGGACAAGTTCGTGCGGAAGTCACCGAAGGAAGGTTTGAAGCCGCCCCAGGGAGCAATCGTACTGCTGCCTTTCAAGGACGGCGTTAAGCCGGACATGAGTGCGTGGACGAATTCCGAATGGAAAAGGCTCGACAACGGAGCGATGCAGGTGAACAAGGGTAGTAACAATACGAAAGAGCAGTTCGGCGATATCGAGAATTTTCACTTGGAATTCAAACTGCCGCTGGAGCCGAACAACCGCGGGCAGGGACGCGCCAACAGCGGAGTGTACTTCGCCGGCCAGTTCGAAGTGCAGGTGCTGGATTCATTCGGCCTGGTGCATACTTCCGGCGACTGCGCGGGTCTGTATAATATTGCACGGGCCAGAGTCAATGCGTGCCTGCCACCTGATACGTGGCAGACTTACGACGTCAAATTCCGCACTCCGAGACTTAATGCCGACGGCAGTATCAAAGAGAATGCGCGTATCACCGTCTATCAGAACGGTATCAAAGTACAGGACAATGTTGAGATTCCGTATTCCGGGAATAGGTGGAAGGGAAAGAGCGAAGCTACCGGACCGATCAGCCTGCAGGATCATAGTCACCCGATTCAATATCGTAATATCTGGCTTGTCAAAGGCAAGTAATCGATAAGGAACACCGATTCGTAATACTAAGGGTGAACGTTCCCCGATACAGATGCGACACTCTCAGGAATCCGTGGTGCCGTAGCCAGCAGGTTATTGACAATCATATTGCCCCTGCCGCCAATAACTTTGAGCGAAGCCGACTCGGCATCCGGGCGATTGTCACTGATTAGGCAGCCGGAGATTCTACTGTCGGCTACGTCTTTTAGCAGCAGGCCGACGTTGTCACAATCGAGAATCGTGCAGTTGGTGATGTTCATCCGTTTACAGTTTTCAATCATCAACCCGGCCGGGGCCCGCCATACGTTGGTAATATGCAGACCCGAAAGCGTACAATCGGCGCTGTTGCGCACGAGCAGGCTGTTTCGTGCATCGAGGCTGTTGCCGTAATCGTAGCGAGGATTCCGGTCGAAGTTATTGGCGCCGACAATGATATTCGAACAATCTTCAATCAGAAGGTTGTGAGTGTAGCCCATCCAGAAAGTGTTGCCGGCAAGGATAACGCCCCGGCAGTCTTTTAAATGAACGTTGACCTTGACGTCACT
>CAYTNN010000058.1:0-22091 GCA_964439135.1 uncultured Pirellulales bacterium
TTATTGAAAACATTAAGAATATGTTTTTTATAGCACTTATGTTCATCGCACTTTGACCTTTCATATTATCACCTTAAAAAGACTGGCTTTTGACTGCTCATATTACCTTATTCGCTGCGAGATTGCACAGTATTCTGTAACCCTCGCCTTTGTCGAAGTCCGCGTTTTGTATGGCGGGAGGCTTGCCTTGCTCAAACTTCTTTGATATTCTCTTCTTCACTTGAAAGGTGTTTTTTATGATACGCAAACGCAGAATCCAGCTTATTCTGATAGCTTTTCTTATGGCCGTCGTCGGGTGTTTTGTCGTTTTTATAGGGCCCTGGCCTACGTACAAAAGCGGCTTTAAAGATAAGCGTTATTACAAAGAAGCCCTCGCTGCGATTGAACAACATGGCAAACTTTCCTCCCATAGTACTTCTATAGACCGGTTCGAAGCGGGCTGGGGCTCGCGTTCCATCACACCACCGATAGGTACTCCCCTGGCCGGATTTGGAGACCGCAGGGGCAAACCATCGACCGGCGTGCACGATGAAATCTTCGTCAAGGCTCTGGCAATCAGCGACGGTACGGATAAAGCCGTGATTGTCGGCTCGGACATGCTAATCGTCCCCGAGAACGTGGCCGAGCTGGTTCGGATCCGTGTTTCTGAGCAAACGACGCTCACGGCGAATGATATCCTTTTCAATGCCAGCCACAATCATTCAGGCCCCGGTGCATTTGCCCCTGGGCTTGCCTCGAAGGCTTTCAACGGGCCATACGATCCGAACATTCCCGGTTTCTTAGCCGGAGCTTTTACAGAAGCAATAATCGAGGCCTGCCGGTCGCTGGAGCCGGCCAAAATGATGCATGGTAGCCTGGACGCTCCGGAGTATATCAGGAATCGCACCCGCAAAAACGGCACGGTCGACAGTGAACTGAGCTATATGCTTATCGAGCAACAAGACGGCGACCGCTGTTTCCTGGTAAGTTACTCCGCACATCCGACCATTCTCGGCGCAGACAATATGCAGTTCACAGGCGAATATCCGGGTTTCCTCATGCGCCATATTACGGAACAGACTGGTGCCGAGGCGATTTATCTCGGTGGATCCGTCGGCAGCATGAGCCATCGAGCTCCCGAAGGAGAGGACTCCTTTGAACGCTGCCGCGCCATGGGCACTGCGTTGGCGGATAAGGTGCTCCAAGCGGTTGCAGATACCACACTTTTTAAGGATAAGGTGGACGTTGCATCCATTGGGATTCCTATCCGACTGCCGCCATTTCAACTTCGTCTCAATGAAAACTGGCGCATATCGAAATTCTTGTTTCCTGTTCTTGGCATTGATGCAGATGGCTGGATGCATGCCGTGCGAATTGGAGATATCGCGCTGGTGGGTACGCCGGCCGACTTCTGCGGAGAAATCAGCGTGGACCTGAAGTCACGGACGCGAAACCGCATTCGCAATCTCTGGGTGCTGAGCTTCAATGGTGACTATGCCGGATACATTTCGCCCGACAGATACTACTACGACAAGGATGAGAAAGGTGGCTACGGGTATGAGAGAGGTACTATGTCATGGATCGGGCCGGACCAGGAAGCTTTCACTGTTTCACTCATCATGCACATGATTGATGCGCTATTCCCTGAATCTCACAGGAATCTGTGAATTTTCAGTCTCTGATGGGCAACCATAAAGCTCTTGGAATGCATGGGAAATTTTCCGAATAGGCTAACATTGAATATCAACAACAAAACATTGAAATCGCATAAGTTTATAAAGCAGGTAGATTTACGGCTTATATCAATTGTGAATTGCCAGGAGAATCGAAAAAATTCTGAGTTTGAGCAAGGATTTTCCTTGACGGAACACCGCTAATTTCATATAAGAGAGGGTTAGTGAGGCTTGTAGCGGGCAGATCGGCACGCTTTTTTGAGCCTCTGAAGGAAGGAGGTTGCATCAAATCGCAGGGCTCGAAATGCCCCGCGCAGGCGTATCGGATAACGTAATGAAGGCAGAAAGCGTTATTAATCGTTTCTATATTTATTCTCTTTTATGAAGGAGGAATACTATGTTTAAGAAAATGACATGTTTGATTGCTCTTGTCCTGCCGCTGGTTCTGCTCAATAGTGCCTCGGCGCAAATATTCTGGGACCCCGGCGGATCCGACAATCTCTGGAGCACGGCAACCAACTGGGACACTGATGCCATCCCGACCGATATCGATCCGGTTTCTATCGACTATCCGGAGAACACGCATTGCGAAGTCACGGACGGTATTACCGCCGAATGCGAGACACTGAGGGTCGGCAATGGCGGGGGCACAACATACCTGGATATCAGCGGCGGCTCGCTTACGGCAACCGGGGCCTACATAGGTGTGGATAGTATGACCGGCCACGGCATCCTGAATATGAGCGGCGGCTTATTTTCCACCGGGGGATTGCAGGTTGGCTGGGTCGGCACCGGGACGCTCAATATGACGGGCGGCACCATCGAGCTAAACGATAACCTGGAGATCCCCGGCCGGACAGGCACAGGGACTGTGAACCTGCGCGGGGGTACTATCTATGCATCCGATCTCCGCTTAACCTCCGATAAAGGCTTATTGGATATTACTACAGGTGTACTCATACTTGACGGCAATGATATAGAAAAAGTTCAACCCTTCATCGACGATGGCTGGCTTGTAGCCTATGGAGACCGGGGCACGCTGAACATTGATTATAACGTCACGAATGAAGGTAAAACGACGGTGTCGGCCACGTCACTGCTTAATCCGGTTCCGGCCGACGGTGTAACAATAGCACCCGGCGAGGTGACGCTGAGCTGGACTATGCTTGATCCGCTTTTGCCCGGTGACACGGTGACAGTTGATGTTTACTTCACCGACGATATAGAATTGCTGGAAGAATTTACCGATCCGACCGCCATTCAGATTGTCAGCAATCAGAACGTGACTTCCGCCGTCGTTCAGACCCAGGCAAAGAAGCAGTACTACTGGGCCGTGGATAGTTATGTGTTCCCTGGTGCCGCTCCGGCTTTGGGACCTATCTTCAGTTTCACTGTAGATAATCTGCCTCCGAGAGTGGACGCCGGCGCCGATATTGTAACCTGGCTGCAAGACGGCACGAGGACCGGGAATCTGGACGCAACCGTCATTGATGAGGAAGCTACTTCTGTGCAGTGGTCGGTGATTAGTGAACCGAATGAAGGGACGGCCGTTATTGAGGACGGCACTGCCGAGGATACGAGTGTTACCCTGTCGGCCGTGGGAGAGTATGTCCTGGAACTGCTGGCCACTGACGGCGAATACTCAGGTTCGGATACCGTTACGATCAACGTGTATAACGACAGTTGTGAAGCCGCCCAGTCACTGCCGGACTACGTACCGATAGTGGGCGATCTCAATGGGGACTGCCTGGTCAATGATGCCGACATGGCGTTGCTGGAAGAAAACTGGCTTAAGGATAATTCACTCACTGATGACTGGTACACAATCGATTGACGGGGAATATTATAGATTTTAGCTTACCGAGGCGTTTGATATCCGTATCAAACGCCTCGGCTCATTTTTATATGTATCTTAGAGTGAAAGGGGGAATGCGAGAAGACCCGGAGGTCTGCTGGTAAATGATTCTATGATTTCCTGGTTAAGATGTCAGGAAGTTCCTTTGAAAAATAAATGGATTCGTTGATAAAAGGAGGATGCAGGGCTGAGGTGCGGAGGGAGAGGAAAAAGCGAGATACCCTCAGCCCTGCGAATGTGCTTTAATTAACAATTAGTATATCAGAAGGATCCACACAAAGCAAGATTTTTTTTGGCAGAGAATATCATACCGCATGTAGGCATGTGGATAGTATTGATGCCCAGGCAACCATGGTATTACAATGGTCCAGCCAGGCCAGTATTGCTGTGGACTATGAACGAAAACAGAGTATAATAGTACCATGAAATTCATCCTGGCAGTACTATTGGTATGGAGTTCGACTCAAACGGAATCTACAGAAGATCCGCAGCTCAAGGCCTTAAGGACTCAGGAACAACAACTTGCCCAACGACTTCTGCGTGATTTCCCCGAGAGCGAAAACCCCCTGGTTATATTGGGTGATTTTTATCAGCATCGCGGTCAGACGGATCAGGCCCTGAAGCTCTGGCAGGAGGTCATGAAGAAAGATGCCCGACGTGCCGACGTTTACGACCGCATGGCCAAGGTTGCGTTTGCAACAAACGATTATGAAGCATCGACCCGATTGTGGCGCATGGCACTACAAATGAATCCTTCTCTGCCAAATCTATACAATAACCTGGCTCGGTCCCTGATGCAGCTCGGTCAATACCAGGAGGCTCAACAGTTGCTGGAAAAAGAAATTTGCCTCAGCGGTGACAATGCTGCCAACTCTTTACTGCTCGGTGCTGTCCATCTGGAGCTGCGCCAATATGAGGACGCAGAACGCTGCTACCAAAAAATGCTGGAACTGGATCCGAACAACCCCCATGCCTGCTATGGCCTGTATCAAGTCTATTCCCGGCTCAAGAATCGTGAAAAGGCGGCCGTATATCTAAAACAGTTCCAACAGGGCAAGTCTCAATGGCGAACGACCAAGAAAGAGACCGTGGTCCGAAACCTTAGTCAAGCCGATTCCGAAGTCAACTTTTATGCTCGGTGTTTGGCCAGGCTTTGCGCAGACGCCCGGAAGCTCTACATGGCCAAGGGTGATCTCCAAACTACGGAATGGCTGCTAACGCAAGCTATTGAGCTTGATCCCAACAGTGTCGCGCACCGCGATGCGCTCATGTCCTTCTACGCAGATGCCGGGCGGGTGAAGGAGGCCCTGGAGGTATGCAGGGTCATCAAACGCATGGACCCAAACAATATATCCTGCCAGCTTAACCTGGGCCTGCTGGCAGCGCGACTCGGTCAATTCGCGCAGGCCGAAAAGGCTTTGCTCACGGCCATCGCCATGGCCCCGGCCCAGGCTGACGGTTATCGGGAACTTGCCCAGCTCTACCTGCGGGCAAAAACCAGACAGGTCGAAGCCCGTGACCTGGCGGCTCAGGCCGTGAAACTCCAGCCGGTGGCTGGCCACTATTTTCTCCTCGGATGGGCCTGCGATGTAACAGGTGACCGTGCCCGGGCCCTGGAGGCCCTGCAGCATGCTTTGATCCTTGATCCACAAAACCAGGCCTATCAACAGGTTCTGCAACGGATAACCGCCGAGGGGACAATTCCATGATACGAGCATCCTTTCACCGATCCATACTGGTCACCGCTATCGCTCTGCTGCTCAGTCTGTCAGTTGCCGTCGTACCGGCCCGCCCCGGACATGCGATTGAATTTCAAGACGTCACCGAGCAAACCGGCATCGCCTTCAAGCACGCCGACGGATCAAGCGGCAGGCGTTACATCGTTGAGGCTATGTCTGCAGGCCTGGCCCTGTTTGACTATGATCAGGATGGTGACATCGACATCTACCTGGTCTCCGGCAGCGCCCTGCGAGGAAGCCAATATTCCCCCCCGCCACGCAACCGGTTGTACCGCAATGAGGGAAACTGGCGATTCACTGACGTTACCGAAACCAGTGGTTTGGGCGACACCGGTCACGGCCTGGCGGTCACAGTCGGAGATTATGACAATGACGGCGATCGTGATGTCTACATTACCAACTTCGGGCCCAATGCTCTTTACCGCAACAACGGCGACGGAACCTTTACGAATGTCACCAAGGCGGCAGGAGTCGCCGACGGATTCAAAGTCGGCGCTGGGACCAACTTCTTAGACATAGAAGGTGACGGTGACCTGGATCTATTTGTCTCAAGCTACATCCACTTTACCTATGACAACCACGTGTTGGGCAAGGCCCGCGGTTATCCCGCTTATGTGGGGCCGCGGGTATATAACCTCACTCCCGACGCTTTGTACCGCAATAACGGCGACGGAACTTTTACCGATATCAGTCTGGCCTCGGGTATTGCTCATAGTCTCGGATCGGGCATGGGAACTGTGTGTGCGGATTATGACCATGACGGTGATACCGATATCTTCGTGGCCAATGATAATTCCCCTGATTTTCTCTTTGCCAACAACGGAGCCGGCCTTTTCACCGAGTGCGGCACCCTGGCCGGCATTGCCTACGACCTCTACGGCAACGAGATGGGAAGCATGGGTGTAGACTGTGCTGACTATGACAATGACGGCCACCTGGATTTCTATGTCACCTCCTACCAGGATCAAATGGCCCACCTCTACCGAAATCTGGGCGACGGATTTTTCGAAGATAAAACTCTGGCCAGCGGGGCCGGAGCCGGCACCGGCGGTAACGTGACCTGGGGAAATGGTTTTGCCGACTTTGACCATGACGGTGATCGTGATTTGTTTGTGGCCGTAGGACATATGGATGACAACGTTGCCCAGTGGGACCAAAGGACAAGCTATGCCGCTCACAATCTTGTCTTGATGAATATAGGTAACGGCAGGTTCGTGGATATATCACAGGATTGTGGAGAGGGACTCAAAGTGGCACACAGCAGTCGCGGGTGTGGTCTGGATGATCTGGACAATGATGGCGATATTGATATTGTGGTCCTTAACACCCGCAGTGAACCTACGATCCTGCGTAATAACTCATCCTCTCAAGGCCACTGGCTACAAATCCGTTTACGCGGCACCCGCACCAACCGCGACGGCATCGGAGCTTGTGTGAAACTCGTGGCCAAGGACATGAGTTTGATTGACGAAGTCCATAGCGGGCGGGGCTATCAAAGTCACTACGGGATGCGTCTCCATTTTGGTTTGGGAAACCACACTAAGATCGACTACGTGGAGGTCCGTTGGATTGGAGGAAAGGTAGAGGTATTTCGGAACATCGAAATAGATCGGTTGATTACCCTAACCGAAGGTGATTCGTAGCCTTGCATTAGCTGTCTCCCTGGGTGGCAATTTTAACGACGTCAGCGAAGCCACACAAGACTCGGATGGATCTCCGAGCAACGACCACCGTATGTCGCAAGACAGAGTCAACATTTGTGTATATTCATTGTTTGTTAGATTTGGTAAATGCTGCTCCAACATTGTAAGTGATTTGTAGTCATTAACGTGCAAAAGTGGGGCCGTTTTTGGGGCGAGAAGTGTGCCATCATCATCGAATGAGAGCGGTAGAAAAACGTAAATTGATGTATGTTTGTGTCTCTACTGTCGAGTCAAAATTCATCTTCTTCATGTTCTATCGAGTTCTTTCAGAATGGTTTGAACGTATTGTTGGATATTGTTTTCCAGCTTGCTCGTTAGTCCTTCGCCATGAGTTATTTCCTTCGGCTCGATGCCGAAGATTACGATGTCATCAGGGCATTGACCCAAACGGCGCGACAACTCAAGTGTATTAAGCAAATCACCCTCGTGCAGGGAGTAACGCATACGCACCTTCAGCGAACGGACCTGTCCGGGCGTGAAGCGATGCATCAGGCCAGGGGCTTGTCCCATAATCGCACAATCGACAAATACGATTTTCTCTCGCCCCTCGATAGCATGTATTACAGAAAGTCCCCCTGTTCCGAGATCCATAACTTCGACATCGGGACTGTCGGCAAGATGAACTGACAATTCCGAAGCCAGACGTATTCCGATTCCTTCGTCCCGCATCAAAGGATTACCAAGACAGATGATGAGTATCGGCTTCATTAGAGCAAAATCAGCTTATACGAACTCGACATTCAAATAGTGCGTCGAGCATGAGATGCACGGATCGTACGAACGGACCAGCATTTCCAGCAGCAGCCGAATTTCGTCCTGATCCCGGTCGATAATCTGCGGTGCTAAGGCCTCGAAGTCCTTCTGGATATTCCCGTGATTCTGCCCGGTCGGAATGCAAATGTTTGCCTTTGTACAGAGTCCTTTTTCATCGAACGCGTAGCGATGGAAAAGGATACCTCGCGGCGCTTCGACACATCCCACACCCTCTCCGGCCTTGGGCTCGACCTTCACCGGCTCCGGTTTCAGCCCGGTCTTAAGCAGTGAATCAATCAGTTGTAAGCCATGCTCGACGACCTGAACACATTCCACGATCTGTGCGACATTGTTGAAATATGGATTGCAAGTGCCTTTTGCCAAGCTGAATTTTGTGGCTGTTTCAGCCGCAAGGGGCATAAGCTTCTCTGCGTTTACGTTGAAACGGGCCAGTGCGCCCACGGCATACGAATCACGATGCCATTTGCTCCACTTGGCTGTGGACTGCGGCACGACATATTCGTTCGCTACACGCTCGAAATCATGGACCGGTACCTTTTCATCCGTATCGGTACTGGCAATGTCGCCGTGGTAGAACGTGTAGTAATCCGGGCTGGTGAGTGCGATGTATTCCGTTTCGCGGTTGAAGTCCGGCAACTTGTCGGCCAGGCTGAAAACCACTTCGGAAAGAGTTTTCAGGTCCGGTATAGCGTTTTCTATCATGATCTTGAGATCGCGGAGCTTTTCTTCCGTCGGAAGAACGGTAAAACCGCCCGGCTTCAACGTTACCGGGTGTGTCATACGCCCCCCGATGGTCTCCATCCACATGTTGCCGAGGCGATGCAGACGAATAATGGTTTTGACCACATCGGGATGCGATTTAACCAGAGGAATCACGGATTTCTGGCCTAAAAGGTCAGGGGCCACGAGATATCCTACGTGCAGAATGTGGCTTTCCATCTGCTCGCCGTAATGGCATAGAATGCGGAGCTTGTCGGTTTGCTCCGAGACCTTGATGCCCATGGCATCTTCAATGCCCTTGATCGCAGCCAACGAATGTGTTACCGAACAAATACCGCAGATTCGGCTGACGATGGTCTGAATATCCTCGTAGCTCCGCCCGCGCACCATGGCCTCGAAGAACCGAGGCGCTTCCGGTACCTGCCACTCTACGTGCTCTACTTTACCATCACGCGCCCGAAGCCGGATATTTCCATGACCCTCGACTCGCGTGATGTGATTAACTTTTATATTAACTGTTTTAGCCATCAGTACTCCTGTTTACTTCCGAAAAGCAACATCTTGCCGCGAAGGTCATCGAGTGTCTTTCCGTACTCGGCCATCACGTCCATGGCGGCATTTACATTGGGATCATCAACTAATCCACGACAACCGAAACACCACATCCCATTCGACGGACACTTCGCATCACAACCTGCCCGTATAATCGGGCCCAGACAAATCTCGCCGTACTCGAAACGGCAGACATTTTCCTTCATTTTGCACTCAACGCATACGGGGTAATTGGGAATTACCGGTTCTTTGCCGATCGCCAGGCATCGCACGATGTACGAAAATTCCTTTATATTAATGGGACATCCGTGAACCATATAGTCTACTTTGACAACCTCGTTTACGGCTTTTGTCGGAGATGTGTCAAGATGCGGCATATTGGCGTCTTTCCCGTAGACGTACTGCCTGACATCCTGCATCTCGAAATTGTTCTTAATTTTATTGACTCCGCCGATTGTCGCACAGGCTCCGAGCGCGATGAGTATCTTCGCATTCTCGCGGATTGCCTTGATGCGTTTTTCATCCTCGATGCGTGTGATCGAACCCTCGATAATCGCAACGTCATAATCGTCGCTCTGGTCGGTCATAGCCTCTCGCCACTCGACCGGCTCGATAAGCTCCAGTAAATCGAGGATTTCCTCTTCCAGGTTGTAAACCTGTAACTGGCAACCTTCACAACAGGCGAAATCAAAAAAAGCAACTTTCAATTTGGACATTATAAAGCCTCCTGGAAATCTGTGATGTCGGAAAATCTGAATACGGGACCATCTTGGCACACGTAAATGTTGTTAATCTGACAGTGACCACATTTCCCGACACCGCATTTCATGTGCCGTTCCAGTGACAGGTACATCTGATCTTCTCTCAGACCTGCCTCCAGCAACACAATAATTACAAACTTATACATGATTGGCGGACCGCAAATGACGGCAATAGTATTATCCTTATCTATCTTTACCAGTGGTATCAGCGTCGTGATAACTCCTTCCGGGCCTGACCAGCTTTCGTCACGATGATCGACCGTTTCCAGAAATGTCACGTTCTTTTCTATTTGCCATTTCTCGAGTTCTTCGATAAAAAGCCGATCGCGCGGAGTTTTTGCTCCAAAAAGAATTATCACACGCCCGTAATCGTCGCGGTTGTCCAGCACGTACTGGATTGCTGAACGAACGGGAACAATCCCAATGCCACCACAGACAAAGATAATGTCTTTTCCCTTCATCGCTTCGTCAACCGGGAACGATGTCCCGAATGGACCGCGGATAAAGAGCTTGTCCCCGGCGGCTAATCCGTGTAAGGCCTTCGAAACGTTACCGACATTACGAATGACCATCTCGAAAGATCCTTTTCGTGTCGGCGAAGAAGAAACTGAAATAGGCGCTTCGCCGATACCGGGAATCGAGACCTCCACGAACTGTCCCGGCATGTGCCCGAGTTCCTCGCCCGAGTCGAGTTGACACGAGAAGAAACTTTCTAATGTTGTCATTGGTTGTACCTTGCCTACCGTTGCCGGTAATGGAAGGTAGATATCCTTTTTGGACTCGCATTTACACATCTGCGTTATTTCCCTTCATCCACAAGCTTGTTGTAAACTTCGACCGGGTTGGCAATTTTTGCCGTACATGCTGTTATACACCGTCCGCACCCCACGCAGGCCACTTCCCCGATCTTCTCCGGTATGTATTTCCCTTTGCGATAGTAGCGGTGGCGGTACCGGTCGGCACGATTGCGTCTGAAATTGTGTCCGCCCGCCACGGCGGCAAATTCAGCAAGAAGGCAGCCGTCCCAGACTCTATAGCGTTGACCTTTCTGCAAGTTCCACTCGACATCATCGCGTACATCGAAGCAGTAACATGTCGGACAGACCAGGTTGCACGATCCGCAGGAATAGCAACGCTGAGCCTTCTCTTCCCAAACAGGATGTTCATAGGAACGATCCAGTATTTTCGGCAGTTCATCAGGCCGGACATGAAGTTTATGTTTTTGGAGTAGTTTGATATTATCCGCCCAGACTAATTCCCTGAGCTTAAGACTCATTTCATCGGCATCTTCGGCATCCATGATGGTATCGGCCAGTGCCTGACCTTTCTCAGTACGAATATCGACTAAATAGTCAGAATCGATTTTCGTAATCAGGATATCGAAACCATCGTCAACGGTGGCTGTACCCATGCAGCCGGCAAAAACTTCCTTTGACGCTTTCTGCACATCGCACGCTACGATTGTAGCTTTCTGCCGACGATTGACGTAGTGGGTATCGCATTGATCCATCGCGAACAGCTTGTCTGTCTGCGAGATGGCGACCATGTCGTATGGGTGAACGCCAAACAAGACGAAGGGCTCGCTATCAAATACGCTCTCGAATCCCTCCTTCCGGTCGAACTTAAGTAACGTCTCTCGTGGGGGCAGGAAGTACTTCTTGGGGGGCAAGATAGTTACATCATAGTCTAAGCGCAAGTCTTCGGCGTTCGCCAACGGTGCAAACACAAAACGATCATCTTTGGCCTGAACACCGAACACTCGTTGGTTTCCTATGCACGCGGCGACCCATTTGTCTAGCGCGGCCTTTTCTAATTTCTTTATTGTCATCAATTTTACCTATCTTTATAAACAACTACAAACCATTTAAGGGGAGTGAATCCAACTCACATGATGCCGACAATTATCAAATACATGTGGGCAAGATTTGATTTGTCAATACTAATTATATCTGCGAAGCATTTCTCGAAGAATGTCGCGGTGGCTCACGATCCCAACAACTTTCACTTTGTCTATGATCGGCACCCGGCGGAGATGCCTTTTTGAAAAAGATTGAACCAAATCAGCTAATTCCGTATTTGGGCTAAAGGACACTATATCTGTTACCATAATTTCTTCTGCTATTGTATCTGCTGCATTTCCATCAAACGTTAGATTTACCAGGTCAATTTCGCTCACGATGCCAACCATTTTATCTTCATCATCTACAATAGGCAGAGCACTGATATGCCAACGCAGGAGAAGAGCGATTATGTCCGTTAAAACCATATTTTTCTTTGCCGTAATGACATTCGTTGTCATAATGTCAGCGGCTTTTGTTGTTTTCATATTCCTTTTTTCACTGTATATGAATAATCATATTGATCAATTGGGCATGATTATGCCGCAGCTTGATCAGAATTGCAAGCTTTTTTAACGGATTTTTAAAATATGGTAGAAATACTGAGTGCCTGGACGATTTTTTTTGTCCTGCTATAAGCTTAAAAAATCCGGGAGGGAATGATTATCCATATCAGAAAAGCTAATAAAAATGCTGTATTGCTTAAATTTCCCCATATAACTGACATTCTATGGTGTAAAGCCCGGCAAGTCGTTTCACTCTGTTTTGAACGATACTATTCTGACGGTCAATATTGGGACCAATTCGAGATAGATCTGCCTAAAAGATGCGAAAAGGTCGTCGTCAGGCTTATGTATGAGTCAGTCTCCTGGGATACCTCAAATTCCTGGCCGAGGAAAACAAAACGGATGACTGGGGCAAAAGACTTTACGACGCTTGGACAAAGACGGGCAAGTGTGAGCCGACTGTTATGGCGAAGATCGAAAAAGCTGTTGAGTAGTGACGGAGCTAAGAAGGCATCAGCTTGTGCTAAAGAATTTCGTTGAACCTGATTTAGGCTGATGACGTAGTCTATTTATAGCTAAATTATAAATCTAACTGGAAGGAAACATGATGGCAAAGTTGAGTATTGGTGACAAAGCTCCCGCGTTTTCGTTATTAGATCAACAAGGCAAACAGGTCTCGCTCTCTGATTTCAAGGGCAGCAAGCTTCTGTTATATTTCTATCCGAAAGCCGATACTCCCGGCTGTACGAAACAGGCATGCAGCATTCGGGACGCCTCGAAAGAGCTCAAAAAACTCGACGCCGCTGCAGTGGGTATCAGCCCGGACGGACCATCCCGGCAGAAGAAATTCGACGATAAATACAGTCTCGGCTTCCCATTATTGTCCGATCCAGATAACAAGGTCGCAAAGGCGTACGGGGCCTGGGGCGAGAAATCCATGTACGGAAAGACTTACGAGGGTATTATCCGCTCTTCGTTCGTTATCGATGATAAGGGCAAAATTCTGCAGGCAGCTTATAAAGTTAAGCCGTTGCACACAGTCCCGAATGCCACAGAAGTTTTGGCGTAATTCGCTTGAGTAATATATACTGTGAGTTACAAAACGTGACGGCATTAGATGTGTCTAAAAGCTGGAAAGGCAAATTTGGAAGCGATGATAGCGGAATATCCCGATTCCTCAGAAGTCTCCATTGATATGCGGCCTGTCCTGCACCCGAAATTCCAGGCCCTTGCTGACGGGATTTCCGAGTTTACGTTCGCCAATATATATCTTTTTCGCCGGGCCCACAATTACAGGATATCCCGGTTGGAAAATGGACTTTTTTTTATAACCGGCCGGGATAATGAAAAGCCTTTTTTCATGCTGCCCTTTGGATTGCCTGATGAAAATATCATAAGAGAGCTTTTTAATAATCACCACGTAATGAAAGCCGTCTCCGGGCAGCAGGCGGAAAAACTTTCAACCATGGGCTACTCTGTCAGCGAAGACAGGGACAATTTCGACTATCTTTATTCGAGAGAAGACCTGGTGAATCTTACCGGCCGAAAGTTCCACAAGAAAAAGAATTTACTCAATCTGTTCATAAGAAATAATGAATATCAGGCGAAACCCTTGCTCGAAGAATATAGAGATGAGGCACTGCAGATTCTGGAGCGGTGGAATAATCAGCACGAAGAACCGAATGATTTTCATGCTGCGAAGGAAGCCCTGGAGAAAATGTGGCCCTTGCAGTTATGCGGCGGCATTTTCTATATCGATGGACAACCGGCGGCTTATTGCCTCGGCGAAGAAGTGTCACTTGGGGAGAGCTTTGTGATACATTTCGAAAAAGCCGTTCTCGAAGAAGGTTTTAAGGGCGTTTATCAGTATATCAACCAGGCGTTCGCTTCGATACTGCCGGAGAAATACAAAACTGTAAACCGGGAGCAGGACCTTGGTGACTCCGGCCTGCGACAGGCGAAAATGGGCTATAATCCGGTGGATTTCGTTAAGAAGTACAAAGCCGAGCCCTGCTAAACGAACTCACCGGGATACTAATATAATTGCACCTGCGTAGAGTACGGCGATTATGATGTTAAAAAGTAAAATATCATTAGTTGTTGTGTTGTCTTTGGCTGTAAGCCTGGCCGCTGATGACGGAATTATAATCAGCAAGAATCAGCGAACGTTAGAGCAGATCAACGGTATCTACTCGCAAATGGACCCGGTTCGATACGCCCCGCTGCCCGACCGCTGGAAAAATCTGCCCCGAACAAAAAAGCTTTTGACCGGTCGTGACACATTACGGATCGTAATGCTCGGCGACAGCATTGTAAACGATACGAGCCGTTCATGCTGGAACCTGCTGGTTGAGAAACGTTATCCTGAATGTAAAATCGAAAAAATTACTTCGGTACGCGGCTCCACGGGCTGCTGGTGGTATAAGGAGCCGGGGCGCGTGCGGAAATTCGTGCTCGATTACAAACCTGCTCTCGTGATGATCGGCGGCATCAGCCACCGTGGTGACATAGATTCCATACGCGAAGTGATTCGTCAGATCAGGGCTGCATCGGACGCCGATATTCTGCTGATGACCGGCGCTTTCGGCAATGTTGACCCCCGGGAAGATTACCAATGGCAAAGAATCAACGATAGCGATCATTTCAGCGAATATCGCAAAGGTCTCGAACTGCTTGCACGCGACACGGGCGCAGCGTTCCTTGACATGGAAGCGGCATGGGCCGGGTACGTACGCGAATTTGGCAAAGACCTCGACTGGTTCAAGCGGGACCCTATACACGCCAACGAACGCGGCGAACAAATCCTCGGGCACAGTCTTGAAAGCTACTTTTCTCTGCCCGCTCCTGAAGCAAAAGCCGACCAAGCCAATTTCACTCAGTACTTCAACTGGCCGGCTTTGGGGGTGACCTTGTCGATATTGGGCGTCACATTGACGTTGACGTTTCGCATGGCCCAGGCCAGACCGCCGGCAATAATCCCCTGGACGCCGGGATTGGTCCAGATGTCGTCACGGTGCCCGAAGGACGTATAGAAAACCCGTCCCTTGTTGTGCATGCGGGCCCACGTCATCGGGAACGGGGGCCGCTGGTAGCAGTCGCCCTCCATTCCTTCGTTGTCCTCGATAAGGATCACGTGCAGGTCTTTGGCGAAGTTCTTCAGAGTGTACCACTCTTCTTTCAGCGAGACGTTTTTACCGAATTCTTTGACTCCCGGGAACTTCGGCGAGGCCGCGCGTATCGTCGCGTTCTGCTGGGCGCCGTGGACGATAAACTCGCCGCCAACCATGGCGATGTAGGGATCCACCTCTGTCTGATTTTGATTGCCGGGGCCCTTGGAATGGAACGAGTCGGTGGCGGAGTGAAAGCCGACAAAGCCTTTGCCGGCGGCAATCGTTCGCAGGAGCTTCTCCTTGCCTGCGGGTGTCATGGGTGGCGTTTGCTGTTTGTTCGGCTCGGTCAGAACCCCGCTTGTATAGAAGGCGATAGCATCGTACTGGTCGAGGTCGCCGTCGAACACCCGGCCGTCTTTTGTCGAGACCACATCGAAGCCGTGCTTGTTGCCCAGCTCGGTGAGGATTCTCTCCGAAATACTTGGCTTACCGTCCTTGCGTTTTACGGCGTCATGCTCGTAGCTGGCCGAGCGTGAAAAGTAGAGGACCTTCTGTTTCTTCTGCTCGGCGGCGGCGACCCAGTGCAATGGAAACGCCGAAGCTCCGATCACCGCAGCGCCGGTTGACGCCAGCATATTTCTACGGTTCATTCTGTTTTTGCTGTAATTCAGACCTGGCGTAGAGGCTATTGCCTGTCTTACGCCCGAAGATTGTAATTTATTCGACATCGCTGTTATTAACCTCCAAATCTTTATATTGCTTTGACGTTTTCCTTTTTTGTGACAAGATAACGATTGCGGATATACGGAACGGCAAGACGGCATCATCCGCGATCTATTTACTCTCTCCCGGCCGGGCGGCTTGTCAATCAGTTGCTGCTGTCAGAGCTTGTACAGTTCCTCGTCTTCAAGCACGCTGAAGCCGGCTGATGTCACGATATCCTCGGCGTTCGTCCCAGCGAGGTTCTCTATTTCAAGGCAGCACACGCCCTTGTTGTGCGGCTGCAGAACGAAGCCGTAAGCGTCAATGATATTAATGTCGTGGTCGGCCAAAGCTGTTGTAAGCTTGTGAAAATTGCCGGGCTGGTCCGGCACGTAAATAGCGAGTATGTCCTTTAGAGCGCACGCGCAACCCAGGTCCGCAAGGGCCAAATAGGCTTCGCTCGGCTTATTGACGAGCAGCTTCAAGAGACCATACTCACCTTTGTCCTGAATTGTAAAGGCCCTGATGTCGATATTGCTTTTGAGCAGATTTTCCGAAATCGACTTGAGCCTTCCCGCTCTGTTATCGACAAAAATATTAAGTTGTTTTGCCATATTCGGTCCCCTACATTTTCGGCCTTTGATCCACCACACGTTGGGCTTTGCCCTCGGAGATCGGCAGCGCGCCGGGCTCGTGCAGCTCTATGACGGCGTTAATCACAATCGACGAGCGAAGCTCTTCTTTGATCTTGTTCTTAAGCGCATCGAGCTGTGAGGCTTCACCCAGGAACATCTTCGGGTAAATCTCTACTTTCACGATGAGCCTGTCCAGCGATCCCTTCTTATTGACGTAAATCTGGTAGTTCGTCCCCACCTCCGGGATCTGCATTAATATCTCTTCAATCTGGGAAGGAAACACGTTGACGCCGTTAATGATGAGCATGTCGTCGGTTCTGCCCAGAATGCGTGACAGGCGGCGATGCGTTCTGCCGCATTCGCACTTGCCCGGGTGCAAAAACGCCAGATCACGCGTCCTGTATCTGAGAATCGGTGTCGCGTGACGTATGAGATTCGTTAAAACGACCTCCCCTTCCTGGCCGTCCTCAAGCACCTCGCCGGTCTTGGGATCGATGATTTCCACGATGTAAGCATCTTCCCATACGTGCATGTCCTTTTTGTAAACGCACTCGAAAGCGACGCCGGGGCCGTTAAGTTCGCTCAGGCCGTAGGAGTTGTACGCATCGATATTCAGAAGCTCCTGGATCTTGAGGCGCGTGTTTTCCGAGTGCGGCTCGGCGCCGACAAAGGCCTTTTTGATCGCGAGCTCATCCCTGCTTATGCCGACATCGCCGAGCTTGGAATGAATGTGAAGCAGATAGCTCGGCGTTA
Organism: uncultured Pirellulales bacterium; assembly: GCA_964439135.1. Classification (GTDB taxonomy): domain Bacteria; phylum Planctomycetota; class Phycisphaerae; order Sedimentisphaerales; family Anaerobacaceae; genus JAFGPJ01. The sequence continues at coordinate 17,301 of CAYTNN010000058.1, forward strand.
TGTGAAGGACGGTGGTATGGAAATCTTTCATGACCTTAATCTGACGCTTGGTATTTCCCCCGCCGATCGGGATGATTGTCATTCCGACCGCCTCGGCGCCGTAATGCAAGCCCAGGCCGCCCGTGAAGAGGCCATAAGTCATCATATTCTGGAAGACGTCTTTGCTTGTCGCGCCCGTCGAGACAATGCACCTGGCAACCAGATCCGTCCAGTTTTTAACGTCCTGACTGGAAAAGTATATCACGGTAGGTATGCCTGTAGTGCCGCTGGACGAATGGATTCTTACGACCTGCTCCATATCCACGGACATCATTCCCGTTGGAAAGCTCTTTCGCAAATCGTCCTTGGTCGTGAACGGGATTCGGTGTAAATCGTCGAGGCTCTTTATGTCATCACCCGAGGAGATTCCAGCCTCGCCGAGCAATCGCTTATAGAACGGGCTTCGAAGAGCAGAGGAAAGCATTTTTCCGAGACGTTCGAGTTGAATCTTCTCGATAGTAGCCCTGTCGGCCGTCTCGATTTCTTTATTCCAATAAGGTATATCCATTTGTTGCTCTTGAAATAAGGTTTGCAGGATTCGTTAAATCCAGCGTGTGTTACATTGTAAACTCTTATGCAAAAGCCCGCCCTACAGGCCTTCGATTTCTTTTTCCGTAACCACCTTGATGCTGTTCTTTGCAAGAATCTGCTGAGCTAAATCCGTATCCGCAAATCTGAAGACCAGGAGGGCTTTGTCACTGAATTTCTCTACAAAGCCGTACATGTATTCGATATTTACGTCGTTGTCCGCAAAGACCTTCAGCACGGAGGCCAGCCCGCCGGGTTTGTCGCCTACTTCCACCGCGACGACATGGGTCAGGTTAGCGACAAAACCGTTGTCCTTCAGAAGTTTAACGGCCACATCCGACTTATCGACCACAATCCGCAGGACTCCGAAACTTTCCGTCTCGGCAATCGTCAGGGCACGGATGTTTATCTCGTTGTCACCAAGAAGAGAACATACGTCAAAAAGCCTGCCTTTTCTGTTCTCCAGGAATACTGAAATCTGAGTTATCTTCATAATGTCACCTTCTACAATGTCCTTTTGTCGACAATTCTCTTGGATTTACCCATGCTTCTCTCTATTGTTTTCGGCTCGACAAGCGTCACCTTTACGCCGATAGAAAGCACCGCTCCTATTTCCTTCCTGATCTTATCCTGAAGCTCTTTAAGTTCTTTGATTTCGTCGGAGAAAATTTTCTCCTCGACCTCGACAAGAACCTCAACTTCGTCAAGTTTATGGGCTTTTCTGTCAACCACGATTTGATAATAAGGTTGTGTTCCCTCGATACCGACGAGAACATGTTCGATCTGTGACGGAAAGACGTTTATGCCTCTTACGACAATCATATCGTCCGTTCTGCCTTTTATCTTGCTGATTCTGGGGCTCGTCCGGCCGCAACGGCATTTTTCGTAATTGATGCTGACGATATCGCGTGTCCGATACCTGATCAGGGGAATTGCCTGCTTTGTCAACGTGGTGATAACAAGCTCGCCGTCTTCGCCATCGGCGACGTCTTCGCCGGTATCGGGATTAATAATCTCCGGATAAAAAACATCGCTGAAGATGTGAAGCCCGTCTTTGTGGGGACATTCCTGCGCAACACCCGGGCCGATAATTTCCGAAAGCCCGTATACGTCCGTTGCAAGCATATTCCAGATTTCTTCGATTTCCCGCCGGATAGAATTGCTCCAGGGCTCGGCCCCGAAAATACCGATCTTCCAGTTGCCCTTGGCCGGATCGATGCCTATGTCCCTCGCCTCTTCGGCCATGTAAAGGGCGTAGCTGGGAGTGCATGCGATAATACGCGGCTTGAATTCCTGCATAATTTTCAACTGCCGGGCGGTCTGGCCCGCCGAGGTCGGTATTATCCTCAATCCCATTTCCATGGCGCCGTAGTGGAATCCAAGACCGCCGGTAAACAATCCGTAGCCGTATGCGATTTGAATGGTGTCGCCGGGTTCGGCTCCGGCACAGCACATAGTTCTGGCCATAACATCCGACCACAGCTTCACATCATCCTTCGTGTAGCCGACCAAAGTCGGATTGCCTGTGGTGCCGCTTGAGACGTGTATTTCGCGTACTTCGCTTTGGCCGGTTGAAAACAGACCATAGGGATAGTGGTCCCGCATATCAACCTTCGTCGTAAAGGGCAGCTTTTTGATATCGTCGATACTCTTTACGTCTTCCGGCTTGACGCCCGCGTCGTCAATCTTCTTCTTATAAACCGGGCAGTTGTTGTAGATATAAGCTGTGAGTTTCCTCAGGTAATCCGATTGCAGATTTTTCAGGTCTGCGGGATCCGCACATTCGACTTGTTCTTTCCAAATCATGATTGACCCATTTCCCTTCCTTTAAGAAAGACTCCCTTGTTTTCCTCAACAATCTTTTTCTTAAATACAGTCTCCATGGCCTTCATCCATGAATCCGTACTAACAGGCAGGCTCGCGGAAAGTACGCCCACCAGAAAAGTATTCAGATGCTTTGGGTTCTCAATCACGGCCTTGGCCTTATCGAGATAACCTATCAGATCTTTGCCGCCCGGCTTTAGAAACGCTTTCAGCCGTTCATGCTCTTCGATATGGAAACACACGAGGCAATCGGCGCCCCCGATGACAATCAGAGGTGAGTAAACCTGCTTTCCGAACCGAACGTGTGACTCCACCGAACCGCCTCGCTGAGCCATGCCGTGAACCTCAGATTTCTTGACATGGAATCCGTCAAACATCGCCGCCCAACTGCATATCTCGGATGCCTTAAGAATTCCCTGCCCCCCTACTCCCCCGAATGTAATGTTGTAGACCATGTTCTCCACTGTCCTAACGCGAAACTATCGTTTTAGTAGCTGGCACGGATGCCTCGAAATTATCACGGATAAGGCATCCTCTTTTATTCGTTTTTTGACAAGCTTTTCAAATTCAGCGTGATTCTTCGGATCCACGACATCCACATTGTCGGCCCCACAAGCCCTGCAGAGGTCTTCGAGAATCAGCTTCTTTGTGGGTTCATTTCGGATTGTCAGTCCCGTGGCCGGATGCTGCTGACCGCCTGTCATGGCTGTTGTCGAATTATCCAGTATGAAGATTATCCCCTTGGCCTTATTGTACACGGCGTTTATCAGGCCGGTGATGCCGGAGTGGATAAACGTCGAATCTCCCACAACCCCGACTATTTTTGACTTGGGTACGGCTTTTCGCCACCCTTCATTGAAGGTCACTCCCGCACCCATGCAGATACACGAATGAAGTGCAGCAATCGGCGGCAGACACGCCAGGGTATAGCAGCCGATATCGCCTGCTACGAAGTAATCCAGCTTCCTAAGGATCGAAAACGTGTGTAAGTGCGGACAACCGGGGCACATCCTCGGCTTGCGCTTGGCCGACTTCTTCTCGCGCTTGACCTTGCCCGCCACAATAGCCGGCATGGATTCGGGGGTTAGCTCGCCTATTCTGAAGGACGGATCCTTCGCCGAGAATTTGATACCCAGCGTCTTGACATGCTCCTCAAGAAACGGATCGAGCTCTTCGACGACATACAACTTCTTGATACCTTTGGCGAACTCCCTGATCTTGTCGTCACAGAATGGATAAGTCATGCCGAGCTTGAGGTAAGAAGCATCCGGATAATTTTCTTTCAGATACTGGTATGTTATACTCGAAGTGATAAAACCGACTTTTTTGTCGCCCTTCTCTATGCGGTTCAGCCTTGTTCTTTCAGAAAGGCTCTTTAGCTTTTTCAGTCTTTTCTCGACCAATATGTGCCGGGCGTACGCGTTTCCCGGCACCATTACGTACTTGCTTATTCTCTTTTCAAAGGCAGGCTGCTCGGGAACCTTTCTATCGCCGCAGGTCACATCCTCTTTGGTATGCGAAATTCTCGTGGTCATGCGCAGCAGCACGGGCGTGTCATACCGTTCGCTTATTTTGAAGGCTTCCTTGACGTACTCTTTGGCCTCACGTGGACTGGACGGCTCAAGCAAAGGAAGTTTTGCGTATATGCTTACCCATCGCGTGTCCTGTTCGTTCTGGGATGAATGCATGCCCGGATCGTCGCAGACAATTACCACGAAGCCCGCCTGGATACCGGTGTACGAAGATGTCATCAGGGGGTCCATAGCTACGTTCAGCCCGACGTGCTTGCAGGCAAAAAGGCTGCGTACTCCGCCAACGGCGGCACCGAGAGCGACCTCAAAGGCCACTTTCTCATTTACCGACCATTGGACATCCAGGTCTTTGAATTTTGCCAGAGATTCAAGTATTTCAGTCGACGGGGTCCCCGGATATGCGCATGCAACCTGTAGTCCAGCTTCATAAGCACCGTAAGCCAATGCCTCATTGCCGGAAAGTAATAGCTTGTTCATATGTCCTCATCTATGTATAGAGAAACAACCATTATAATCATTTTTCCGGTTTTTGCAATAAAAAAAGCCCGGCATTTAATTTTTTTGCTGGGCTTTTACACTTCAATTTTAAACAAACATTTTAAAAAGCATATTCAAGATCGAACCGGAAGAAGAATGCATCGTCCCGGCAGAGTTTTGTATAGTAGTTGTCCGGTACTAAATATTCTCCGAGCAGATGTCCCCATAACTGCTTGCTGAACCTGTATTTTGCCCAGCATGTAATCAACTGGCCGCGGAACTTGCTGTCGCCGGACAAGCGAGTAGAAGCCGCCATTGTCTGCTCGTCGGCCCAAAGCAAGTGGTAGTCCGTGCAGATTTGCCACTTCTTGTTCGGATTGAACTTATGCCC
>CAYTNN010000059.1:0-21207 GCA_964439135.1 uncultured Pirellulales bacterium
ATTTTCCACGCAGCGGACAACGCGTTTCCAAAGTGGCAGGAGTGGAACGAGATGATTGCTATCGGCGGCTGGGGCGGCCGGAACGAAAAATCCGGGCCGATGGTCCGCTACCGTGACGGCAAGGTCGTCTTCGACAATTCCCCCGGGCCGGGCGGAACACACGGCCCTCAGCACGAATTCCAGGTTATAATCAGAGACCGCAATCATGCTATTACCGCGGGCCTGCCTGAAAAGTGGATGCACGCGAGCGATGAGCTCTACAGCAAGCTGCGGGGCCCGGCGAAGAATATGACGGTTCTGGCGACAGCCTACGCAGACCCGGCAAAGCAGGGTACGGGCGAAAATGAGCCGATGCTTTTTACTGTCCGCTACGGCAAGGGACGCATTTTTCATACGGTCCTCGGTCACGCTCCCGAACAGATGCGCTGCATCGGATTTATAGTCACTTACCAGCGAGGCACTGAATGGGCCGCAACCGGACGGGTTACGCAGGTGGATGTTCCCGATGACTTTCCCACCGCTGATAAAGTCAGTATCCGTGCAATCCTCTCGGCCCCTTATAATGCTATTCAGGAATACGACTTCGGCAAATCCCGCCGGGCGCTTGCTACTATCGAAGAAGAGATTCGCAACGTCCCGCCCTCGTCGTTTCCGCAAATCGAGGCGAGACTTCTCAATGCTCTGGAATCACCTAAAATAACCTTTGCCGGCAGGCAGTTTATCTGCCGGATGCTGCGTCGTGTCGGCTCGGCCAAATCCGTGCCGGCCCTGGCGAAAATGCTCGCCGACAAGGATATGTCGCACATGGCGCGATTTGCGCTGCAGTTTATGGCCGCTCCCGAGGCTGGCGCCGCTCTCCGGGAGGCTCTGCAAAAGCTTGATGGCGACCTTAAGATCGGCGTAATCGGTTCTCTCGGCCAGCGGAGTGACCGCCAGGCCTTGCCTGCGATAGCGGGGCTTATTACCGGCGGCAATACGAATATTGCCCGTGCCGCGGTCGAATCTCTTGGCAGAATCGGCGGCTCAGAGGCGGCCGGGGCGCTGGCGCGTGCTAAAGTGCCTGCGAGCCTTAAGCCTGCGCGTGACAATGCCTACCTGATGTGTGCCGACCAGATGCTCGCCGAGGGGCAGGCAAGTGAGGCCGTGAAAATCTATCGCGAGATGATTGCCCCGGCTAACAATACATGGATTCGAATTGCCGCTTATAAAGGTTTGGTCCGTGCCGAGAAGGGCAAGGCCGTCCCGCTGATTCTTGCTTTACTGAAGGATCCGGACATCGACCTTCAGCGTGCGGCGGGAAAATTCATTACCGAGATGCCCGGCACAGCCATCACAACGGCCCTTGCCGAGCAGCTTGGGGAACTTAGCCCCGACGCCCAGGTTGTGCTTCTAAGCGCACTCGATGCGCGGGGCGATAAGACCGCCGCTCCTTATGTCGCGAAAGCCGTCGGCAGCGACAACGAGGCCGTTCGTCTTGCCGCTATCGATACGCTTGCTATTCTCGGCGGTGCTTCGGACGTCGAGTTGCTTGCCGAGGTTTCCGCTTCCGGCGACAAAACCGGCAGGGCGGCGATGGACTCTCTGGGTCGGTTATCCGGTCCGGGCGTTGCCCAGTCGCTGATTGCAGTCGCGCAAAGTCGTACCGGCACGCCGGTTCGAACGAATGCGATTCAGGCACTTATCAATCGCCGTGAAGCCGAAGCCAACGACGTTTTGTTCGTTTTGACGAAAGACGACAATCGCGAGATTCGCCAGGCGGCATACAAGGCTATGGGTGTATTGTCGGAACAGAAAGATTTGCCCACCATGGTTTCAATGCTTCTTGCGGCTACAAGTAACGCGGACCGTGGCGACATCGAGCGGGCGTTAATCGCAACTGTCGCCCGTCTCGAAACACCGGACGCCGGGCCGGTCATCGAGGGCCTGGCCAAAGCCGATCGTGCCGCCAAGCCTCATTTGCTGGCTGTGCTTTCACGCATCGGTGGGCCAAAAGCTCTTGATGCGGTTCGCGGCCAGGTGCTCAGCGAGGATAATCAGGTCAAAACCGCTGCGATTCGCGCTCTGGCCGACTGGCCCGATGCGGCACCGCTTTCGGATTTGATGAAGATTGCGAAGACCGATAGCGATTCGACCAGCCGGGTCCTGGCGCTTCGCGGATATATCAAACTGTTGGGAATTCCCGCTAATCGCGGAGCGGCTGAGACGGTCAAACTGCTTTCCGAGGTGATGGACGTCGCAAAGCGGCCCGAGGAGAAAATAGCCGTGCTGTCGGCACTGCCAAAATATCCGTGCGAAGATGCGCTGGTTCTGGCGGAAAGTGCGAAGAAAGATAGCGCTCTTGCTGCCGAAGCCGACCTGGCTGCGAAGAAGATAAAAGAGGACCTGCTGAACAAGAGTCTGAAAGCAACAGCTTCACTCAACAACGGCGCTGCGAATCGTGCCATGGACGGCGAGCTTTCAAGTCGCTGGGACACAGGCAGGCCGATGAAGCCCGGCGACTGGTTCGTGCTGGACCTCGGCGTCGAGAGTACGATAAAAGGCCTGACTCTCGATACCAGAAATTCGTCCAATGACTACCCGCGAGGATATGAAGTCTTTGTCTCCTTCGACGGCGGAAGCTGGGGCAAACCTGTCATTACCGGCAAGGGCACCAATCCGATTACCGAAATCAAGTTCGCCAAACCTGTACGGACCAGATTCATTAAGATCCTGCAAACCGGCTCATCCGACAGTTGGCACTGGTCGATACACGAGCTGAAGCTCGATCTTGAATAAATGAACGGAAGAGCCATCCCCATCCCGATAACGACGATAGGGATGAGGCTGCCACCCATTAGAATGGGAAGAAAATGGGTGGCAGCCTCAAAGCCGCAGGCTTTGGGGATGGGATAGAATCGAACTATGCGTTTTTATTTTCGGTTTCTGAGCAGATCGACGAATTGCCGGGCCTGTAATTGAGCCAGGCTATCGACGATTATATCAGCTCTATGCAGGTCCGCCCGCTTCCTTGTGGTAGTTACAGCCACGACAGGCATGCCCGCGGCCTTGCCGGCCTCTACGCCCTGGACCGCGTCCTCGACCACTACACAACGGTTGGCGTCGAGTGAGAGTTTTTCGGCGGCCTTGAGAAACGTGTCCGGCGCCGGCTTGCCGTTGGTTACATCCTGGCCGGCAACGTAAGCATCGAAATAATCCTGCAGGTCCGTACGCTCTAAAACCAGGTCCAGGTTGGCCCGTGGCGCCGATGAGCCGACTGCCAGTAGAAAATCTTTACTCTTTAAATCGATGAGCAAAGATTTTGCTCCCTCCGATGGCGCCAGTTTCTCGGCTATAATCCCGCGATATCGCCGTTCTTTCCAATCGGACAGCCGGTCGACCTCGTCTGAAGACACATCCCGACCGAGCAGCATAGGAATTATCTGGTAATTTTGCATCCCGAAGGTGATGTAAAAGAACTCGTCCGTCATGGGAAAGCCTTCTTTTTCGGCCAGATCGTACCACGATTGTTTGTGTGCCCAGCCGGTATCGACCAGCACGCCGTCAAGATCGAAAATAACGCCCATCCGGCTGTCAGATTCTTTCATTTGCTATAAAATCCTTAATAAACATGATGTGGAATAAGGTGGTAAAGCAATTTGAAATTCCAGATTGCGATTGGTGATTTTAAGCGAGGAAATGCGAAATTGGCAAGAAGTAAATCGAAAATCCGGAAACGAATTCATACTTTTCTGTGAATTTCGGGCAAATTTCATGACAAATAACCGCCTTTATGGCCTTAAAAGGCCGATACGGAAAAAATATTCAAAATTTCCCAATTTTGTCATCTACATTTAGCCTGCGAGAAACGCTGTCAATATAGAGTTGCGTTAGTTTGTGAAGAATCTTTGCGCTTATTTCGAGGTTTTTACTGTTAGCATTGTTTTAGGGAGTTTTAGGTGCGGTGGCACCGAGGGCGCGTGAAAGTAACTTTACGTGCCTTCGGTTGCCTAATATAAGGAGTAATCTCTATGCATAGTAACCATGACGTTTTTATTCAGGGAATTGAGCAGGAGAAAAGACTCGAATTGACCTTTTTCAGCAGGAAACTTCGCCGTAATGTAGTAAGTTTATGTGCTCCATTGCATTACGGCAAGAGTCCGGCCGGCACCGCCATAGGTGCAGAAGGTGAGCTGGAATGTTATTATTTATGGGATTTCGGGGCGGATAAGGGCAATAATTTCATGGCTTTGTCGCCATCTCAAATAGTCAGTATGAAGCTGACAGGGGATGTTTTTCACGTCCAGGAATTTTATAGCCGAAGCAATTCTGTGGGGAAACCGGCAACAGAACCGGATATAAATGAATGAATGGGTAGATGAGTATATTAAAAGTGCTTTGACACATTTACTCATTGACGAACGATTTGTTTCAGGCCTTTTACGAGTCTTCCGATGCCTTCGGCGGCGGTTTCTTTCTGGAGGGCGCCGTAGGCGATGCGGAGATAGCACTTATCTTCCATGCCGAAGGTCATGCCGGGGATGACGGCGACTTTGTGCTGTTCGATTAGCTGCCGGACGAGGTCCATGGGGCCCAGGTTCTTGTGGACTCGCAACAGGAAATAAAATGCGCCGTTTGCGGGAGGAACGGCAACCAAATCGGCGATTCCGGCCAGCTCATCCAGGCATATCCGGCGGATTTCGGTAGTCATTTTTAGTTTTTGGCGGCAGTACGACCGGCCAGCTTGCATCGCTCCGACCGCGGCCCATTGTGAGATAACCGGGGCACAGATCAGGATTGTGTCCTGAATCTTGCGGACCGGCATGAAAAGACGCTCGGGTATGACCATCCAGCCGATACGCCAGCTCGCGAAGCCATATGCTTTAGAAAGAGAAAACAGTGAAATTGTATGACCACCTGCCCCGGCAATCGAGCCAGGCGAGAAGTGTTTGGCTCCGTCATACGTGAAATACTCATACGCTTCGTCGCTGATATGGTAGATACCGTTGTTTCGGCAGATTTCGTTGACCTGTCGCAGGTCCGATTCGCTATAAACTGCACCAGTCGGATTGTTGGGTGAGATCGTTACGACCGCCCGCGTCCGGTCCGTGATCGCGGCAGCGATTGCCTCGGGCTGCAACTGGTATTCGTCGTCGGTCGGTACGCAGACGGCTTTGCAGTCGGCAATCGCCACCGCCATCTCATGATTGAAGTAGTAGGGCAGTTGGAGGATGATTTCGTCACCCGGATCCGTAACCGCGAGAACGGCGTTGACGAATCCCATATTGGCCCCGGCGGTTACGACGATTCGACTACCGTCCAAGTATATACTGTTCTCGACGTCTAACTTCATCTCGATGGCATTTAGCAGCTCCGGGATACCCTGGACGAGTTTGTACTTGTGATTTTCCGGATCAGCGAGAAATTTCTCGATAGCCTCGATTGCCTGCGGGGGCGGGCCGTAATAAGCGACGCCCTGGCCGAGCGAAATTGTGCCGGGATTGTTGCGAATCAGCTCGCCGACCACCGGGATGATCGGTGACTGCACGGATTGCATCCTGAGACTGTCGTACATCGATTATGACCCCTGCCGTTAGACTATATAGGTCGAAGCTGCGGTATCTCCGCCCCGGCCGGTCCAGTTCGTATGGAAGAATTCGCCACGCGGCTTATCTACACGCTCGTATGTATGGGCGCCGAAATAATCCCGCTGGGCCTGCAAAAGATTAGCCGGCAGACGCTCGTGGCGATAACCGTCATAGAATGTCAGGGCAGAGCTGATCGTCGGAATAGGGATACCCAGTTTTATCGCGGTAGTAACGACGCGACGCCACGATCTTTGGGCCTGCCTGACGGCCTTTTTAAAGAACAGGTCGAGCAGCAGGTTCTCCAGCTTAGGTTTTTTGACGAAGGCTTCTTTTATCTTGCCCAAAAAGACCGAGCGGATAATGCAACCGCCGCGCCACATCAGGGCGATGCCGCCATAATTCAGGTTCCATTTGTATTCTGCGGCGGCGGCGTGCATCAACTGATAGCCCTGTGCATAGCTGACGATTTTCGAAGCATAAAGGGCCTGCCGCAGGTCGTCGAGGAATTTTTCTTTGTCGCCTCTGAACGCGGCCCGCGGACCTTTGAGGGCCTTGGCTGCTTTTACACGCTCTTCTTTCAGCGCCGACAGGCAGCGTGCGAAGACGGCCTCGCCGATGAGCGTCAAAGGCTGGCCGAGGTTCAATGCCTCGATGGCGGTCCATTTGCCGGTGCCCTTCTGGCCTGCGGTGTCGAGGATGAGGTCGATTACATCGTTGCCGTCCTCGTCCTTGTAGCCGAGGATGTCGCGTGTGATTTCGATCAGGTAAGAATCAAGCTCGCCCTTGTTCCACTCGGTAAGGCACTTGTGCATTTCCTGGTTTGTCATGCCGAGGCCTTCTTTCATCATCTGGTAGGTCTCGCAGATCATCTGCATGTCGCCATATTCGATGCCGTTGTGGACCATTTTGACGAAATGTCCGGCGCCGTTTTCGCCGACCCATTCGCAGCATGGTTCGCCGTCCTCAGTCTTGGCGCAAATCGCCTGGAAGATAGGGCCGACGTGCTCCCATGCAGGCGGTGAGCCGCCTGGCATAATCGACGGGCCGAGCAGGGCGCCTTCTTCGCCGCCCGAGACGCCGGTGCCGATGTAAAGTTTGCCCTTGCTCTCTACGTATTCGGTGCGCCGAATCGTGTCGGGGAAGTGCGAGTTGCCGCCATCGATGATGATGTCGCCGTCTTCGAGGTGGGGCAATACTTTGTCGATGAAGGCATCGACCGCTTCACCGGCCTTGACCATGAGCATAATCTTGCGTGGTTTTTCAAGGTTCTCGGCCAGCTCTTCAATGCTGTGACAGCCGATGATATTTTTGCCTTTTGCGCGGCCTTCGATGAACTTGTCAACTTTCGATACGGTTCGGTTAAAACAGGCCACCGTGAAGCCTTTGCTTTCCATGTTCAGGATGAGGTTTTCACCCATAACCGCCAAGCCTATAAGGCCGATATCAGCTTTTGCCATTTTCTACTACTCCTTTCGCGTTCTGTCTCTCGTATCTTGCTGTACGAGGTACGTAATTATTACTTTGGTATTGTCGGAATATAGCCGTTAGACAAACGGTGCAGGACTTCGCCGGCGTGATGCACGACAAGGATTCCTTCGTCTTCTCTATTCTCGTAGTCGGCTATATTTATATCATTCGGGTTCAAATAGTCAAGGTTTACTTTTTCGCAGCGATGTTGACTTATGCTCGTGGCGAGCACCACGTTGGCCCGCGGTTTTTCTACGCCGTCGATAAAGGTGCCGATGCCCTTGACGTGGGTCGAGTGGGCCATGATTCCCCTGGGGATGCCGGCAAACTGCTCCATCCGCTTGAGGAAATAGTCGCGGGTATGATAACCGATTTTGTCGAGCCATTTGCCGTGCGTGTAGGAAATCTCGGTGATGTGCGGGGCATAAATAATCAATGTTCCGCCGTCGGCGAGGATCGGTTCGAGTTTGTACATTACCTTGCCCGCCGTCCAGATATCGTCATACATTTCCGGGGCGATGCCGAGAATCGTGTTATACGGCTTGTCTTTATATGTGATATGCACCTGTTCGGACAAATCCGCGGCCTTTTCCCATGTTTCGAGCACGTCACCGATGAAGATTCCCTTGAGTACATCTTCCATCGCGACAATGGCGAACAGCTTGTGCGGCATCGTAATAAATGAGGCTGCCTTTTCCACGACCTTTCGCGTCGGCGTCCATTTGCTGCCGTTTATCAGGGGGTTGGTTACAACGGCGCCAAGCCAGTGGAAGAAGTGGATGATATCATCGCCGGCGATCCCGGGGAAGATATATTTGTGCCCGCCTGAAAAGCCCACAACTTCGTGCGGAAACACGGGGCCTAAGATGAAAAATTCATCGTACTCGAAGAGCCGCTTGTTGATTGCCACGTCAACTTCTTCGGCAAACAAACCGTCGCTGATCTGCTCGATTTCGTCGGCGGAGATTTTGCCGATGGAAGTGAACATCCGGGGATTATCCCATTCGTGGTTGAAGAATTTTACCGCCGCGTATTTGTTTTTACGTTCTTCCGGCGTCATGCTGAGCCTGGCACAAATCTGCTCTTCGCTCATCGGCTGATGAGTCCCCAGAGCAACCAGGCAATCGACTGCCTTTGCCTTTGGTCCCAGGAACTCGTAGATGATTTTGAATATCTCCCCGATAGGGCCCGACCGTGTATTGTCGGGGATTATCATCAGGATGCGTTTGCCGGCATAGTCATTCCGGGCGAAGAACTCGCCAACCGCTTCACGCGCCTGCCCGATCTCAACACAAGAATCTTTATTTTGTCGCTCAATTATCATCGTTCGTATTTCTCTCTACACTTTCCTATTTACACATCATGCTTAAACCTGTTGCCAGGGCGGCAGCTCCGGCAGATACGAATCGAACTCTGCGATGAGTTTTTCTTCGTACTGGCCGGCATATTCGCCGTTGACAAATTTGCCGAACGCTTCATCGTGTAAACGCTTCCACGATTCGATTTCATTGCCGGGATTGATGGGATAGAACAACGCATCGTTTGCCCCGGCGGCCTTCATGTCTCCCGGTGCATCGCCGATCATCAGGACGTGATTCTTCTCGTATCTGCCCTTTGTAGCATAGTCAAGATGCTGAGTTTTCGTCCCCATCTCCTGGCCGGCTATAACCGCGGCGTATTTGGCTATGTCGTGCTCCTGCCATTCGCGTTTGAGAGCTTCCTCGGGCGTGCCCGAAACGACAATAACATCCGCTAATGGCTGGATTTTTTCCAGCGACTGGCGCACATGCGGAAAGGGCGGCATGCCCTTGACGGTTTCCCCGATAGCCCAGTTGACTCGCTCGCTCCATGCAAGTGCGAGCTGAAGCTCTTTTTTTGCTTCCGGGTCGGCGGCCTTCTCGATGGCCTGCTTGAGGCCGTCGTTACTGAGCAGGCTCATTGGGTCGTCGACCCATGCGAAGTAGTGCGGGTATTGGGGAACTTCGAATCCTCTGGCCTTTGTCATCGGATGTTCCGGCAGGAGCTCGGCAATGATTCGCCTGGTTGTTTTGTGCCGGTTGGCGCCGCGCGTCTTTGAAAACAGATCCGCGAATTCCTTACATTCGCGGGCCGCTTGGGCGACGGGCTGCAGGCCGAAGTAAGCAATCAGCCACGGACAAAAACATTCGCGATGCTTGATTCCCATCGTATCGAAAGCACAGCCGTCGGAATCTATGCCGACGAAGAATTTGTGTTTGGGTTTGAATTCCTTCAATGGTCTTGCCGGGTCAATATCGATTGTCATTTTTTCCAATGAAATAATCATTCATCAATCATCATTAATCAATTGTTCAGACTCCGCTGAAAGCCGAGAATCCGCCGTCGATGGGGACGACGATGCCGGTGACGAATTTCGCCGCATCGCTCAGCAGCCACATCACGGTTCCGATGAGTTCTTCCGGCTGGCCGAATCTTCCCATCGGCGTATGGTCGATAATTGTTTTGCCGCGGGCGGTCAGCTCGCCGGTTTTCTCGTCGGTCAACAGGAACCGGTTTTGTTCGGTCAGGAAGAAGCCCGGTGCTATCGCGTTGACGCGGACGTCTTTGGAATAATTCTGGCAAACGTGCACGGCCAGCCATTGCGTGAAATTGCTTACAGCCGCCTTGGCCGCTGAGTAGCCGGGGATCTTGGTTAAGGGACTGAATGCGCACATGCTGGAAATATTCAGGATTATCCCGCCGCCGCTTTCGGCCATTTCCTTGCCGAAGACCTGGCACGGCAAAAGGGTTCCGATGAAATTCAGGTTGAAAACAAACTGCAAAGCCTCGCTCGGCAGGTCGAAAAAGGGCAGATCCGGCGACGTGGTGGCTTCTTTTTTATTTCCGCCGGCCCCGTTTATCAGGATGTCGATTTTGCCGAACACGGAATTAATTTCCTCTTTCGCTGATTCCAGGCTCTCTTTGTTCAGGACATCGCACTTGACCGCAATGCCCAGGCCTCCACCGGATTGGATTTCGTCCGCAACTTCGGCTGCGGCGACTTCGGCCAGGTCAAGAATGGCGATTCTCGCCCCCGCCTTGGCTAGTGCCACAGCCATCGCGCTGCAGAGCACGCCGCCGCCACCGGTGATAACGATAGTCTTGTCTTTTAAGTCGAATAAATCGCTCATTATACCTTCCTTCTTGCTTAAATATACTTCCTCAAAACAAGTTCATTCAAATCTTGATTAAATCACACACTTCCGGCAGAATATACAACGAGCCGATTTAGAATTCAACAGTTTTTAAGCTCGCGAACGGCCGGGGCGAAACTCTTAAGGATTAACGTATGGCAAATTACATGATAGCACGTTTTGATGAGATTGATGCGGTTAAATGTCCGTGCGGCTTTGCCAAAAGGGCTTTTGCCGTGCCGAACAATTCCACCGCCACCATGCACATCGTCGATATCCGGGCCGACTCGCGGGTGCATTACCATAAAAAACTGACCGAAATCTACCTCGTCCTCGAAGGCTCCGGCCAAATGGAGCTGGACGGCGAGAAAATACCGGTCGAGCCCTTTACCGCCATCTTCATCAAGCCCGGCTGCCGCCACCGAGCCGCAGGAAAAATGAGAATAGTTAACGTCTGCATCCCGCCTTTCGATGCAAAAGACGAGTGGTTTGATTAGCACATGTTACTCAATTATGGTATAATACAAGTATGATACGCAAAACCGCAAAGA
Organism: uncultured Pirellulales bacterium; assembly: GCA_964439135.1. Classification (GTDB taxonomy): domain Bacteria; phylum Planctomycetota; class Phycisphaerae; order Sedimentisphaerales; family Anaerobacaceae; genus JAFGPJ01. The sequence continues at coordinate 10,735 of CAYTNN010000059.1, forward strand.
AACATGATTTAGATAACTTCTCGGAAATCAGGCAGAACCTTCAGTATTGGCTCAGCCGGCCTCCCGAAGAACGCCTGGCGGCAGTCGATGCCCTCAGACGTGAATATTATGGAGATTCACACCGACTTCAAAGAGTTGCTCGAGTTATTCAACAAGCACAAAGTTGAATACCTCGTCGTCGGCGGTTACGCCTTAGCCTTTCATGGCGCCCCGCGTTTTACCGGCGATATCGACCTGTTCGTCAGGCCGGCTTGTGAAAACGCCAAGAGAATCCTTGCCGCTCTGGATGAATTCGGTTTCGGCTCGCTCGACCTGTCTGAAGACGATTTCACCACACCGGGTAAAGTCATCCAGCTTGGCGTTCCTCCCATACGCATCGATATCATCACGAGAGTTAGCGGAGTTTCGTGGGAAAAAGCCGACTTGGATAAGGTTCCCGGCCAATACGATCAAACGCCGGTGTTTTTCATAAGCCGGGACGATTTCATAACCAATAAAAAGGCAACCGGAAGAAAAAAGGACGCCGCCGACATTGAAGCCTTAGGCGAGCAATAATCCTAACAGTATAAATTACGTATGGCATTCGTTTCTCTTCCCTGCATTTTTTATAACCGACTACCCTATTTCAAAGAGATAGCTTTCCGTATTGAAGTCGAAACCTGGAAGGGTGTTATTCACTTCGAGGTCCTGCCACTCCTTTTGATCCAGATTGGGCATAAAGAATCTGATATAGGCCCTGGGTTTGACTCCTTCAAATTGTACCAATTCGATACCATTCATAAAGATTTCTGGTTCACTCTTTGGGTAAGGTTCTGTATAAACTACCTTGTTTATACCTGTCTGTTTTATCTTTCTAGCGCACAGAGTACAAGGCTGTGTAGTAACGTAAATCGTGCCTCCTTTTACTCCGCTTCCGCCGATTCGTGACCCTTGAATAATCGCGTTTTCTTCCGCATGGAGCGCAAGACAGTATTCCGGTTGGTGTAGACCGGCCTTTTTTACGATGTTATGAATATCATTTTTGTGTTCTTTCTTAAGGTGTTTGATTCTTATACCGGAACTCTTTGCATTCAGTATATTGTTGATCTTTTTCGCCATTTTATTTTTAGCCATTACATCCTTGAAGCAGAAACAATCTTGCTCTCTGCATTTCTTAATTTGCTTTTCAACTTTTTTAAAGAGGTGCTCATGTATCTTCTGACCCATGTCGGTTACTTCTCTCAATCCACAGGAAATTTCACCGCACGCCACATCATTCCATCCAGCCCCTACGACATATCCATCTTCCCCGGCAATCACGGCTCCAACTTGTCTGCAGATACAATTGGATTTTACGGCCATGGTGTAGGCCATATTCATGTATACTTCTTCCTTTTTAGGCTTTGTAGAACCTGAGGAGAGAATCAATGACACCAAACGCAGGATTTTGCTATGCAGGTATTCTTCTGTATCCGATCGGTTCTCTATGTTGTTGATGGCATAATCAGATAACTGTACACATTTGGTAACGTCTTGCTTATATGTACCCTCTCGGACATTGCCATTCTGCTTGCCACTATCCAATTTATCTACTTTGTTGAATTCTTCTTTGGTTGCTTCCTCATCTATGTCGATAAGCTTCTCAACCATGAGATCCCTAAATCTTCGCTGGAAACGAATTTCTTTATCTGCATAAATACTCACCAAATAGAATAGAGGGAAATTCTGTCTGAAGTAGTTAACTTCATTTGGATTTCTTAGGCAGTCAACCACAAAAAAAGCTGCTTCTTCGGCTTTATATATCATGTTAATTATTTTCTCCATGTCTTGGGCCAGTCTGACACAATTCTTTGAGGCATTCTCATTTCCTTGCCCAAAAGGATTGCCATACTTTCTTATGTTGTTACCAAATTCCTGGAGAATCTTGATATCCTTGCCTTTTCTTGTTTTCATCAATTTACGTCTTAGATTCCTTACTTCGCTATGTATTACCTTGAATCCTCTGATTAATCCTTTTGGAGGATTTGATTTGGAAATTTTGTTGTAGAAGTCACTTGTTGTTTTTATTTTTAGCCTTTTTATCTTTTTATCCTTACTGAAATTGTCACTAATTTCTTTGATAGAATCTTTTGCGAGTTTATCAAAAAACTTGTGCTCTGAACGTTGCCCTTTTGCAATTTCAACTAGCGCTCTGAATACAATGATGTCCGACATTAGGAGCGTTCGAAAAAGATGTGGTTTACATTTGGGATAGTAGGGCTTAAGAAATGGCAATGTTTTTAATGATTCGCGCTGTTCAAGGATTCGAATAAGTTCTTCGAAGATTATTTTCTGTTTTTGATCAAGATACTTTTGTTGATTAGTTATTTCGTTGTCTTGGATTTTAGATTTAATCTGTTCATACTCATCCAGCTTGTCGGCAATTGTTTTATTGACATTTTTCCAGTTAATTTCTAATTCCTTAGAATTTTGCAGCATAAGGCTACGTTTAATGAGCTTATTTGAGAGATTGTTCCCATGTTCTCTATCGTCTTCATTAGGATCGTCGAAAAATCTCGCGAGGGTGGAGCAGCCACTACAAAAAGAGCCCGTAAGACCTATCACAATTTTGGGAGGTAAGGGTTTCATGAATATAATCCCATTTCATTTCTGCAATATGTTATGTATACGGCTATCAAGGACACATCAAAAAAGAACTGTTGAAGCGAATGTTTTGGGCATCGAGTATCTTTTATTGGCTTTTTGCCCACCAAATTTTTCTCAATGAACTAACGTTTACGCTGAATAATTGTTTTTTAGTAGTTCCCACGTCAAAGGTGCCGTATCTGGTTATTCCGCCGTTAAATTCTATCGACTTTAATATGGAGTGAGATTACGGAAAGATCAAAGGGCTGGAAGATAAAGAAGAATAGAAATCTTCGGATTGAATATTGTTTGAGGATGGTTGGTTATCGGACATCCATCGGCTGGAATGTATTGAAGGGGAATATACCGTTTCTAAGTCTACTTCTTAGTCTCACGAGAGCCTGTAGTCTTGAATTGCTTGCTTTTATCTTATCTCCGGCTGGGCTTTTTTAAGGCTTTCCATTCAAGAAAATTGTTGCAATAGCGGGTAATAAGAATTGTTCTCGGACCATGGTCAGTTTTGAGAAAATCGAAAATGTTGCCAGAAAAATCAGAGAACAAACCAAAGCTCAAGCTGTGGTTCTTTTCAGTTCACACGCTCGAAACCAGGCCGGAATGCCCATTCTACTGACTGACTTCTTGATTAAGTTCTTATCCACGATAACCGATTAAGCTCTATGAATGCCCGGATTCGGCTTCTTTGGTCCTTTTGGCTCATTGTCAATTCGAAAAATCATGGAAAATCAAGTTGCGGTGGCAATATCATGTGCGAGAGAATGAACTGGGTCAGATTACTTGTTGAGAAGGGATTCCGTATCTCAGAGGTCGGCGCCAGGGATTTTATTGTAGTCGTTTAACGATTTGCTAACATTTTATCGGAGGATAAAACGTGGTAGAGAGCGATAAAATCGCCCCAAATCATGTTGTAATATCCAAATAGTGTGAAATATCGTACTCTAATAGATAGTATTGACAAATCCTTATTGTTGGTTTAGCATTGTCTCTGAAAATAATAGAAAATCCCGGATTGGAGATATGATGAAGATTTCGATGATTCTACTGCTTTTTTTAATAGCGATGTTGATGGGATGTTCGAATTCAGATAACCGAGCATTGTCCTTGTGGGAAGATCGGCAGATGGATGACGATCAAAGAATATATGGAAGCCCTTATGAAAACTCTTATGAAGGCCCAGACCGATGGCAGTGCGTTTGGTTGCCTACCCCTTTTTGAAATTGAGCCCTGATTTTATCTCCCGGCCAGTGGCCGGCAATCCGATGCTATACAATTCCAGCGTCTTTTCCAGATGACTGTTGCCCTGTGTTGTTCCAGAAACCCGAATCGGCGTTTAATGAGGGCTGGACGACGCTTTATGACTGAGAGGACGCGTTATAGACGACTCATTTATCATCGCTGGTCATTTCTGCCTTTTGCCCTCCATTATCCCGATTGGAAGTGAAAAATTGTTGGCGGCAATAGTTATTTAACCGGATTAAAGCTATTTACAAACCAGTCAGCGATCAGTATTATATCCAGCATATATGCCGATGTAGCTCAATGGCAGAGCACAGCTTTCGTAAAGCTGAGGTTGTGGGTTCGACTCCCACCATCGGCTGTATTGAAGCGGTATTGATATTTTTTCTCAGTTTTCATATGTCTTTAGATGACACATCTGCAGAAGCTGAAGTAATGCTGTACCAGTTGTATCGGAATATGACGATAGCCCAAAAGGCGCAGCGGGTATTCAGCGCTTATCGTATGGGTAAAATGCTAAGTATGGCCGGCATCCGCATGAATTATTCTGATGCCACCGAGGAGCAAATATGGCACCTTTGGGCCAGGCGGCATCTCGGCGATGAGCTTTACGAAAAGGTTTATCAGGGAAGAAATGGAAACGATACAGAATAGTCAGAGGTTGGTTATGGGCAATGTTGATAATGCGGCAGCGATGTTTAAGGAAGGTTTTTCGTGTTCGCAGGCAGTGCTCGGAACGTATTGCGAGCGGTTCGGCCTGGATAAGAATCAGGCCTATAAGATCGGCAGCGGTTTTAGCGGCGGGATGCACATAGACCAGACCTGCGGGGCGGTGACGGGTGCGTTTATGGTCATCGGGTTAAAATACGGCAGGACCAGAGCGGATGATGTTGAAGCCAAGATGAAAACAGCTATGATGGTGGCGGAATTTGCTAAAAAATTTAAGGCACGCCATGGTTCTGTCGGTTGCACGGAGCTTCTTGGCTGCAATATAAGTACTCTGGAAGGGTTTGAAGAGGCGAAGAAGAAAGATTTATTTAAACAGGTCTGCCCGAAATATGTGATATCGGCGGTAGAGATTTTAGACGAGATGCTTTGATGTCTGAGACGCATAACAAAAAATTCGTAAAATTAAAACAGATCCTGAAAGAGCTGGGAAAAGTCGTCATTGCCTATTCGGGCGGGGTGGACAGTACGTTCCTGCTGAACTCGGCGGTCGATACGCTTGGGGCGGATAATGTCCTGGCTTGCATGAGTGTGGGGCCGTCCGAGCCCGGCAATATGTATGAAAAGGCAGTCGAATTCGCCGGGAGCATAGGCGCCGAATTTCAGAAGATCGACGCCGATGAGCTGACCGATCCGAATTTCACCGCCAACAAGGCCGACCGCTGCTTCCATTGCAAATCGCACCTTTGCAAAACTCTGCGGGATATCGCAAGGCAGCGCGGTTTCGAAAATGTGATATTCGGCACGAATTTCGACGATTTGGACGATTTTCGGCCGGGAAATCGTGCCTTGAAGGCCTTCGGCATCCGCTCGCCGCTTGCCGAGGCGAAGCTTACTAAAGACGATATCCGCGCCTTGAGCAGAGAAATGAATCTGCCGACCGCCGAGCAGCCCGCCTCGCCGTGCCTGGCTTCGAGAATCGTCTATGGGCTGGAGGTTACCGAGCAACGGCTGCGGCAGATTGACGAGGCGGAGAATTTCCTGAGAGGGCTGGGGCTCGTCGAATTTCGCGTTCGCCATCACGATACGGTTGCCAGAATCGAAGTGAATCCGAAGGATATCGAGAAAATCACAGCCGAGCCGGCCCGTTCGCGGATCGTCGAAAAGTTAAAGTCGCTCGGCTTTAAGTTCGTAACCGTTGATTTGCAGGGGTTTCGATCCGGCGCACTCAACGAGGCGCTCTCAGAGCAGCAGAAGCGAAAAAATCTATGATTACATGGGCTACAGAATTTGGTAAAAATGCAAGGAGTTAGCTATGCACCGTAAAAGACCTTCAATCGTAACACGAGTTTTCTTGTCTTTGGCAATTGTTCTGGGTTTGTGGACGTTCTTTGGTTTGTGCTGCGCCGATGCAGCCGGCGCGGGGGCAGGCGACTTGGAGCTGCGGATTATGACGTTCAATATTCGCTACGGCTCGGCCAATGACGGCGAGAACCATTGGAAGAACCGCAAAGAAATGGTCTGCGATGTTATCCGCGATCACCCGAGCGACGTGGTGGGCCTTCAGGAAGCGCTGCGTTTTCAGATGGATGAGATTCGCGAGGCTCATCCCGTATACGGCGAGATTGGCGTTGCTCGCGAAGACGGAAATAACGATGGCGAATACTCCTCCGTCCTCTATCGCACGGATCGCTTCGGCGTGGGCGAATCGGGGACGTTCTGGTTCTCCGATACGCCTGAGATCGCCGGCTCGAACACCTGGGGCAACGCCTGTGTCCGTATCTGCTCCTGGGCACGGCTCATCGAGACCAAAACGGGCAAAGCGTTCTATATTTTCAACCTCCACCTGGATCATGTTTCGCAGCCGTCCAGAGAGAAAAGTGCCGTCCTGCTTGCCGAACGCATCCGGAACAGAAGGTATAAAGAACCGTTTGTGGTGACGGGTGATTTTAACGCCGGCGAGGACAATCCGGTCATAACGTATCTAAAAGGCCAGGTTGCTGTCGAGAGCCCGGACGGTAGCAGAGCGAAAACTCCGCTTCCCATGGTTGATACGTTCCGTGTCCTGCATCCGGACGTAAAGGATGTCAGAACCGCACACGAATTCAAGGGGACCCGGCAGGGCAATAAAATCGACTACGTATTTGTGCCGCCGGGGACGAAAGTGCTCGAAGCGCAGATTTTGTACGACAATGTTGACGGGAGGTATCCTTCCGACCACTACCCGGTGATTGCGTCTTTCGCGCTTAACGTACCATCCTGATCGCCTTTTTCTCTTCGAACAGATTGCGATAGCTTGCCGGATGGTATAGCTTGAAATCGATCGCGCGGATGTACTCTTCGGGCCCGCAGTGGCGAACGTTGTCGATCAGCGAAGAAATCTGCTTCTGCGAGCGAAAGGCTCCGATCGCTTTGAGCTTGTTCTCAAGATACGAAATCGGCGTTCGCATTCGCAGCGTCGGCGGTTCGGCAAAGTCGCAATAGACTGCGTAGGTGTTGACGTAGGGCACTTTTTCCAGATGCTCGCCCAGTTCCGGCCAGATATTGCCTGCGGAGTGGAACAGGCTGATTAGAAACTCGTCGTAAATGATACGATGGTCGGGATGCAGATCATTCCAGGTCGGCAGGAAACATTGCGTCGGCTTTATCATCCGCAGATGATGTGTGAAGGCATTCTGCAGGCCGGTAAAGCCGCTGATTTGCACGGGATCGTCCGGATTTGCCGCACGCCGGCCGCGGTGATTGCTGAGCTGGCAGTCCGGGAAGCCGAGCCAGATTATATTCTTCTTCGGCACTCCCAGGCTCTGGTAGCATTCGAAACTCTCTTCACGCCGGATATCGGCGATGCTGTCCTTCTCGTCGAGGCTGCAATAGCCCATGCTGCCGTCGGTAACGATGAGTATATGGACGGGGACCTTTTCCCGCTTAGCAAGCTGGATGAGAAGGCCCGCTCCCAGAACCGCATCGTCATCGTGTGGGCTTATCATCAGGAGCCGCTCTTTTTTGCCTTGCCAGTGTCGCGAAACATCGGCAAGCTTCGATCCGGTTCTTCGTTCGTTTCCGACCAGTCTTACAAATTCAAAATTTTCTTGCATTCGTCTGAACTCGCAGTTAGATTTAAAAGTTAATCATACAAAGCAGGGCAACAACTGACTATTAATTTATAAAACAAGGATATACCAATGATGGATATTATAAGCAGCTTTAGGGAGAAAGCAAGAGGAAAAAATCTGTCGGTTGTTTTGCCGGAGGGCAGAGACGAGCGAATCATTAAGGCCGCGCGGAGACTCAAGGACGAAGATATTGCTCGGCCGATTGTGCTCGGAAAACCAGAACAGATCGAAGCGGCGATAGAAAAAGCCGGCGTCAATCTCGACGGCATCGAGACCATAAATCCGAGAGAAAGCGATAGGCTCGACTTTTATTCGGAAAGATACAGCAACCAAAGGGAAGGGATCTCCGTCGCCGTGGCAAGACATGTCGTTGTCAAGCCGCTGTTCTATGGAGGTATGATGGTGGCCTGCGGCGATGCCGACACGGCCGTGGGCGGGGTTGCCAGCGCGACCACAACTCTGATTCAGGCGGGCGTCTTAACCGTCGGTTTGGTCCCCGGCATAAAAACTCCGTCCAGCTACTTTCTTATGGTGATTCCGAGCTTCCTCGGTGAAAAGGACAAATCCTTTATTTATGCCGACTGTGCCGTCAACGTCGACCCGACCGCCGAGCAATTGGCGGATATCGCCCTGGCTTCTGCCGTAAGCGCACGAAGACTCTTAGGCCAGGAGCCCCGGGTCGCTTTGCTGTCATTCTCCACAAAGGGCAGCGGTGCCGGTGCGAGTGTCGACAAAGTCAGGGAGGCTCTGAGAATAGCAAGGCAGCGGGAGCCCGGTCTGGCTATCGACGGGGAATTTCAGGCCGACTCTGCAATCGTTCCCAGAGTGGCCGCAAAGAAAGTCAAAGATGAAAGTGCCGTCGCGGGAGATGCTAATGTTATCATTTTCCCCGACCTGAACTCGGGAAACATCGCCTATAAGCTAACGCAGTATATGGCCGACGCCCAGGCCATCGGGCCGTTCCTGCAGGGATTTGCTAAACCCATCACGGACCTTTCGAGAGGTGCAACCGTAGATGACATCGTCGCGACCGTGATACTCACTTTAGGCCAATTGTTGGAGAGCACAGCACTTGCATGAAATGAACGGAGTATGTTTGAGAGGACAGCACGGAAAATGAAAGTACTCGTTATCAACGCAGGAAGTTCATCGGTCAAGTATCACTTATACCAGATGCCGCAAGCGGAGATTCTCGCTGGAGGGTTCGTCGAGAGAATCGGAGAAGAAATCTCCGAACTTTCCCACTTTTATAACGGCAAAACCCACACAGCGCCGGCAAAAATCGAAAGTGTCGAAGAGGCGATGGAACTGATACTTCAGACGCTTGCTGACGGGCAGGTAGGAGTTTTGCAGCACATATCTGAGATCGATGCTGTAGGCCACAGGGTTGTTCACGGGGGCGAAGAATTTACCGGCTCCGTAGTCATCGACGAAAAGGTAATTGCTTCAATCGAAAAATTTGCGGACCTGGCTCCCCTGCACAATCCGCCGAACCTTGCAGGCATCCGGGCTGCCCAGCATCATCTTCCGAATACGGTACAGGTCGCCTGCTTCGACACGGCATTTCATGCTACGATTCCAAAAGTGGCCTATATGTATGCACTACCCTATGAGCTTTATGAGAAGTACGGTATCCGAAGATACGGCTTCCATGGAATCTCACACAGGTACGTTGCCCGGCGTGCCGCCGCTATCATGGGCAGGGGAAAATACGATATCAATGCTATTACCTGTCATCTCGGCAACGGCTGCTCCATTACCGCCGTGAAAAATGGCAGGTCAATCGACACCTCGATGGGACTGACACCATTGGAAGGTGTGCCGATGGGAACGCGGTCGGGCGATCTTGACCCGGCGATTCTCTTCTATCTCGCTGATAAAGGCTACGATGCGGAAGCTTTAAAAATACTTTGCAACACAAAGAGCGGCCTGCTCGGCATCTCGGGCGTCTCGAATGATGTGAGGAACCTCGAAGAATTGGCAGGAAAAGGTCATGTCCGGGCGCAGCTTGCGATCGATGTTTTTTGCTACCGCATCAAGAAGTACATCGGCGCGTATGCCGCTGTTCTGGATACCGTCGATGCGGTGGTCTTCACCGGCGGCATCGGGGAAAATTCTGTCTTTATGCGCGAAAAGATATGTAACGCTGTTACTCAAATAGGGGTGCAGCTTGACTTGGCGGCAAATAAAACAGCAATAGAAAAAGAGGCTCAGATAAGCACTAAAGACAGCCAAGTCAAAGTTTTCGTCATTCCCACAAATGAACAGGCCGCCATAGCTAACGATACTTATGAAATCGCGAGGCGGCAGACGTCCAATTGTTTCGAAGAGGCAATGGCATCCGTACAGGGTAATCCTGCGTAAATGATCCCTGGCTGCTTAAAACGGCTCTATCCTGTGGATTATTTCAGCCTGCCCTGTTGTTTGGTGTGTCGGGCGAGAGCGGCGGCGCCGATAATGCCGGTGTCTTCTCCGAGGGTGGCGAAGCATATCTCGACCGTCTCTTTTTTCAATGTCCAGATATACTCGTCAAAGAAATCCTGTATTCGGTTCAGCAACGCATCACCAGCGGCAATCATTCCCCCGGTAAAAATTATTCGCTTCGGCTCGGTTGTATGCAACATGTTTATGCATGTAATCGCGAGGGCCTTGGCAGTGACGTCGGTAATCTCTTTTGCCAGCTTGTCCCCGGCGGCTAAATGCGTGTAAACGTCCTTGCTGGTTATTTTGCCCTTTTCGTCGAGCACTTTTTTAAGGCTGGATTCGGCTCCTGCTTCAACTGCCTCGGTTGCCCTTCTTGCCGTCGAGTCGGCCGATGCGTACACTTCGACACAAC
>CAYTNN010000060.1:0-21093 GCA_964439135.1 uncultured Pirellulales bacterium
GGTTTGTCTGGCAGGCACCGAAATCGATTCCGGCGAAAGTGTGAATTCTTCGGCGGCGATGCCATCTGAATGGATGCAAGCCTGGTCCGATCCCGGCAGCAAGCTCCGGCCGATGCAGATAGTTCACGGCTGGGCATCGCAGGAGGGCCTGGCAATTTTAAAAAATCTGGGCCTGGGCGGCATCGTCTGCAATGTCAATTCTGATCATTACATGCAATCGGAAGAGCACTGGAACAACTTGATCCAGACCGTCAAAACTTGTTCTCAGCTCGGACTGCGCGTATGGATATATGATGAAGATGGTTATCCCAGCGGCTCGGCGGGGGGGCTGGTATTGAAAGAAAATCCAGACCACGAAGCACTATCACTAACTTACAATCCCGCACAGCAGGAGCCCTTCGCACTGCGACCGGCCTATGAGCATACACACGCCAGCAATAATTACGGTGCCGCCAGAAGGTATCCGAACCTGATCGACGACGAAGCGGTCAAAAGTTTCGTTGATATAACACATCAAGCTTACCGGCAAAGATTAAGCGAGTACTTCGGCAATACAATCGAGGCATTCTTCACGGACGAACCTTCACTGATAGCCGTCAATATCGGCGCTTTGCCGGAGAGTGTCAGAAAGAGCGTCCGAGTAGTCGACCCGCTGGATGAAACTCTCGCTCCCCTGGCCTCGGTGCCGTGGGTGCGGGATTTACCTCAATTGTACGAGCAGTGTTACGGCGAAGATATCAACGCGTCCCGGCAAAGTCTTTTCCAGGGTGATAAACAAGAAGACCGCAAAGTCCGGCGACAATTCTGGGCTCTGATCTCGGACCTGGTCGCAGAGCGATACTTCGGCAGGCTGCAGGAATGGGCCACGGAGCATAAGATTGCTTCTTCCGGACACTCGCTGTGGGAGGAAATGCCGCTGCATCATGTCCCGCTATACGGCAACGCACTCAAAGCCCTGCTCAGAATGGATATTCCCGGCCTGGATATGCTTTCGTCGGATCCGCAAGCGGTGATTTATACCGGCTGGATGACCGCCATACTGCCCGCTTCGGCGGCGCTATTCAACGGCGGACGAAAGGTCATGACCGAAGTCAGCGATTTCTCCCAGATCATGGCCAACGGAAACGCCGCTTCGCTCGAACACATGCAGGCCACCGCCGCATGGCAGGCCGTCCTGGGCGTCACCGAGTTCACGCTCTACTACGATTACAGCAAGCGTTCGGCGGAAGATTACAGAAGCTACTGTGAATATGTGGGCCGACTCAATGCCGTCCTGCGAGATGCGCAGCCGACCTGCCGCGTCCTGCTTTATTATCCAATCTACGATCTGTGGAGCGAATATCTGCCCATACCCGGCAAGCTGACGGTTGAATCACAGTCGGATCGGGCACAAATGCTCGTTAGCTCGTTCATGGAGCTGGGTCAGCAGATGGTCAGGCGACAGATCGCTTTCGCACTGGCGGATCATGAACTGCTGAGCCGGGCAGATGTCCGAGGTTCGCAACTGAATGTACGGGGACACCAGTTTGGGGCGCTTGTCCTGCCGGCCGGCGCGATGCTGCCCGAAACGGCAATGGAAAAGATCGAACAATTTCGATCAAATGGAGGAGTAGTCATCCAGCCCGCAAAACAAGGAGCCGGCATCGACTTTAAGAAATTGTCCGGATTATATGCCGGCGGATCGCTGTCTGCTCCGAATGACCGAATTGTGCTCGGCCGTTTCCAGCGTGACGGCAGGAAAATTCTGTTGCTGGTGAACGTCTCTTCCGAGCCTTATTATGGAGATATTGCGTGCCGCAATTCCGCCGCATGGTTGGCCGCGGATCCCGGCACGGGACGCATTGACAGGGCCGTGACTGACGCAGGAAAAGTCAAAATCTCCCTGAAACCACGCTCGGCCATTTTACTCATCAAAGCTGCGCCGAAAATTTTCAATAATTGACTCACAGGTTAAATAGGGAGTTTCTCATTCAGCAGTCTCTCTCGGCTGGTAAAGCTGAATGTCATCGAAGTACATCTTACCCGAGCCGCCTGGCGTCGTCATATTGCCTTTTGTGCCCAGGCCGATAGCGATACTGTCAACATCGGCCAGGTTGATGCCCTGATCGGCAAAAGTCTGCAGCGGGATGACCCACTCCGTCCAGGCGTCGATCTGTGCGGCAGCCGGATCGTCATGAATCACAACGGCAGGCTCTCCGGCGGCGTTGGAGACCGCTACATAAAGCGGCTCGGCATCATTGCTTGTTATGCCGATGTCCTGGTTCATCCACTGCGAGCTAACCGTACCGGTAAACGTGACGTTGGTGAATACAGCCTCGCATGTCAGGGCCGCGTCATGGCTGGTAAGCGCCAAACCGATATAGACATTCGAGGCCATCTGGATGGATTCCGACACACCCAGCTTCTGCCACGCAGAACCGTTGGCTGAACTGTACGCTGCGAAGTTACCGGATAAATCACGCTCTACCTTAACCCAGTACGGAGCAGTTATATCAGCAGTCGTATCGTCGACGCTGGTTACGCCCGTGCCGGGTCGTCGCTGGAAGGAAACGCCCGAGGCAGGGGTCACGACCATTGTTGCGTGCGCCGAATCCGGATCAAGCGTCTCGCGAATCATCACGCCGGCCTTGGCCCAGGCGTTCGTGTTCTCGACACTTTGGACTCTTGCTACAATCGAGCCGGTGCCGGTGAGTACCTTATAAGCAAAGTGGAACTCGTCGGCTTCCACGCCATCGACCGCCCAGATATCTGCGCCCGAACCGGTCATCGTATAGGTGCCGACCGGGCCTTCTGCGAAGCTGCCGACGGACGCTGAATTGCCTCTGAACCACAGCGACAATTCGGCAACGCTTTGCTCGGTCCAGTCTCGCTGGTCTGTCAACGTATATTCGACCTCCGAATACTTCGAGTAGTCCTGCTTGTTGTTGTCGAAGACAAGCGGCATTGATTGAAGGCCACCGTTGACGATAGTTTCCTCGGTATAAGAAGGTGTGGTTTCATCGCCAACTGCAGCGCCGGTGCCGTTACCGGCAAAATAATCCGCCGTCCCGATCGAACCATAACCGAGGCCGTCATGCCATGAGTACCATATCTGATTCTCGCCGGCATCGTAGCCCTCGAAGTCGTCGATAACAAAGAAATCACCGGTCTTAAAGCTCCAGACGTTGCCGGCCCATGGACTATCGGGACTGTCGTTGACCTCATCGATACGCCAGTAGTAAGTAGTATTCATTATAAGCTTACCGGGGTCATAGTTTTCCTCGCCAAGGGCCTTTGGCCCCTTGTATTCGGGCGAGCCTGTAGTTGCATTGGCCACGGCGTCCACTTCCGTGCCGAAGTACACCTCGTGCGAAGCGGCGACGGCCCCCGCATTCCAGCCAAGAATTACCGACGGCTTTACGTCCACATCGCCATCAGCGGGATTCGGGCCGGTCACGGCGCCCAGAGTGGTGAAACTCCAAACGTCGCCTTTATGAGTTGCAGAGCCATCGAACTCATCAACGCGCCAATAGTACGTCTTCGCCAGATTAAGCGGGCCGGGGGTGTAAGTCGTTGTGCCGTTAAGAATACCCGTAGCAGCGTTGCTCACCTCATCGAAATCTTCACCGAAGACTATATAGTGCAACATTGCGGCGAAACCTGCCGTCCATTTAAGCTGCACATCCAGGTCAACAAATTCGGCGCCCTCAGCCGGAACGGGGTAATACGCAGTTTGGGGTGGAATCGAGAAGCTCCAGACATCGCCCTTCCAGGGACTATTCGGCTCGGCATCGTTTACCTCGTCAATCCGCCAGTAGTAAGTTGTGCCGGGAACCAGGCCTTCCGGAAACGGAAATCCGGGAAAACCGGCAACCAAAAACGCATCGGTCTGATTACCTCTGAACGTATCGCCTGTGCCGTTGTTAACATCGTCGAAATTATCGCCCATATACACATCATGAGAAACCGTGAAATCTCCCGGCCGCCAGGAAAGCGTCGCCCAGGTACCCGCATGCATATCGCCGTCACCCGGATCAGGGCTCGTGGCATAGGGGTATCCCTTGGGACCCGCCATTAGAGCCTGAATCTCTTCCTGCATTAACGCACGGCCAAATACAAAGACATCATCAATCTCCCCCAGAAGCGTCTGTGGCTGTGTGCTATCATTGAAGACGTAGCCGCCGATATTGAATGGAAATCCGGAGGTACCGCTCGATACGGCACCGGGATCGCTTCCCGCAACTTCACCGTCGATGTAGATTACTACTCCTGACGGATCACCTGTCAACGCCACGTGGTGCCAGGAAGGATACGGAAAGTCGTAGTCTGCTCCGACAAACTGCCACTGATTGCCGACCATCCAGACTCCGAGCTGGCCGCCGTTCTCCGATGTAAAGCCAAACTCTACCATGTCGTTCTGGCCGATAATGCCGGTATAGGTACTGGTATTGCTCCCGCTGACCCAGCAGGCCAATGTGAATGCTCCCAGGTCATTGAGAAGACTCTGGTCGGTACCAATATACGCATCGCTACCATCGAACTGCAAAGCACTTCCATAGACTCCTTCGGTCCATGTCACACCGCCATTAAGCGTGCCGTTATAGCCATTGACGGATTGATCGGCGGTAGTCTTACCTGATCCCTCATCAAGCGCCCAATAGCCGATAAGATCGGGATCGCCTAAATTAACTGCACTGGCGGCACCTGTTAGTAACAAGCCGGACATTAAAACAAGTGAAATGAAATAAATTGTTTGCCTGCTCATGATAAACCTCCTAAATAATATGGAAATGACTGATAATGGTTCAATTCTTCGCTACACCCTTTCCATCGGACTCGTCAGGCCAGCATTGCCGTTTTCGGAGTTGCCGGACTGATCGGACAATTTTTACTTGATGCCGCCTCCCTGCGGAAAACCAAAAATCCACGAAACTCACTACTTTTTTATATCAGATTAACCGCCTGCCCGTCAAGCAAAATCTCCGCTCGATTGCATTAATCAGGTAGGATGCGACCAATCGCATCAATTATTTAAGTGAGAAACCAGGCTAATTCCTGGGCCGTCATACTTAATCCCGGCCGGTCTCTAAAAATATTTAGCCCGCCGATTTACTCGGCGGGTTTTCTTTAAAATCAACACGAAAGAGCATTTTATCCCGCAGCATGAGCAAGTTCTGCCCATTCTCAAGTCTATCAAAACCTATCATTAGCAAGCACAACTCATCGAAAAATGTACCCCCTATGAGCCAAGTGTACACCTTTAATTCCCTCTGACTTCGACAACAGTGCCGTCTTTGTCGAACTCAATGACTACAGGCCAGTTTTCGGTCTTCTGAAACGAACTGAGGAAACCGCCATAACATGAACCCCATATGGTGGCGGCACCACCTTGCGATGGGAAACCGGTTGAGTAAGTTACCCGTGGCTTTCCAAGAAGCTTGATAACATGGTCTCTCGTATCGCCCACGTTTATGCCAGTTGCCACATGTTTAACATGGCGTACTTGAATCACATGAATCAGCCCAATACCTATTAGAGTGGCGACCGTTATTCCCGATATAATCAGCCATCGTCGTCGCGCGACGAGGGAGTTCAAGTTCCTTGCTACATCAGTCGCTTCCATGTGTTTTCTCCCTGCTGGGGATAATAGGTACGGGCCGTATTATTGGTACCATTTCGTTCTCATAAAATGGGGTGCGTGTCCCTAGTTAACAGCAATTTGTGTTAATATTCTTATCATAAAATTCAATTCGCCCCAAAAATAATATTTCTATTATTGGGCTTTGAGTCCATGGTTTTCCCATTGATAATAATTGACGGTCCTCTACGTTAACCCCACCCCAATATGACTTTGACACATATGCAATTGTTTCTGAATCAACGGAGTGGGTAAGTCGCAGGAAATCAACCCAACTTGAATCATGCTTTGAATAGACATATGAACCAATAGAGTGCACTTTCTTTAATATTCTGTTTCCAACATGAGACATGTGTCTCTTTTTGTATTTTTGTGCCTCGTCTTTTGATTCAAGAAGATAGATAGCATTTAGTCGGCTTGGGTAGTTTGAGGCATATTTTTCTCGTCCCATTTCCAAGTTGTACTCAGCCATGTACTCTCGCATAATTCCAAACTGAAACGGCGTTATATCACTTTGGAAATCAGGGTTCGGTGTAAACATTAGATTAGAATTACCCTTTTTTAAAAGCCCACCGGAAGTAAAACCTCCGGTAAATTCTATTTGATGTCGGACTAGCCAGTTCTCTGGATTTATCCAAATCCAGTAATCTACAGGTTTGTCACTTCTTAAAAAATTTTTCATTTTTAAATGCCAACTATGTATGTATGGTTTCCGTATAAGATTCCAGTTTTATTAGAGTTTTATTAGGAACAGTCACGAATGGCGGTTCCTAGTTTTTCTCTCGTATATTGTATTCATATTCTTGCCTTAGCCGAACGCTTTATATCGAGGAACGAGCGGCGCTGTTTTGGACAGTTCGATTTAACGTGATTTTTAGGTTTGTTTTTAATACTGCTTACCTGCATTTGACTCAAACTGCTCTTTGTTTTTCGTCAGTATTTCAACAAGCTTTTCTTCACCAAGAGCTTTAGCTACGAAAATGTGAGACACGAAACTACGGTACATATAGTTCCATAGGTCACGTCTATGTTGTTCTATTCTCGGTGTTCCAAGCATGCCTTGGGTATGGAAATGGGGCGGATTTCCACCGTAACTTTCCATGATATGTGGTGATGCTCCGTGAATAAAGCCAGAATAAACCTTGCTTATGGTTCTGCTTAGTTCTATTCCACGGCTAGGATCTATAGCCATGCCTTCGACATTAGCAATAAATGCTCGAATTTTCTTGCGCGGTATCATTTCTCTTTTTTGCTCTGATTTGATTGGGTCTCCTGAACCATCAAATTCCTCTTCCCAGAAAGCAGATAAATAACGCTCGTGCAAAGGAGCAATTGTGTCATTTGTTTCTGCAAAAACGAGAAACACAATATCCTCATTAGTTTCATCTATTACCCGATGCAACATGGCCTGTTCTTGAACATACCCATTTTGCAAAAGAACATAAGCAGCTCTTACAGTACTTTGTAATCGCGCAAGCTTTTGTATTAACACTTGATAAATATCTTTTTCTTTGAATCTATATACCTCGCCAAATGGCATATCGACTAATTTTGGTTTGCTCGGCATAGCTTCTTCAAAGTAGCGAAAAGAAAATTCCATCAAATCGAGCATTTTTTCAAAATCGGCTTCCATGTTTTTAACCTAACAATGTTTATATGGTTTCCGTACAACAACCCAAACCTCTCGGCGTAAAGCAAGAAAGCACAAACTACGACGTTGCCGCTTCAGAGCTGTCATATCCGCTATGTTCAATTATAGATGCTGTCTCGGTGTCGAGCAAGGAAGAAAAGCCTTGTCATTGACTATTTTCTATTGGCTATTGACTATTTACAAAATACGACTTGAAATCTGCGTTTATCAGCGTTCATCTGCGGTTGATTTCTTCGTGAATCTTCGCGTCCTTCCATGAATTAAAAACGCCGTGTAATGGACATTTTTTTCCGAATATGCCCGCCTTTATCCGTTTAGATTCGTATAATAGGTAACAGATTTATGTAGAATACATAAATAAGTAAAAAGTTAAAAGGTAAAAGTAAAAAGACTTTGTCATTGATTATTTCTCTGTGGCTCAAACAACAGTGTTAATCAGTGTAAATCCGTGTCTAAAAAGAGGCTATTTGAAAAAACAAACAAAAAAAGGCAAAAATGAGAGTAAATCCGGTGTTTATTCGTGTAAATTCGTGGTTAATTTGAAAAAACAAAACCAAAGCCGGGCTTTGCCCGGAAATCCGAAGCACTAAGCTCTAAATCCGAAACATAAGGCATAGGAGCTAAAAGAAAGCTCCGAAAGCACATTTGAAAGGGTATGTTTGAAAAAACAAACCCAATTTTGCGGGAGTAGAAATGAACGCAAAGTCAATTATAATAAGGGGATACGAGAAATATATCGGATTGGACACCTGGTGAAAACAAACCCAAACAAACCAAATCAAGCTTGTCCTGAGCGCAGTCGAATGGAGCCAATCTCGTTTAGCCCCCAGCACTGCTGGGGGTTGAAAGGCTATTTGAAAAAACAAAGCCAATTTTCAGAAAGGCAAAATGATACAATGTTAGTAATAACAATGGTTTATGGGGATTTTATTGGGCTGCGATTGCGAGAAAACAAAGCCAATTCAAAGCCAATCAAAACCAATTTTGATTGTTCGCTGTGGGCAACAACCTCGGCCTTGACATATACTATCAGAATGTAGTAAAGGAAACTAAGAGTAATATGTATACGCTCTAATCAAAACAATTTCTCTCGTAGAAGGAGTTACAGATGGTCGATTATATGAAGCGACGCAGTTTTCTAACGGGTCTTGCAGCTATGGGTGTAGCCTCCGGCATGGGTACACGTGCCGGGATTGTTTCCGCTGCTGAACCGGTAGGTTCCAGCAAGCAAGGGAACCTGGAAATCACAAAAGTAGAAATCCTGCAGATAACAGGCAAGAATAAGAGAAAGGTGCTCTATCTGAAAGTCCATACCAATGGCGGCCCGGCGGGGCTCTACGGCCCGATTGACAACGAGGCGGCAATGTTCGTCGATCAATTCTTCAAGCGAAATCTGATCGGCACCGACCCGCTGGCATACGAAGCATATTGGGACAAGATGTTCCGAGCGAGCAGGCACTCCCGCGGCAGTCACTACATCATGGCTCTCAGTGCCATTGACAATGTGCTCTGGGACCTTCGCGGCCGGCTCTTCGGCCTGCCGGTCTATCGGCTTCTCGGCGGTTCGCGCGGCAAGGTCAGGGCATACGCCAGTTGCCTGGGATTCTCGCAGGAACCGTCGGCGCTGCGTTCGAAAGCACAGGAATTGAAGCAGCAGGGGTACCAGCATCAAAAATGGTTTGTGCGGGACCGAGGCCCAAAATTCGGACCCGATGGCGTCGAAGAAGATGTGAAAGTCGTGCGCTTGCTTCGCGAAGCGGTAGGGGACGATGTGGACCTCATGTTCGACGCGTATTGGCAATGGGACCTTCAATACGCCCTGGCTTGGACCAGGCGGGCCGAGCAATATAATCCACGATGGATAGAAGAGCCCTTCCAGTCGGCAAACCTGGACGCCTTTATCGAACTGAGCCGCGAGACCTCGATCCCGGTGGCTACGGGAGAGCATTTTTACGGCCGCTGGGATGTGCACAAGTTCCTCAAGGCCGATGCTATCATGGTGGTTCAAGCCGACCCGGAATGGTGCGGCGGGATCAGCGAGCTTCTCAAGATATGTACGCTGGCCTCGGTTCACGGGGCCAACGTCATCCCGCACGGCCACAGCCTCCACGCCGCCATGCACGTAGTGGCAAGCCAGCCGATAGAGGTTTGTCCGCTCGTCGAGTTCCTGATTCAGAAGATGGATAGCTACTACGATTTCGAGAAGCACCAGCTCAAGCCCGTAGATGGGATGCTGGAACTGCCGGATAAGCCCGGCTTTGGGATTGAGCTGGACGAGTCCAAGATTGCGGATATTCGACCTGTATCGTGGCGGCAAAGTTGAATCGGAAAAAACTATACCGGCTGGTATTCTCTCTTCGTTCGACTCCGGTAGTTCGTGCTGCCTTGCCTTGCGATACGTTTATAAAAGCTCAATATTGCCGGGCGAAATGCACCTACAGGCAGAATTCACCTTTATCCATCAGCATTTCGCCGTCCACCTCGATAGTCGGGCTTATAATCACGCCGTCAACGTGTGCTTTGCTGTCCCACTTGGCTCCGGTTTTGCCGGGCAGGGGGCTGCCGAACGCAATATGCACCCCGGGAAACTTCTCATCCTGAAGCAGATTGTAGATTAGCCCGGTCAGGCCGGTATTCGTACCGATGGCAAATTCACCGACCCTGTAACTGTTTTCGTCGAGCTCAAAGAGGTACTTCGTCAATTCCTGCAGGAGCCGCTCGTCGTCGCAGCGTATGCTTTCTTTTACGGCCCCGCCGTTTTCAACCTCGATGGTAATTGGCGTATTTTCAAGAGAACCGTATTTCCGGGTAAAGAAATCCCCGAGGCAGCCGTCAATGACAACTGTACCGTTGAAATTAGCAGGCGACGTAAACACCTCACCATCGGGGAGATTCTTCCAATGGCCCGGGGTGATATCGCCGTCGCTGATTATCCATTTGAGCTGCGGACTGAATTCAGCAACAAAATCGTTCCCTTTTTCAGTTACCACCCTGATTTTGCCCGCGTTTCTAACCTTCTCATAGACTCGCCTGCTGATGCGCTGAATCTCTTTGTAATCGCTGCACATCCCGTCTTTCATAATCTCCGGCGTGATTCCAATCATGTGGGCATGCCTGAGCCCGGGATTTGCCTCGACCGCCTTGAGCATCCACCTTCGGAAGCTCTGGAGCTCTCCTTCGGCGCCCTGGGCGGCATAGATACTGACATCGGCAGCCTTAATAGCATCGTCTATGGCCTGCGGGTAATCTATCGGTCTTTCGCCGAAATCCTCCATTACGAAGAATACAACTTCGGCGGTAATCTTTTCGATGGCGGTTTTAATCGCTGAGCCGATTTCGACGGTCTCGGCATCGGTAATAATAACTATGCTTTCGCCCGCCCTGACTTTCAGACAATTCTCGACGGCCTGTTTTACGCCTTCTTCAATACTGCCCACTTTATTTCTCCTGCTTATACTTTTTACTTCACTCGGATCACGTGTCCCGGGCACTATGCCGGACAGCGTCGCCAGTGACGGCATTTAGACACGATTCTACAGGCCTGCCAATTATCGGGCAAGAGTTCAATACCAACTAAAATTTCGAATTTGTATGCCTCGTCTCCGAACAACATGAAGGAAATCAGCAACCTCAGCAATTCGGGGAAAAATCTTTGGCAGCAGCATAACACTACAATAAGTATTGATTTAAGAGCTTCAATGTGTTAATATAGGTAGAGTTGGATGAAATGAATTCGTATTATAGGACTTGCTGTTTGAAAAAAAGCTTAATAAAACGTCTAAAACGCAAGAATTTAGTCTTTTTCGTTGTAATATTGTTTATTAGTTTGGCTGCGGACACAACACGGGCCGAATTTCTCGCATATAATGACAACCTTCGGGAGGCGGGTGATTCTACGGCGGCAAATGTTACCGGCTGGACTATTCATAATAACGATAGGGCTAATTCAACAGGCCAGCTCAGAAACTTCGAAACAGGTAGCGATGCCGGGATGCCCACTGTTACGTTCACGATGGGAAGTGCCGGACTAAGTGTCAGCGGCGGCGGCGCCGGCGGCAATCCCGCCCCGGGCACCGAAGCATACGAGATATTCAATAATATCGTAGACTTCGGGCCAAACAACATTTATTACGGCGGCCAGGGCTGGTGGGTCGAGATAGAATTCACCGGATTAGACCCGGCAAAGACGTACAGTTTTGTCGGCACCGCTATCCGCTCAACGAATTATCCCGACCGGATTACACTTGTTACTATCTCAGGCGCCGCCGGCTATGTCAATAACAGCAGCGACGGAATTGTCGAAAGGAGCGAGAGCCAATCCAAATTTCTTGCCGGAAATAACAGTATCACTGGCTATGTGGTTCGTTGGGACGAGATCGTGCCCTCAGCCGGCGGTAGTTTCACAATCAGGGCAGAAGCAGCTCCCGAATCCGAGGATGGAAGAGCGTATCCTCTTGCGGGTTTCATGCTCGAAGAGCTTGGCAAGGCCGGGAACCGCCCGCCGGAAGTCGATGCCGGAGACTACGATTCGCTTACATGGCCGAACAATATCCTGCAGCTAAGCCCGGATATCGAGGACGATGACCCATGTGATCTTGACATATTGACAATAAAGTGGTCGAAACTCAGCGGCCCCGGCTCAGTGACTTTCGAACCCGCCAACGACATAGCGGACCCCTGCGCGATATTTTCCGAGCCCGGCGATTATGTCCTGCAGCTCCAGGTATGGGATGAAGTGCCCCAGTTAGGCAGCAACTCGGTTATTATAACCATAATAGAGCCGATGCTGGGTGACCTTGATGGGAACAACAAAGTCAACTTCAAAGATCTCGTACTCTTTAGTGCACAGTGGCTTGGTCCTGAGAGAAGTCCCGCCGACCTCAACGCCCGTGATGGCGTCAATATGGCCGACTTCGCCATCCTGGCAGAAAACTGGCTCGAAGGAGAGGGAGCAATCCTGGTTATAAATGAACTTCTCGCAAGGAACGACTTTAGTATAACCGACCCACAGGGCCAGCGCGACGACTGGATCGAAATCTATAATTCCGGCGAAGAAGCTATCAATATCGGCGGGATGTATCTTACAGACGATTTATCCGAGACGACCAAGTGGCGGATTCCAAATGATAATTCATCTGTTACCACAATTCAGCCGGGCGGTTATCTTTTAATCTGGGCGGACAATGACATCGCCGATGCAGGATTGCATGCGGGCTTCGAACTCGACGCCGATGCCGGTGACCAGGTCGGCCTGTTCGATACCGATGGCATTACACAACTTGACAGCATCACTTTTGACCAACAGACACCGGATGTTTCCTACGGCCGTGATCCCGACGCTACGAATAATTGGGTAACACTCGATCCGACTCCGGGAGCATCGAATAATGGTTCGTATCTTGCTGTTGTAGCCGATACGAAATTCAGCCATGACCGCGGCTTTTATGATGCGCCATTCGCAGTACAGATTACTACTGAAACACCCGGCGCGATAATTCGCTACACCACAGACGGAAGCACACCGACTATGAGCCACGGCCAAATTTATAATCCCGCTTCACCAATCACAATCAGCACAACAACCTGCTTACGGGCAATGGCATTCTTGCCGGGCTTCAAATCCACCAACGTCGATACACATACTTATATCTTCCTCGACGATGTCATCAATCAAGCCACGAATCTATTCACCGGCTCTCAAGTTGTGCCCCCTGGTTATCCGAGTTCATGGGGCTCAGTCACCGGCGATTACCAGGTTGACCCGGACGTTGTCGGACAGAACGGCAGAGACTGCTTCAACGGACTCTATGCAAGAACTATCATCGACGACCTTAAGTCAGCCCCGAGTATCTCTCTTGTGATGGACACAGACGACTGGTTCGGCAGCAGGGGCATATATATCAATCAGTCGCAGGACGGCACTGAGCGAGTCTGTTCAATCGAATATATAGACCCAAATACCGAAGACGAATTTCAAGCCAACTGCGCCATGGCCATGCAGGGAGGCGTAAGCGGCGGAGGCACAAGTTTGCAGAGATGGAAGTCGTTCAAGCTCTCGATGCGCCCGAGATTCAAGACTCAAACCGACGACCGCAAAGCAACGGGCGGCCCGCCGAAGCTGAATTTCAAGCTGTTCGCCGATTCGCCGGTGGACCGCCACAACACTTTCGTGCTGGATGGGGTTCTGAACCACTCTTGGCTGCATCCCGGCAGCGACCAGACTAACACCGCCCTGTACGTCCAGGACCAGTACGTTGCCGACCTTCACAACGCTATGGGCGGCTATTCCCCTCACGGCTCCTACGCCCACATCTACATAAACGGCCTGTACTGGGGAATGTACTACACGCATGAACGGCCGGACCATGCCTGGGCGGCGGAAATGTTCGGTGCCAACGAGGACGAGTACGACGCGATAAAGCATAACAGCGGAGGCGTAATCAATAACGGCATCGGCGGCAGCGCTACGGCAAATTATAATTCGATGGTAAATGCCGCAAACGCTGTGCAATCCGACCCGGGCAGTCTGACAAAGTACCTCACATTAACCCAGAAGCTGGATATCGACAATTTCATCACTTACTTGCTGGCCAACTGGTTTCCCGGCAACCACGACTGGCCTCATAAGAACTGGTACGCAACACATCGCAATCATCCCGACGGAAAATGGCGCTTTCATTCGTGGGACGCCGAGCACACAGTTGAAGGGGGCAACGACGTCGGCGAAAGCCCATCGGATATCCATGATAAGCTTGACGGAAATGCCGAATATCGAATTCGTTTTGCCGACCACATACACAAATACTTCTTCAATAACGGCCCGCTCTCATATCCGGCCTCGGCCCAGCTTTTCCAAAAAAGGATTGACCAGATATACCGGCCTATTGTCGGCGAATCTGCCAGGTGGGGCGACAACCGAAGATCCACGCCGTATACGCGTGAGGATTGGCTCAAAACCGCCAACGACAAGCTGAACAGCTATTTACCAGGCCGCTCAAACACTGTCCTCAACTACCTGAAAAGCGCAAACCTCTACCCCAGCATCAGCGCGCCGGTCTTTCGTATCAACGGTGTCAATCAGCACGGCGGCCATGTCGATACCAACGGCAGACTGACAATGAGTGCATCCGGCACAATCTGGTACTCGCTTAACGGCGCCGACCCCAGGATAGCCGGCGGTTCAGTCAACAGCTCCGCGGCAAGAGTATACACCGGGCCTGTCATCCTGACCAAAAGCACCCAAGTCAAGGCGCGCGTTTTAAACGGCGACACATGGAGCGCCTTGAACGAGGCAGTCTATGCCGTCGGACTGGTCGCTGAGAATCTGCGTATCACGGAGATTATGTACAATCCGCAGAATGTAAATATACTCACCGATCCGAACACCGAGTTCATCGAACTAAAAAACATCGGAGCAGAAAGCATAAACCTCAATTTCGTCAGCTTTACGAATGGAGTCGAATTCACCTTCCCGGACGTAGACCTTGCGCCCGATGAATATGTTCTAATTGTTGAGGATATAGATGCTTTCACAAACAAGTACGACCCGTCTCTTAATATCGCAGGCGAGTATTTCGGCAGCCTGAACAATGCCGGCGAACGCATCGAGCTTTTAGATGCGGCAGGCCAAACCATCCATGACTTCAAATACAGTGACGGCTGGTTTACTATCACCGACGGCATGGATTTCTCGCTCGTGATGATAGACCCGCTTAACACCGAGCCCAGCGCCTACTCCGACAAGAGCGCCTGGCGACCGAGCACCGGCCCGGGCGGCTCACCCGGCACCGGTAACGCCAGCCAGCCTCCGGAGATCGGCGGCGTTATCATAAATGAAATTCTCGCACATTCACACGCAGAAGCCCCCGACTGGATAGAGCTCTACAACACGAACGGCCATGCCATCAACATCGGCGGCTGGTTCCTCAGCGACGATAACATGGATCTGAAGAATTACGAAATCCCCGATGTCACGATTATGGAACCCTATGGCTACGTCGTTTTCCACGAAGACCTTCATTTTGGCAATCCGGCCGCTCCCGGCACCCACAGGCCCTTCGGACTCAGCGAGAACGGCGAAACTTTATATCTGAACTCCGGTTCCGACGGCGAACTGACCGGTTACAGCGACGAGGAAAAGTTTGGAGCTTCCGCGACCGGCGTGTCTTTCGGCAGGTATCTCAAGAGCACAGGTTCGTACAACTTCGTAGCGACCAGCGAGATCACGCCCGGCGGCGCCAACGCCTACCCGAAGGTCGGACCTCTCGTTATAAACGAAATTATGTACAATCCGCCTTTATCCGGCGACTCCGAATACATCGAGCTTCTCAATATCAGCGACTTACCGGTCGTTTTGTACGACCCTGTCACAGCCGAGCCCTGGCGCTTTACGGACGATCCCGACAATCCGGGAATCGAATTTTTCTTCCCAACGGATTCGCCGGTGACGATAGAAGCTGGTGAGCATTTATTATTAGTCGGCGATTGGGCGGCATTTGACGCAAAATATAGCATTCCCGCCGGCGTGCAGGTATTCGAGTGGTCCGCCGGCAAGCTCAACAATGCCGGCGAGAAAATCCAGCTAAGCATGCCCGGCGACGTCGACACCCAGGGCCTGCGCCACTGGATCCGAGTCGACCGAGTCACTTACAGCGACGGATCGCACCCGGACGATACACCAGGCGCCGCTGACCCGTGGCCCGCCGAACCGGACGGCTTCGGCTACTCACTTAGCAGGATCAACCCAACCGAATACGGCAACGACCCAATCAACTGGCAGGCCGCAATTCCATCCCCCGGCAGAGAAAACCTGTAGCACGGGCGGTTCGCGAAGAAGCCCCTACGAGCTTGCAAATTAATCGGGTTTTGTTATAATCCGGCAACGATTTATTAAATCAATGATCACTTGCAATCAATAAAGGAAGAAAGATGGATAAA
Organism: uncultured Pirellulales bacterium; assembly: GCA_964439135.1. Lineage (GTDB taxonomy): Bacteria > Planctomycetota > Phycisphaerae > Sedimentisphaerales > Anaerobacaceae > JAFGPJ01. Next base: position 16,206 of record CAYTNN010000060.1, read on the forward strand.
CAAATCAGCATTATGCCATGTCTTGACATGCAAAACGGCCGGGTAGTCAAGGGCGTTCATTTCGTCGATATCCGCGACGCCGGCGATCCGGTCGAATGCGCGAAGGCTTATTGTAAGGCCGGAGCGGATGAACTTGCGCTGTTAGATATAACCGCCACCGTTGAAAATCGTCCGACCATGCTCGAAGTGGTTAGAAACGTCGCCGAAGCCGCTACTGTTCCGTTTACCGTAGGCGGGGGCATCCGCGACGTCGCCTCGGCAGTCGAAGTAATCCAGGCCGGCGCCGATAAGATATCCGTGAGCAGCGCCGCTTTCCGAAAGCCCGAAATCATCAGGGAAATGATTGCCGAATTAGGTGCCGATAAGGTAACCGTTGCCATCGACGTGGACCAGAACGAATCATTGCCCTCGGGCTACGAAGTCTATATCGACGGAGGCAGGACCGCCACCGGCGCCGACGCAATCGAGTGGGCGAAGAAAGTCGATGGATATGGCGTCCCCGTCATCCTGCCGACCAGCAAGGCCGGGGATGGAGCTAAAACAGGATTTGACCTTCCCGTTATCAAGGCGATGGCCGATGCCTGTTCGGCCACGATCGTAGCTTCGGGAGGAGCGGGCAAGCTGGAGCATTTCTACGATGCCGTAGAGGCCGGAGCGACTGTTCTGCTTGCCGCCTCGGTGTTCCATTTCCATATTATCGATATACCAGAGCTGAAGGACTACTTACGCAGCCGGGGCTTAAATGTGAAGTAAAAAGACATTGTCGATTTTCGATTTCTAAATTGGCATTCGGCAATCGGCAATCTTCAATAAAAAAGCCTTTCTTTGCGTCCGATTTTCTGGTAAAATGCCGAATTCTTGTAAAGTTGTGTGTAGATAGGGTCGTTGGTAGATTCGGTACACAGCGTTTTTTTAATCAGAAAAGGAGATAATAGTGAAAACGAGAAATTACATTGTGATGTTGGCATTGAGCTGTTTGATTATAATATCGGCTTATGCGGCACAGGAAGGCACCAAAGAGGATGTTCAAGAACCACAAACCACCGAAGAGGCTGCCGCCCCGAAAGCGGAGACACTAAAGACGGAAATGGAAAAAGTCAGCTATATAATAGGGACCCAAATTGCCCGGAATTTCAAGACGCAGGAGATCGAGGTCAATCTCGATTCGCTGATGATGGGGCTTAAAGATGCTCTGGAAGGCAAAGAATTGGTACTTAGCCAAGATGAGATGAAGCAGGTTTTTACGCGCTTCCAGCAGCAGATGAGAGCCAAACAGGCTGCAAAACAGGCAAAAGAGGCTGCTGAAAACCTTGCCGCAGGCACCGCATTTCTTGAAGCGAACAAGGCAAAGGAAGGCGTTAAGGTCCTGCCGAGCGGCCTGCAATATAAAGTCGTCACGGAAGGTACGGGAAATACCCCCACTGCGGATGATAAAGTCAAGACTCATTACCGCGGCACTCTGATCGACGGCACGGAGTTCGACAGTTCTTATAAGCGTAATAAGCCAGCCGAGTTTCCCGTTAAGGGCGTAATAAAAGGCTGGACGGAAGCCCTGCAGCTTATGAAAGTAGGCGGCAAGTGGGAGCTTTATATACCCGCAAATCTCGCTTACGGGCAGCGCGGAAGGCCCAACATACCGGCCAATTCCACGCTGATCTTCGAGATCGAGCTGCTTGAGGTAACTAAGGCGGCAGCGCCGGCTCAGGCGGCACAGCCGACTGTAGAAGTTAAGTAAAAACATTTTCGATTTTCGATCGCCGATTGCCGATTTTGAAATCGAAACAGAAAATCGAAAATCGGCATTCGGCAATATAAAAATAGCTCATCCTGAAAGATCCGGCACGATGTACGGCTCGCGATAAAATCCGCGGGCCAGACGATTGGCCGGTTCACTGTCCTTGAAACGCTTGTTTTCCCGGTCGATTTGGAGCCACGGCCCGAGCGTTACAGTTCCAGCGTCAACATCGATTTCGTGGGCAGCCAGGTGCTCCAACAGCCTATCGAGCATATCACCAAAGAGAGGCACATCATCAACCTGGGTACGCATTTCTTTGGCGGAAGCTTTTTCGCCGAGCCGGTACGAAATGTTGCCGGTATGGCAGACGGCGGTTGAGAGGTGGCCTTCGAGCACCTCGGCGTTGAGATCTTCGGCGCCGCCGCTGCGAACCGCATCGATGAAGTTCACGAAATGGTCGCCGCCGCCGCTGAATGACTTGATTTGTTTTCCTTCGTTGTCCCATGCTATGCCGCGATAAAGACTCACCGACCCGCCCTCACAATTGACGATTACGCCGACACGCTCGCCGCGGAACGCGGGCATTTCCTTCGAATCTTTTGACTTGTATAGATTGTGGACCTCGTAAAGTATTGGGGCGGTTGGAAAATCGTAATAGATGATCTGCGTGTTGGGCACATCGCACGCATCGTTGAATAAGAACCGGCCGCCGATGCTCATCACCCGGCGGGGCAGCATTTTTTCGCCCAGGCACCAGCGGGCCACGTCCACCTCGTGCACGCCCTGATTGCATGATTCGCCGTCGCCGGTATTCCAATCGAAGCTGCAATCGTACTGGAGCCGGTCGCGGTAGATCGGCACTTTTTTCGCCGGGCCGCACCACAGATCATAATCAACCGTATCGGGAATCGGCAGCGGCGTGTCCCGCTTGCCGCACGATACACGCGGCTTGTTGGCAAAGGCGGTGACATATTCGATCCTGCCGAGGTTGCCTTCGCGAACCCATTTAATCGCCTGGGTGATTAAATTCTCCGAGCGGTGCTGCGTGCCGCACTGGACGATACGGTTGTACTTTCGGGCGGCGATGACCATTTGCCGGCCCTCCCATATATAATGAGAGAGCGGCTTTTCGACATAGACGTGCTTGCCCGCCTGGCATGCCCAGATTGTGCTGAGTCCATGCCAATAATTCTGTGTGGCGTTGCCGATTACGTCGATGTCCTCACGGTCGAACATCTCGCGCATGTCAATATATTGCTCGACGCCGTGATTGAATTTCAATTGGATCGTTTTGGCCGCAACCGCCATACGCTCCCGGTCCGGATCGCTTACGGCTACAACGGTCACGTCCTTCTGGTTCTCGAAGGATGGTATGTGTGCCCCAACACCCCGGCCGCCAAGACCAACCACACCTACGCGGATGCGGTCATTAGCTCCTCGTACTCGCGAAAATGGTAATGCCGCCCCGGCAATAACCGCAGCTTTCATAAAATCTCGACGAGTAATGTCTTGCATAATCTATCTGCCTTCCAGTGAATCCAGGAGCGTGTGGTTGACGGCATGGAGTTTTTCGGTCAGTTCGGCCAGCTCGTCCGTGGTTTCGGCCGATTCGATAGACTCTAAAATCCCGCTCAACTCGACAGCTCCGTTGATTTTATCAAGTGCATTATTTTGCATTGTCACTAATACGTGCCTGACCCTTGCAGCCAGCCGGCGGCGAAAAAACTCGACCTGCCCCGGCATTATAGCATCCGCTTTCAAGGCCGGCTCGAATTCGTGAAAGGCAGTACACGCCTTCTGTACGTATAGCAGGACCATCCCCCTGGCGGGATTGCCCTGCGAAAGAATCCGTGCCCATTGAAATTCCTCATCTCGCCAGTGCTCGTCGGTTACGGTTGTTTTGTACCCAAACTTATCTTCCGAAGCCATGATTATTCCTTGTCACAAACTGATATTTTTTGGCAGCGCAATGACGAGATCTTACTGCTATCTGATCTTACATTATGATAAGTAAAGCTATGTTGTCAATTACATGCTGAGAGATTATAATTTCGTGTCGCGGGCATCTTGCCCGCGATTCGAGGGCGGGACGCCCTCGACACGCTACTAATTTATGATTAGATTAAAGGGATAGAGAAGTGCAACCTCTGGTTATTTTCGGCTTTATTGCAATCTTTGCCGTCGTGGCAGTACTGGGCTATATCGGCTCTCTTAAACGGCGCGAGGCGATGGCCGCCGTAGCAGCGAAGCTCGGCCTGCAATTTATGCCTCACAGAGACAGGTACATGCCCAAGCGTTACCGCTTCCTGGACAAACTTCGGCAAGGATCGAGTCGCTATGCGTTCAATGTCCTTTCCGGCAGCTATCAGGGACACGAAGTACTCCTGTTCGACTATCATTATAAGACCGGCTCGGGCAAGAATACCCACCACTATTATATCTCATTCTTTATTTTGCAGTTGCCGGTATCATTTCCGGAGCTTATCATCGCCCCGGAGGGAATTTTCTCGAAGATCGCCCAGGCTGTCGGGTACGATGACATCGATTTCGAGTCGCACGAATTCAGCCGTAAGTTCTGCGTTCGCTCGAAGAACAAGAAGTTCGCATACGATGTGTGCAACGCCCGGATGATCGACTACCTTCTGTCCAACACCGATCTGAGCATAGAAATCGAGGACAGGGTAATGGCCATCTCGTTCAACTCGCGGTTGGCGCCGGAGCAAATAGAACCTAATCTGAATCGACTCATTACCGTCCGGTCGCTGCTGCCGGACTATCTGTTTACCGGGAGATAATTATGGGGCCAATGCTGATAGTAATCGGTGTCGTTTTCTTTCTGCCGATCGTTTATGTTGTCCTGACGTACAATACGCTGGTTGCTCTGCGGAACCACATCCGGGATGCGTGGGGCAATATCGATACGGAACTCAAGCGTCGCTACGATTTGATTCCCAACCTGGTAGCCACGGTCAAAGGATACGCGGCACATGAAAAAGAAATCTTCGAGCGTGTCACTCAACTGCGCGCTCAATGCCTGGCAAGTCGGGGAGCCACCCAGCAGCAGGCCGCGAATGAAACACAGTTGGTAGGCGCCCTTCAGCAGCTTTTAGGTGTTGTTGAGAACTATCCCCAGCTCAAAGCCGACCGGAATTT
>CAYTNN010000061.1:0-21041 GCA_964439135.1 uncultured Pirellulales bacterium
AATTCTCATAACTGAAAAACTGCCAAAATAAGCCTTAAAGTAGTCAATTAAAGGAAATTGTTGGATTTTATTCACATTTTTTAAAAACAATCGTAACGAATTTTTACTTTCGTCGTCTATATCATATAGGCGAACGATATTTTATGAGTGAAGAACAAAAATGGACCGAGCTGGTTAAGCTGGCGCAACAGGGCCACGACAATAGTGTCGATCAACTGGCCCATGAGGCTCAGGGGAGATTGCGCGCTTACGTTTATCGTGTGACTTTGGATTACGAGTTAACTGAAGACCTGTCTCAGGAGGCATTACTACAAATGGTTAAATCTCTTGATGGTCTCAATAAGGCGGAGAGTTTTTGGCCTTGGATGTATCGGATTGCACAGAGTAAAATTCAGCAGTATTACAAGACCAGACGGAAAACAGCATTGGTTTCCGATTCCACCTTTTATCAGGATTTTCTTTCTCACCGCGGCGATTATCAAAAGGACGAAGGACTCCAGCAATTAGTCCACAAGGATTTATCAAAAAAAGTAATGGCTGCGATGAAACAGGTCAGGCAGCAATACAGGGCGGTTCTGTCGCTGCGCTGCTTCGAGGATTTATCGTACTCGGATATCGCAGTGACCATGCAGTGCAGCGAGGTAAGGGCACGTGTTTTATTCTTCCGCGCTAAAAATGCTCTCAAAAAAGAGCTGGGTCACCAAGGCCTGAGCAAGAGCTTACTATTGATGAGCTTGGGTCTATTCGGCAGACTGACGGCCCCGGCGGAGGGGAGCGCGTCAGTTGTGACAGTTACTGCTAACACTACGCAGGTCGGCCTAACCGCGGCGGCGCTGGCCACCGTCAGTTCGAGACTCGGCCTGACAATATTAGCAACCATAGCGGTGGTGCTGATCGGCATAGGCGGCATGTCGCTCCGGCCGGAAGAACCTTTGCTCGAACCACCCTTGACCTCCAGATCCGACGTCAATAGCATGCATTTTACGACTCAACTTAGGGACAACAATCCGGAATCCCGCGGCAGCCTCAGCAAAGGCGCATACGAGCAGTGGTTATATTTCCCGGACGGCGCCGACGGCCCCATGTTCATGCGAATGCAGCGGTGGGACCCGCAGCAGCAAAACGAACTCTGCGCCTGGCTTGAGGACGGCCAGGCCAACTACTATTTCGACAGCGGTAACGACCTCGTTCATATCACCAATTGCCGCGTGTGCTGGAGCAATCTTAAGGTTCGCCGGCTGCCGACCGACACCGCGGAATTCTCCGAGTTTCTCTCAAACGTGGAGGACAACGTCAAAGGCCTCGGCAGTTACGTGCGCGACCCGAATACGGGATTGTTGATGAGCTTTGTGGATTATCGTTTCAATAATGCGCCGGATTTCCAGACGGAATATCTATACAACACCGTGGGCCCGGAGCTGTTCCAGTACGATTGGTCGGCGGATATTCCCATCGTGGACGACCGCGATCCGATGCACAAAAGAGGCTGGACCTATTTTCGCATCAGCGGCACGGTAGGCGAGCAGGAGATTACCGGCCGGGGATGCATCCCGTTTGTCTATGACGCGGCCAAAGAACATCCGGCATGGCTGACCTTGAAAATCGGTGATGACGTCGAAATAACCGATTGCAGCCGCGGGGCGTATTTACGGCGAGGCGATAAAAGCATCATCGCCGCCTACCCCGCAGGAACTTTCTTCAAAGGCCTGGCCCGGCCATGGATGGGGATGCACACAGCCAATATCGTCCGCCGGGACGCTGCCGAACAGCGGATATGGTTCCGGAGTGAACGGGCTCAAAACGAGACGGATGTATTTGTCGTGATCTCCCACGAAGAGCAGCAAAACAGCACGGATTTAATCTATACAATCGACATGGAAAATGACATCATCAAGAACATCACCTTCGACGTGAACGGCCAGGCCCGGGGCTCGCTGATATTCTCATATCTCCAGGAAATAGACCAACTCGCTAACCAGTTCACTGAGCCGGCTATATCCGTCGGCTCACGGCCCCCCATCCAACAAAGCCCCGGCATCAAATGGCTAATATACCTGGCTCAGGGGAATCTGGGTAAATAGGCTTGCAAAACGCTTAAAACAGTGATTCTGCTTGAATAACGCCGAGTAGCAAGAATGTAGGAAATAATATTGACAAGCGTACGAAAAAAAGTGTAGCATCCAAATTGCATCCACGTCTTTTCTTACAACGACTGAAAACGGGCTCTTGGTCCGGATTAATTTATTAACTGTATATGGCAAAAAAAAACCGTTTCGTATGGGGTGTCAAATCGCTGCCGTGGCTGATTCTGACGGATCAAAAACATATCGTAGAGGCAAACGGCTTCTCATTAGCCGAACTCGACGAAAGAATATAAGAATCCCATATGGGTAGCTTGTAAAAAAGCTTCCCATGCTACTGATGAACCCAAAATAGCCCACTGCACCTCACTGATAAAAAGCGATGACTCGTGTCTGCTGCACAGGATACTCAGTCACGATTACCCATTCTTTTTCAGGATCGAAATTTATATATGATTTGCCGTCGATTTCGCATCTGACAATTTTTTTCCCTTCGGGGTGGCGGAAGCGGATGTAGATTTTTTTCGGCGGGTTTCGACGCGGTGGACCTAGGGTCGCCTCGATTCTACCCTGTGAGAGCCTGGATTCGTACCTGACGGACATCGGGCCAAAGTAGGTTTGGGCGTCTTCGATGCCGCAGGTCTTGCCGTCGGCCAGCCAATAGCGCGGAATCGCCGCGCCGAGCCACAATTCATCGCCTCGTTCCTGGACAAACATCATACGCAGCCAATAGGTCGAATTGGCCTCGTCGGATGACTTGTAGTGGTCGCCGCGATGGTCGCCAATATTGGGCAGCGCATGCTCGGTCATCATACGCGTATCGGGAAAATAGCTCGTTGCAAAGGCGTTGAAGTAGGCCCGCAAAAAGTGCTTCGGCTCGTCGCGCAGCAGATACGGAATCGGATTGCACAACAGGTTGGCCTGCATCGAAATGCCGCCCCGGCTGAACCAGTACCGCTCAAATTCCTCTCCCGTAATGTTGTAGCCGTACTGCTCGGAAATGTAGAGATTGTCCTCGTAGTCCTTGATAATCCAGCCGGCAATCCGGTCCTGCGGCTCGATTAGTCCGGTGCGAATCATGTGTATGGGCCCTTCGAGCGTCTCGGTAATCCAGCCGAACGTCCGACCACGACGATGCACTTCGGGCGGAATGTGCGGAATCCAGCTTCCGTCACGCAGCCGGACGACCGGCGAGCGGAACATGGCACCCATAAATGCTCGCAGGATGTCACCCTTGTACGTTTCGGCTTCGCGCAGCAGGAGCAAGCCTTCGGGTAATCCCGCATCAGCCAGCGCCGCGGCGGCGTTTTGCATGCCCCACCAGGAATATATATTGGTCGAAAGCCACGACCGCCAGTCGCGAATGTCTTCGAGATAGCCGGGCGGAAGCAAGCCCCGTTCGATCTTGCGGAGTCGAGAGAATCTTATCTTATCGACGTGCTGCTTTCGCTCACCGAGAATCCATGCACAGCCGGCAACTATCTTCGGCGCCACACGCCTGAGCCAGGCAGCGTCTCGCGTATACCAGTAATGCTCGCCCAGGCACCAGAGCACGAAGCCGTGGTGCTGGTTATAGCCGCCGTCCTCGTAGCCCCTTGCCCCGTAGAACTGGCCCTCGGTCGTCGAGAAATCGCCCGGCAGGCCGACCGTGCCCTGGTAGTGAAGCCATGTTTCGAGGGCTCGTTCGGCGCGCTTGTGGTAACCCCGGCGGTCGAGATCGCTTATCATCATGCACGATTCGTTGCTGAACGCTCCGTAGGAAAATGTCCCCACCCTGGCGACGTATCGGTCACTTGTCCCGACTTCCCGGTCGGTATTGAGCAGCAGATGCGAGACGGTGGCCTTGTAGTAATCGTTAATCATCGGCTCGGGCGTGATAATCTGCGTCCCCTGTTTAACACGCCGGCTCCAATAGGAGCGAACCGCTTGAAATCCTGTTTCATATTCAAGCTTGCTCAACCGGTCCCACTGCTGTCGGTCGGTAAAGGTAATGTATGGTATCGCTATATCAAGTGTGCAACCCGGCTTCTCCGGCGTCAGCGACGCGCGATAGACAATGCCGCCATCCTGCCGGTTCAGCGTATAGTTTGAAGCCGAATCGGGAGAAGTCACCAGCATCCGAAGCCGTTTGGGCTCCGAGTTTGCAACATAAATGAAGCCTCCGTCGCGAGCGAGATTTTCGGATTTAGCGGCGACTACTTCCAGATCGAGCCGGGCATCCGCTTCGGCATCTGCCTGCTGGCGTGTCATCTCGAAGCGCAGCATCAGCACAAGAGTATCATCTGCATAGATAGAACCACCCTGGTTCGGGACACCGTCGAAAGGCACGACAAAGGCTGTCTGGCGATAGCAAACGCCGCCCCGCCGCCACTGCGTGACAGTCATCGGCAGAGACCCGTCCACGATGGTTCGCTCGATTAGCTCTGCGTCCGAGGGTCCGAACCGATACCGAATATTGTTGCCGTCATAGAGACATCGTTTCGTGTCCTTGCCGGGGATGCGGTTCAGCCAGTAATTGCGGCAGAAAGCGCTGCCGTCGGGTTCGAGGCCGAAGTATTGCCGGCCACCGTCGAAACCCAGCGGAATATAAAAGGGCTCTTTGGTCGGGATGTCCTCCCAGGCCCGGCCGAACGTCTGTTCTGTTTCGTCCGCTACCCTTGTATAAATGTTCATGGAGCGGTTCTGCTGCCAGGTTTGCCGGGCGGCTTCATAGGTCGTATTGTCGCCGGCTCTGCGGATAATGACGCCGAAGTCGGGTATGAAGATATGCCCCCACTTGATCAGATCCGGCGTGGCGAATGAAAACGTCTCACAATCGGATCGCAGTGTCACTACCGTCTCATCGAATGAATTGTAGCCCTTCGCCCTGGCGCAGAGAACGCCGGCCCTGATGCCGTCGGTTCCGCCTTTGACCGTCGAAGTCCAGCGATGCTCCGGGTTAATTTTTAACGTGCTTTCAGACGAGAGCGGCCTGATTTGGCTGATGTGGCCGTTGAATATTTCCAGCCTGCCGTCCCAGACCTGCTGTTGAGTTTGAGCCGCCCGGCCCCATTCGATATCAAAGTCCAGGCGCTCCCAAACTGAGTCGGTATAGGCTTCGAATTTATCGATTTTAGCAAGCGGTACTTCGCCGACAATACGCAGTTTGAGCGTCGAACGATAGGTAGCGGCAAAATCCTTCAACTCCGGAAATTCGATGGCGTTGACCGGATTGAAGGTAAACGTACAGGTTGTCCCTTCGATTTCAAGATTCACATCGGCTTTACGCCACCGGCCCTGGTACCAGTCGCCGACGTTGAGCCAGCCCGAGCTACCCGCGCCGCTGGGCTTCTCGCGATCAATCCGCTGGTTGGGCCATGTGGACTGCCAATACTCTAATGCAATCCCGCCGGGCTCGATGGCCGGTGCCGTATCGGCGAACGTGACAACCACCTTGAAGATATCGCGCGCATCCTCCCAGAAAACGCCGTAGTCTTTGCCGTCACCGTCCCATTTTTTCAGCTCGCCAAACGGTACAACATCCACAAAGCTACCCACATCGGCAGCTAAGGACATTGTGGGCAGAAACATCATAACCATAAGCACCATTAAGCAGGTGTTCTGACATAGAGATTGATATGTTATTCGCATTGGAATATTCCTTTTAATCGGTCCTCATTATTCAGACTTTGGCCCGTGTTTTGTAGCTAAGCCAAAATTTTCGGTGTTATCATCCATTCAATTTGCCACTGGCCCCGATTACGGCGGTTGAGGCAGGCGATTGCGCCGGCGTCGAATGCGGCGACGTTGGCGGTCTGCGTGCCGGCCACAAGCAGCGAAGTTAGATATGCCAAAAATGGCAGGTGACCTACTATCATCAGATCCGTATCGTAAGCCTCCAGTTCGTCAGCGATGATTGTGACATCGTCATTCGGCATCAGGTCTTTATGTGCAGAGCAATCCTTTTCCACCGACACAGACTCAGCCAGCGTTTCCGCCGTCTGTGCCGCCCGTAACTTGCCGCTGTGCCAGATCTGCTCGACGGATATTTCCAGAGGTTTGATGAACGAAGCGACCTTTCGGATATCGGCAAGACCCTGCTCGCTCAGAGGTCTTTGAGGATAAAACTGCGAAGAGACCGCTTCTCCATGCCGGACGAGGTAGACCTTCATTTTCGAACTCCTGTTAAATTTTCCATTGATCGTGATTATAACACAAACAGACCGTTGTACAATTATTGCTTAAGCGGAAGAACCGCCAATAAATTGGTAATTTGCTGTCTAAATATGAAGACAGATGCACTCGGAGAACAATTTTGCGGCCGCTGGTTGACAATATCGCTTTGAGTGGGTAAAATCTTGTTTTTGTTGATTTTTGGAGTATTTGAAATGACCGATGTAACATTAGTGACCGGCGACGGAATTGGGCCGGAAATCGCAGAAGCAACACGTCGCTGTATCGACGCGACAGGTGCGGATATCAACTGGAGCTTTGCTGAAGCGGGTTTAGATGTAATGGAACGGCTTGGGACCCCCCTGCCGGACGCAACCGTCGAGATGATTAAAAAAACCGGCGTCGCGCTAAAAGCCCCGATCACAACCCCGGTCGGAAAAGGCTTTAGGAGCATCAATGTCCATCTTCGCCAGTCGCTGGATTTGTACGCATGTCTCAGGCCCTGCAAGAGCTACGAAGGCGTAAGGAGCCGGTACACCGATATCGACCTTGTGATTGTTCGCGAGAATACCGAAGATTGTTACGCCGGTGTTGAGTTTCAAAGCGGAAAAGACGACACTGATGAGCTGATAAGCTGGATAAACAAACACAGCGAGAAAAAGGTCAGGGAAAAATCCGGTATAACCATCAAATCAATATCGGTCAAAGCCACCGAGCAAATAGTCAGATTCGCATTCGAATACGCCCGCAAGATGGGACGCAAAAAGGTCACGAGCGTCCACAAGGCAAACATCATGAAATTCACGGACGGGCTCTGGCTCGATATCAGCCGGCAGGTCGCGAAGAAATATCCCGATATCGAATTTGAGGACCGCATCGTCGATAATATGTGCATGCAGTTGATCCAGAAGCCGGAGCTTTACGATGTACTCGTGCTGCCGAACCTTTACGGCGACATATTAAGCGATTTATGTGCCGGACTGGTCGGCGGGCTCGGCGTAGCTCCCGGCGCAAACATCGGTGAAAAAGGTGCTATCTTCGAGGCAACGCACGGCAGCGCACCGAAATACAAAGACCTGAACAAGGTCAATCCAACGGCGCTGATACTCAGCGGCGTGCTGATGCTCAGGCACATAGGCAAAATGGCCGAGGCAGACAAGCTCGAGAACGCAGTCGCAGCGGTAATCGCCGAGGGCAAGAGTGTCACCTACGACATGAAGCCGCACCGTGACGACCCGACTGCGGTAGGCACAAGCCAGATGGCCGATGCCATTATTGAAAAAATTGGCAAGTCGTAGTTGTGCGTTCAGAAGTTTATAGTAAAGAAACTATGAACTACGAACAAAGTTACCGCAGACTTATTTCAGGCCAAAGCAGCGGCTTCGGTGCGAGCACGCTGAGGTCACTTCTGGCAGTCGCGGCAATTTTTTACTCGCTTGTGGTCCGGCTGCGGAATCTCCTGTATTCCAAAGGAATGCTCAAGGTGCATCATGTCGATGCGATAGTCCTCTGTGTCGGTAATATAACGGTCGGCGGGACGGGTAAAACTCCGCTCGTGGTCTGGTTATGCAATCTGATAACTCAAAACTCAAAACTCAAAATCCAAAACTGCAAGTGCGCAATTCTTACCCGCGGATATAAAGCAAGAGCACAGGAAAACGCAGACTTCAAAGATGAAATTGCGATTATTGCCGAGAGCTGTCCGGAAGCCGAAGTGATTGTCAATCCGGATCGTCTCGCCGGGGCGGCAAATGCCATCGATAAATACGCCGCGAAAGTTTTGATCATGGATGACGGCTTTCAACATCGCCGTCTGGCCAGAGACCTTGACATCGCAGCAATTGATGCGACACAGCCCTTCGGTTATGGCAAGATGCTGCCGGCAGGGCTTCTGCGGGAGCCTGTATCTTCATTGAAGCGAGCCGGCGCCGTCGTTATTACACGATGCGACCAGGTCACTGAGGCCCAATTGAGCGAACTCGAGCAAAAACTGCGAACAATCAATCCTGATATGGTGATAGCAAAATCGATACACGCTGCTGTTTCTGTAAAATATTCGGAGCCATCTGTCATTCCCGCGAAGGCGGGAATCCAGAAAAGCAGCGAAAAAATGGATTCCTGCTTACGCAGAGCCCGCCCCGTACTTGATACGGGGAATGACAATATTGAGCAGTTAAAGGGTAAAAAAATATTTGCCTTTTGCGGCATCGGCAATCCGGATGCTTTTTTTAACACTATCAAGAACCTCGGAGCTGAATTATCCGGCTCGAAAATCTATGACGACCATTATCACTACACGGATGCCTGTTTAAGCAAAATTTCAGAGCAAGCAGAAGAGCTTGGGGCGGATTTGATACTGACGACGCAGAAAGACTGGACGAAGGTTATATCAAATTTCAAATCTCAGATTTCAGATTTCAAATTGCCTCTGCCCTTCGCTTTTCTGGCTATCGAGATAAAATTCCTGGCCGGAGAGGATAAATTAACAGCCTTGATTAAAGATACGTTAGCCAGTAAAATTGCCCGAAAGTAATTATATATTGACTTGCACTGATATGTACGAAAACCTGCTGAAAACTATAACGAATCTCGGATCGCCGAAAGTTCTGGTCGTGGGCGATTTCATGCTGGACGTCTATATTTATGGCGATGCCGTGAAAATCAGCTCTGAGGCACCGGTGCCTGTCCTGAAAATCACCAAAACCGAGTACCGCTGCGGAGGCGCCGGCTCTGTCGCCGCCAATATTGCCGCGTTAGGAGCAAAGGCATACTGTCTTGGTATAATGGGAGACGACCGGGACAGCGAAATTCTCCAGGAAAAGCTGCTTGAAGCCGGAACCGATATTGATGGCCTGTTTAAGGCTGAGAACCGCCCTACCATCAGCAAACAAAGACTGATCGGTCTTGCACAACATCTTCACCAGCAACAATTAATCAGAATGGACCGCGAATCCACGGAACCGCTCTCCGATGAGTTGAGCGAGGCGATTTTGTCTGCCTACACAGACAAGCTGGCACAGGTCGATATGGTATGCCTGCAGGACTACAATAAAGGGCTGCTGGGCGATTCGCTTTGCCGGCAGATGATCCGACTGGCAAACCAGGCGAGCAAAAAGATTCTGGTCGATCCCTGTCTGACAAGTGATTATTCGAAATACGCCGGTGCCACAGCCATTACACCGAATCGCACAGAATCTTCCGCAGTTGTGGGTTTTGAAGTCACCGATATAGAGACGGCAGCCAAAGCGGCGGATTATCTATTACAAAAACTTCAGTTCGAAGCGGTTGTTATTACGCTCGATAAGGAGGGGGCGTATCTGAAAACAGAAGGCAAGAGCTTGATGGTTCCAACCCGTCCGCGAACAGTTTACGACGTGACCGGAGCCGGCGACATGGTCCTGGCGATGCTCGCAACAGCATTGGCCGGCGGCAGTGATTACGAATCCGCTGTACAGTTATCAAATATCGCAGGCGGAATCGAGGTGGAGAAATTCGGCACGGCTACGGTCACAATTGAAGAGATAGTCGAAGAAATTGCCGAACAGAACCTCAGTACAAGCAGCAAGATTTGCACCGTTGACTCCTTGCTCAGCAAGCTTTCCCAGCTCCGCCGGGAAGATAAGACTATTGTTTTTACGAACGGCTGCTTTGATGTACTGCACAGAGGACACGTCGAATACCTGCAATTTTGCAGGCGGCAGGGTGACATCGTCGTAGTCGGGCTTAATAGCGACGGCTCTGTGAAAACGATCAAGGGGCCTGAACGGCCGATTAATAATCAGCACGACCGGGCCGGCGTGCTGGCTGCGCTGGAAACAGTCGATTACATTACTATTTTCAACGAACCGGACCCGATGAATTTAATTAAGAAAGTCAGGCCGGACGTGCTGGTTAAAGGTGAGGACTGGGCGGTAAAAGGCGTCGTCGGCCGGGAATTCGTAGAATCCTACGGCGGGAAAGTTACTCTGGCCCCGCTCGTCAACGGCAAAAGTTCGACCGCCACGATTAAGGAAATGAAGTCACTGAAAGCAAAATCCCGATGAATCCAGATACAAACAAGCACATAATCGAAGCCATCGAAACACATAAGAAGATGACCGCTGATTTCGAGAAAGTCGGCGTCGAGACTATAGTGCCCATCGCCGATGCAATCACAACCGCATTGAAGCAAGGCGGTACAGTTTATCTGTGCGGCAACGGAGGTTCGGCGGCGGATGCCCAGCACATTGCCGGCGAGCTTGTGGGCCGATTCACCAGAGAACGGAAAGCTCTGGCCGCGGTGGCCCTTTCGACCGACACTTCGGTTATTACATGCATCGCCAATGACTATTCCTATGAGAAAGTTTTCGCCCGCCAGGCCGAGGCGCTGGTCCGGAAAGGCGATATTCTATGGGCGTTCTCAACCAGCGGCACATCGGCAAATATCATTGCCGCCGTTCAGGTCGCGCGGGAAAAAGGCGCTCGCGTCATTGCGTTTACAGGCAGGTCCGGCAGCAAGCTGGAGCATATGGCGGATATTTGCTTTTGCGCCGACGCCGAATCAACGGCACGGAGCCAGGAGATTCATCAGCTCGCTTATCATATAATCTGCGACCTTGTAGAGCGTGATTTTGCGAACAGTTAAACGAGAAACGGATTTCTAAAAATGTCTGAAAAAGCTATATTCTTAGATCGTGACGACACCTTAATCGAAGATCCGGGCTATATCAATAATCCGGAGCAGGTCAAGCTGCTGGATGGCGTCCCCGAGGCCCTCATCCAGCTCAAAGCCCTCGGCTATAAGCTGATTGTCGTGACCAACCAGTCGGCAGTCGCGCACGGGATTGTCACCGAGAAAGTCCTCGGCGAGATTCATGAACGATTGAAACAGTTGCTTGCCGAGAAGAACACATCATTGGACCGGATATATTATTGCCCATACCACCCGGAAGGTGTTGTCCCGAAATACTGCAAAGAGAGCAACTCCAGAAAGCCAAGCCCGGGAATGCTGCTGAAAGCCGCTGATGAAATGGATATCGACCTGGGCCAGTCATGGTGCGTTGGCAACAGCAGCCGGGACATCGAGGCTGGTTTGCAGGCCGGCTGCAAAACAATATTGATCGATATGCCGCCTGCCCATCAGAAACAGCCGGCCTCATCCTTGTCGCCGGCCGGAGTAAATCCCGACTACAAAGCTGTAAACATTAAGGAGGCTGTCAATATCGTTAAGAAGTATCTGCGTTCTCCCGCCGAGGAGCAGAAGCAAGCCCAGCCAATTTCCACGAGTCAAACCGAAG
Organism: uncultured Pirellulales bacterium; assembly: GCA_964439135.1. Taxonomy (GTDB): domain Bacteria; phylum Planctomycetota; class Phycisphaerae; order Sedimentisphaerales; family Anaerobacaceae; genus JAFGPJ01. The sequence continues at coordinate 11,510 of CAYTNN010000061.1, forward strand.
CGGCTCCGCAGACTGCCGATGAGGTTTCTGAGGCCGCCGAATCGCCTGAGCGAATTGAGGTCCAACAACCTGCCCCAGAGCCTCAAGAGCCGGAGATACAACACACAGAGCAACCAAAGCAGGCGGTCAAACCGCCAATACGGCTACCCGAACCGCGGAAGCAGACGCTCAAAACGCCAATACCCGAACCTCCAAAGCAGATACTCGAACCACAAATACTGCCGGCCGCTGAGCCGCAAATTCCAGCAGACAAAACCGAAGATCTCCTGAGCAGTATTCTGGGACAGCTTAAAAGTATGCAGCGGGCGGAGATGTTCGGTGAGTTTTCCATCATGAGGCTGATGGCAGGCATAGTGCAAATTATTGTTCTGTTCTGCCTGCTCGTCACCGTGTGGTTCCTGATGAGCCCGGAGAGGCAGGATAATTCGGTTTTCATTGCGCTTGGCTTTGCTATCGTTTTCCAGCTTATGACGCTGACATTCTACATAATGCAGGGCAAAAAATAGGTCATGAGCAAAGCACGAAGCGAGGATAGGACGGCAATAAAGCACGCGGAATTACCAATTTAATCTGTAAAAACAGGTTAAAATCTGATATTGTACATGGTTACAAACATTTTAAGAAAGTATTCGTAATTCATGGAGTGAAATGATTCAAAGTATCAACAATGGTAAGGAGCCAATTTTAAGTCGTCTCCAAAATGCCAGTTAGAGCGAAGTTAGACCGGAAGTTCCGGTTAAACGTATATGATAGAAAAACCCGTAAACCATATTGATACACTGATTATCCGCTGCCCAAATTGGGTGGGTGATATTGTTATGGCAATCCCTGCGCTGGATTGCTTTCGTGATAGTTTTCCAGAGACGAAAATTATCGGCATAGTTAAAAAGAATGCTCAGGGTATACTCAGGGACGGGCCCTGGTTTGACGGTTTCATTGATTGTGATGATAAATCCTGGGCAGGATTCTGGCGCATGACTGAACAAATACGTGATTACAAAGCGGATATGGCCGTTTTGCTGTCCAACTCTGTCCGATCGGCTCTTAGTGTATGGTTGGGTAGAGTAAAAAATATTTACGGTTATCGACGGAATTTTAGAGGGATTTTTCTAAGGGGCGGCCCTAAACCTGTTCGTAATAATTACCGGATTGTACCTATGCCTACGGCCGAATATTACCTGGGAATCTGCCGCTGGCTGGGCCTGAATGTTCCTGAGACAATACAACCAAGGCTTTTTATTAATCAAGAGATTCTCAAACGCGCAGAATCACTATTTGAAAAGTACGGGATTCGGAAAAATGATCTTGTGATCGGGCTTAATCCCGGCGCAAGTTTCGGTGCGTCTAAATGCTGGCCGCCGGAACACTTTGCCGAGTTGGCTGAACTGTGCGAAAAAGAACTTGGAGCAAAAATTCTGCTTTTATCCGGCCCTGGTGAAGAGCCTATTGCGCAGGCCATTCTGAAGAAAAGCCGTGCCGACATCATCAACACCTATGACGACAAAGTCGATCTCGAACTATTGAAACCCGTGGTCCGAAGGTGTAATCTTTTAATCACGAATGATACAGGTCCCCGGCATTATGCGGTGGCTCTGGACATTCCGGTGGTGGTTATCATGGGGCCTACAAACCCCCGTTACACTGCTACGAATTTGGACAGGACTACTGTGATTAGAAAAGAGATGGACTGCTCTCCCTGCCACAAGAAGATCTGCCCAAGGGAACATCAATGCATGACGGAGATAACTGCGGCCGAAGTGTTTACTGCGGCAACAAAACTTCTGAAAGAGCAAAATTAAAATGGAACCATCTATATATCGAAACAAGTGGATTGGCCTGAAAAAGATCTCCTGCCCCAACGATGAACTGTCCCGGTTATCGCGCCAGGTTGCCTTTTCGTTCGTCGACCGATACTACCAAAACGGCTCTTTCGAGCCTGAGTACATCGATTTGCTCTGTGAAATGGCCACATCTTTTTCAGATATGCAGTTGAATAACAGGGCTGCATCTGCTCTTTTTGAAATCATCGTGGAAAAATTATGCGACGATTATGAAGAAATGCCCGTGGAAATCTACAGCCGTCTCATGTCTCAGGTGATTACTTACTGCCGAAACGTCACTGCGGGAACAGCACTGGATAAACGACTGACCGAGTTTAGAATTTCTTCCTTTGAAAGTCTCTATCATCGGGCCAATTACATACATAGCCGCGAATATAGCTGGGATATAAACAAATCTCCGGATAAAATCATTTTGCTATCTCGTGTGACGATCGGTGCCGACGTCGCCATTTTGAGCGTTATGATTCAACGCCTCGCTAAGCTTTTTCCTCAAACGGATATTGTTATCATCGGCAACAAAAAACTCACCGGCGTCTTTGGGGGCAATCCACGAATTCGAATCCAACAGCTTAATTACGCTCGCCGCGGCGGACTCTTAGAGCGTTTTTCAAGCTGGCATGAAACTCTGGATATTCTCGCCGAAGAAATGCCGCCCGACTGTGAAGAGAATATTCTGTTGGTCGATCCGGACTCACGAATTTCTCAACTGGGTGTTCTGCCGCTGACCCATCATGAAAACTATCTTTTCTTCAACAGCCGGAAGTTTCCTTCGTCGGCGAAAAACACATGTATGGCCGAGCTGGCAAATCATTGGATGGATACTGTTTTCGGGATATCCGACTTTTGCTATCCTAAGGTTTGGGTGCCGTCACCTATCGCAAACCAGGCCCGGAATATAACTTCCCGCCTTAGCGCCGCAGGATGCAGAAAACTCATCACAGTAAATTTTGGTGTAGGAGAAAATCCACGAAAAAGACTAAGCACAGATTTCGAGAAAAAACTGCTGCAGGAAATTTTGAAAAGCCCGCAAACCGTAGTGCTTCTCGACAGAGGTTTCGGCGTAGACGAACTTTCCCGCTCCGGCTCTCTGATTGCGGAACTTAGAGATCAAGGTTTCGAAACTGCAAGTGTCCGCTTTGGGGACTCCGAAATACTCGGCATGTCACACGGAATCCTGGGCGTCGAGTGCAAAATCGGCGAAATCGCAGCACTTATTGCCGAATGTGATGAATTTATCGGCTACGACTCAGCGTGTCAGCATATCGCGGCCGCAGCGCAAAGGCCTACTCTGACTATTTTCGCAGGCAGCAATAATATGAACTTTATCCGAAGGTGGAGCGCGTGCGGCAATACGCAATGTAAAATCGTACATGTCAACACTTTAACGGATCCACAGCACATTAATACGGACGAGGCTATCTTGCGGATAATGGAAGAACGAACCCTGGCAAAACAAGAGCCGCTGGAGCGCCGGCAGAAAATCCGTGAAATAAAGACACCTCAGCGTCACGACAAGCCCGCAAAAAGAACTGTGGATAGTTGATTCGCACGTAATTGTGAATACGCCTAACGGAAAATCATAAGTATTATGAAAATATTATTTATCTATCCTTCGACAGAGTCACAGTTGGGTTTCAATTACGGTGTGGCACACATGGCCTCGGTACTGAAGGATGCCGGGCATCAGGTTGGGTTTTGGCAGCTTTGCGAGGATATTGAGCCGCTGCCTGACGAAGAAGAATTCGTCCGGCGAGTTATTAGTCAAAAGCCGGACATAATCGCCTTTTCAGTAGTAACCAATCAATGGCTATATACCCAAAAACTTGCTTCCTGGGCAAGGAAAAAACTCTCGGTCCCTTTCGTGATCGGCGGCATTCACGCTCTGGTTAACACCCGCGAAATTTTGGATACAGGCCTGTTCGACTATGTCTTTCGGGGCGAGTGCGAAGAAGCCTTCCTGGAATTCGTCGAAAAACTAAAGCGGGGGCAGAGCGTGGAAAACCTGCGCAATCTCGCTCTGGTGCACGCCGGTAAAATCAAAATCAATCCTGTACGGCCCATGCCTGATTTGACGAAACTGCCTCCCAAAGACTACCAGAGCATGGATTTCCAGAGAATGATAGATGCCAAAAATGGCTGGGTCGGATTGATGGCCTCGCGAGGCTGCCCATTCTCCTGCACTTACTGCTTCAATCACGTGATGGTCAAGGCATACAAGGACGACCTGAAATGCAGTTTCAAACAGCTTAACTATATACGAAGATTCAGTGTAAAGCAGATGATCCGGGAGATCGAGTACCTGCAACAAAACTACCGTAATATTAAAATGTTTATATTCGACGATGACCTGTTTACATTTGACATGGCCTATGTAAAGGAATTTTGCCGGGCCTACGAGAAGGTCTCCGGGATTCCTTTTGTTGTCAATGCACATGTTGGCTTTTTCGATGACGAATGCGCTAAAGCTCTGGCCCGGGCCAACTGCAAAATTGTCAAGTTCGGCGTGGAGTCGGGCAGCCCGAAAATTCGAAACAGGATCCTGAATCGCCACATGAGCAATGAAAAAATCATCGAAGCAATTAAAACGGTCGCCGATTACGGGATGCACAGTTCCGTCTTCCTGATCATCGGCTTTCCGCACGAAGATCGTGATGACCTGTTCGAAACAATTAAGCTTATGGCGGCAGCAAAACCCGGACGATTTCGCTGGACTTATTTTTTCCCTTTCCCGGGAACAAAGTCGCACCAGATCAGTCTCGACGGTGGATACATTAATTCTGAAAAAATGGAAAAACTTAAAAATTTCACAGACGAGTCTTGTTTAGAATTCGGCCCGGAGCACGATCTGCTGCTTAAAAAAATCGGGCACATTATGCCCTGGTTCGTCAACGCCTTTTCAGATCTTCCCGTATCCGATTTTTACGCCGAACGCATCAAAGAAATATTGGCTATGGATAAAGATCAGTGGGCTAAAGTATCTCCGAATATACAAGCCGAGGATAAAAAATATTCTCTGCTCTTCTCCGAAAAAGGATTGTCCCATTACGCCATAAAATATAATCGTTTCATGGGCGTTATCTCAGACTATTTTCTGCAGGATAATGATCCAGGTGATCAATAATTGGCTCTGAGCAATGACCGAACAGAGATTTATAGAGACTTCGCAATCGTTTTTCTTAGACAGCGGCTACGTAACGGCTTTTGAAAAACTCGGCCTGACATCTTTTGACGCTCTCTTTTCTTTCAATTCCGGAAAAGACCCCGGCGGATCCAGCCTGCCTGAATATCGAAGCCGCCTGGAGTTTAAAATATCCAATCCTGAGAAAACACTTTTTTTGAAACGTTACAACCACCCCGGCGCTCTGACCCAAATCAAAAACTGGTTCTGGCATAATGCTCGTAAAAGTATGATGTCCTTCGATTTTGACCCGACGGAAGATTTGGCCCGGGCAGGCATAAATACGCCAAAAACGATTTCTTACGGCGAGCAATGGGGCATCCTTCTTGAAAAAAGAAGCTTTATAATAACCGAAGAACTTCCCAACGCCGAATCGCTGGAGCAAAAACTGCCGGACTGTTTCAATGATCGTTCACAAACTGAAAGTCTCAGGCAGCAAAGAAATTTCATAGAACGGCTCGGTCAATTCGCCAGAAGATTTCACGATACGGGCTATCGTCACAGAGATTTTTATCTCGCGCATATATTTTATTCGGACGACGGCACCTTTTTCCTGATCGACCTGCAGCGTGCATTCAAGCCGCGCATTCTCGCCGAGAGGTTTCGTATCAAGGACATCGCCCAGCTATATTATTCGGCCCCGGGCAGTGCTTTCTCAAAGACCGACCGCCTTCGCTTTTATAAAAGTTACGCCGGAAAGAGGCCCCTGAACGGACGCGACAAGGCGTTCATTCGCAAAGTGGTCAGAAAAGTCAATCGGATAGCCAGACGCGAGATTAAATACGGCAGGCTTGTCCCCTTTACAAACTGATTTTCCCCGATTATAGTGCCTGGTACAAAATGAAAGTTGCGATAATAATAGAGCGTTACGATATCTCTCTTGGTGGAGCCGAGTGGCTTGTTTTCGAATTGGCTTCCGCGCTTTCCCAACTCGGCGTTGATGTTGATATTCTGGCCACACAGGGTGATAGTTCTGAGGCCAATGTCCAATTCCTTTGCCCGGCCGGCCATAGCAAACACATTTCGTTGGCTTCTTTTGCGAAGTTGATCTCGAATTATATCGGCCGGAATCACTACGATATTATTCACAGTCTTATTCCTTTAACTTTTGCCGATGTTTATCAACCTCCGGGCGGAAGCTTTGCCGAAACGATAATCCGTAATGCTGCAAGTTACAGGAACAAGCTTGTGTTTTCTTATAAGACAGCTATGGCTTTTACAAACCGGCGCAGGACAGAGTTGCTGTGGGCGGAAAAAAAACTTTGCAGAGACCCGAACGGCCCAATTATCGCCGCCCTTTCGAACTACGTAAAAGATCAGTTCATAAACCATTATAATCTGGACAGCGAACGCATAGCCCTGGTTCCCAACGGCGTCAAAGTTGATAACCAGGTAGATGCCGAAATCGCCGAAAAGCTTAAGACTCAAATATTTCAGCAGATTGCAATAGAAAGCTCCGCTAATCCGGTATTTTTTTTATTCGGCGCAAATAATTTCCGCCTTAAGGGTCTTAACGTGCTAACCGAAGCTTTGGCGCTTCTTGAGAAATCACCAACGCCCCGGACTCCATATCTGTTAGTAGCCGGCAGCGGGAAAATAAATAAATTCCGCTCATTCGCTGAAAAACTCAACATCGGCAAAAGAATAGTTTTTCTCGGTCATCTTCCAAATATACAAAATGCCATGTCGATATCCGATGTGGCCGTGTTGCCGACTTTCTATGACCCCTGTTCTCGATACATTCTCGAAGCCCTGGCGGCCTGCAAGCCCGTGATAACCACGAAGTTCAACGGCGCATCCGATTTCTTTGTCAATAACCGCCACGGCAAGGTCATCGATACTCCCGAGAACATAGATGCACTGGCCGAAGCGATTCGCTATTTCACAGATACGAAGAATATCGAAAACGCGTCAAAGGCGATTATCGAGGACAATCTCAAAGAGAATATCTCGATCGGCCGGGCCGCCAGGCAATTAATAGACGTTTATGAATCCATTCTCCAAAGGAAAGGCCGACAATGACGCACGTATTTTTCCCGCTCGCTATTATTGCTGCGTATCTGCTCGGCTCGATTCCGTTCGGGCTGCTTATCGCTAAAGCACACGGCAAGGATTTACGCTCGATAGGCTCGGGCAATATCGGCGCGACCAATGTCTCGCGTGCCCTCGGCAGAAAATGGGCTTATGTCTGCTTCGTCCTCGACGTGCTCAAAGGCCTGATCCCGATGCTCGTAACGATGCTCATTGCCGAACCTGACAGCGTTCTTACGCTCTGGTTATGGCTCGCCGTCGGCTGTGCCGCTATTCTGGGTCATATCTTCCCAATATACGTCAAATTCAAAGGCGGCAAGGGCGTCGCAACCAGTTTTGGCGTAGCACTGGGCCTTTGGCCCTACTTTACAGTTTGTGCCTTGTTTTTCGCGGTGACGTGGGTGGTAGTCGTTCTGATATGGCGTTATGTCTCCTTAGCATCAATCGCCGCTTCGGTTACTATTCCCCTCGTTTTGATTGTGGCGATAATTCTGATACCCACCTGGGAATTTGACAGCTTATGGCCGGTCTTTATAACAGCAATCGCAATTCCGATTATGGTAATTGTCCGGCATCTTGAAAACATAAAAAGACTGCTCGCGGGGACAGAGAGCAAGATCAGGCAAAAAAAGGACTCATAAACTTCGCAGTTCTACGCTGATAGATATCATCTATTTAGGCACGCAAGCCGGGTCCGAGGGATTCAGGTTGCAATCGATAAGCCAGTTATCTGCGAGAATTTCGAAATCAGAGAAATCTACCTTGCAATCGTCATTCAGGTCGCCGGCGAGTACATATTCGCAATTCCTCTTGATGGCCAGACTGTGACCTTCACCAGCGGCTATCGCCACAAAATTATTGCCGGCAGGAGGAGTAGCCTGACCGTTCGCGTTGAAACCCCAACCGACGATAGAGCCTGCGAAGACAGGTTGGGCAAAGCAAAATGAGCAGACCGCGATTACTGTCGTAAATAATGCCCAACATTTATTAACATGACCGGCAGATTCCACTATTACTCCTCCGAAAAAGACCGCATCATACGAGTATTATAACATTTCCTGCGTCTTTTTCAAAGGAAAAAGACTTTTACCGGTCCGTCTAATAATAATTTCAGTAAATAAGAACCGATAGCACGATTGTAAGGATAAACAACGAAAATTCTGGATTCCCGCTCTCGCTCCGAATGACAGCAATGCTTAATCGGCTCTAATTAACTAAGTTTGATATAAGGACTGATTACTGCTGTTCGAGCATCTCATCGGTCAGCATGCGCACCTTGTCGTCCTCTATAAGCTTGCCCGTGGACTTGTCCCATTTCCTCGTGCGATGACTCAGGCGATGCTCGCCGTGGCATTCGGTGCAGTATTTTTTGCCCTTGCCGAGCGTGGCATTCGGATGGCAACTCTTGCAGAAAGAATTTATCTTTTCGGCGGGATACATAATATCAGGCGGCGTGATATTGTCTTCATCCGAGCAATGAGCGTCCGACGCACCATGGCAACGCTCGCAGCCGATATCAGCTTTCGCGTGCATGGATGTGAGCTTCTCATCCTGATAGTTTATATGGCATACATAGCACCGGCTGTTATCGGCTAAGGGGCCGGCATCCACGCCCGGATTTTCGTCGCCATTGCCGTCCTCTAAAAGCAGAAGCGGCTCCTCATCGACTTGTACGACCGAGGATAGTGGAGGCTCCTGCACGACTTGTTCTTTACAGCCCACCAGAGCAACCGAAGCGGCAGCCAGCACCAACGTCAAAAAACAATATGTCAAATATTTCACTAAGAACCTCCCTGGAACCTGGCGATTTACATTGAATCAGAATTGTATCGCGCAAAACGGTTTCCGGCCGCCAGTTTTACAAGCCGCTACACGTACTCCCAGTTTTTGAGCCATTGGTAGTTCTCGGGCAGGCCGGCCCACATTTCATCAACCGCCTGCTCAAGCTCCGCTGCCTCAGCCACATCGAGCTGGCGGCGTTCCTTCAAGGCCCTGGCCATGTTATCCACCTGGGCCGGACTGATGAGTCCCGGAATCGGTGCCGTAATCGCAGAATTGCACAGGATGTACCGGATCGCCAATCGCGCCCGGCGGTTATCTTCTTCGGCGTTAGGATCATCCGGCGAGCTGCTGCCCTTGAAAAGCGAGTTGCTCGCGAAAGGCTTAATCCCGAAAACGCCTATATCATGCTTCTTGACGGTATCGAACAAGCTGTCTTTCGGCGCGACTTTACTCCTGGCCGTGTACGGCAAAAGGATGACCTCGATCTGCGGGAAGTATTCTATCATCATCTTATGCCATTGCCGGTCGTGCGAAGATATGCCGATGAAGCGTGCCTTACCCTGCTTTTTGGCCTTCTCAAGGGCAGCAACAAGCTCACATGATGTATTGAACGTATGTTTGCCGCCCGGCTCGAAACAGGTGATGCGCCATAGATCGGTGTACTCCTGTTTGGATTCGGCCAGCAGGGAATCCAGGCTTT
>CAYTNN010000062.1:0-20953 GCA_964439135.1 uncultured Pirellulales bacterium
CATATGAAAGGAAATCTCGCCGATCCGAGAGGTGAATAATAAATCCAGTTTGTGCTTGATAACCGCTTTTATCACTTTTACGCCCACATGTTTTTTATCGCCGAGAAATTCGTTATAGTAGAAATCCTCTATTTCTATATTTTCATCGGCAATCTTTAATATGACAAAATATGGTGCACGGCCGAAATGGCCATGAACTTTAGAGTCCATTTCGTTTATATCCTGTACAGGGACGATGGCAGAAACAAAATTCTCTCTTGATGGTTCGACATGGATAAAGACCGATTCAATATGCTCGAAATTATTGGTGATATGATCCTCTACCTTGTCTGCTAATGCGTGTGCTTTGTATAAAGAAAGTGAAGGACTTGTCAAAATCTTGCATTCTACCATTTTAAATGGCCCTGCCTGGCGAATCATCACTTCGCCAACACCTTTAACGCCATAAATTTTGTTTATACCTTCCTCAATATCAGATTGCAGCTCAGCGTCAAGATTTGCGTCCAGCAAAACCAGCAAAGACATCCATATATTTTTCAGGCCCAATTTGAAAATGAGTAATGAGATTAAAATAATGATAGAGCCTTCTACGTAAGAAATTCGTAAATAGGCCAACAATATCCCCGCCAAAACAACTAAAGAAGTAAAGATGTCTAAAAAAGATTCGCTTGCATTAGCTATAAGGGATTGTGAATTGATCGATTTGCCAATGTCCTTTTCTTTTCTGGCCAGGACGAAAGCTACAATAATAGACAATATGCTTACGCTGACAGGTAAAATCGGGAATTTTTTAACGTCATCGATATCAAAAAGCCTGTGGTACCCATCTGTTAATATTTCTATCCCCGCCCACGTTATTAGGACACCTATGACAAGAGTAACCAGAGTCTCAACTTTGTATAAACCGTAGGGAAATCTCTCAGTCTTTTTCCTGGATGCCATCCAAAGACCAAATCCTGATGCAAAAATTGCTAAAAGGTCGGCGCCGCTGTGAAAAGCATCGGCCACTAAAACCTTAGAGTCAAACAGATAACCCACAGCAGCCTTTGCAACAGCTAAAAGAAGCGTTACGAAACTTGCAATAAATGCTATTCTTTGGCCCTGCTTCAGGTTTTTTGTTTTATCTGGTTTTTTCTGTATTGTTTTTGCAGTCATTTCTATTGCCCAGAAGAAAATTGACGTACCATAGCTGAGCCACATTTGGAACACTTTGTTTGAAAACACTGTAAACCTGGTTGATGGGGTACAGTTAAACCGCAATTGGGGCAGATGCAGTTACCTGGTGGCACATTAGACCTGAAACCCCCGACACCTCTGCCTCCACGAAAACGCCTGCTGCGTTTACCTCTACCCCGTCCTTGTCCAAAATTAAATGGCATTATTATCTCCTATCGTTTTTGGGGGCCAATGTTATACTACGGCTGATCAGGAAATACACTCTGCCCCGTTGTATATTTCCTCTATATTCATTACGATTGAAGCAACTCTTGGTAGTTTATCTGGCACCTATTTCTGAACTTCATCGAACATATTTCCTTCTGTTAGTCTTTCAGCAGTGCCTTTTATCTGGAAAGAGCCTTTTTCCTTATCGCGCACAGCAAAAGCGATCTTGCCGAAGCCGTCAATCGGCGTTGTGTGTATCAAATGGAACAATTCCTCGAAGAGCATATTACAAAAAACAATCGTTGACAAGTCTAACAAGCCACCAGCGAGTAGAATTCAATAAAATAGCGTCTGTCACGAATAATGGCGGTCCGATCAACAGCCCCGCTGTCCTTGGTTTTTTCCATTAGTCAATCGCAAATCATAAATCGTAAATTTATGGCTTAGCTATGAAAAAGGCTGTCAATCTTTTTTCCTAAAAATTGTACCGGACACCTTTAATTATCCCTGCAGGGACTTGTTAGGTGCCTTCAGAGATTAAATATTCTCGACGCATTACGATCTGCCTGATTCTAATCTAAGGGTGCCGACTTATTCGACGACCCTTGAATTGCATTGTTAGGTTTGCGATCAAGTGACTATCATATGCGGCGGAGTATAAGTCGACAACTTCTAGACCGGTTTTACGTTCTACGATAAACCATTTCCCCTGTATTTCTCGATTTTCCCATTCTTTGACAAATGAGATTGTGGCTTTCTGCTTTTCGCGCAATGCTGTATCGTCACTGCGCAATACCTTTGTATGGCGGAGCCTGGGGGGGACACGCCCACTTGGAATAAGATAGACAGAGTGTCCCCGGATCGGATGACGATATTCAACGAGTACATCTCCAAGAGTCTTCCAGCGATTAGTCTTTCGATAGGATACATTGATATAAAACGTGCAATCGGATAGTGGACCTCGATACTGTTCAGTATCCGTTGGATGGTATACACACGGGGAAGTTTCAATTGAAGCTAACAACCGAGAAAGACCATCCTCTTTGGAGTAGTCTATCCAATGCAAGTCTCGGATATTAACACTGAATGCTTCGATGTATGGAATCTCGCATTCGTCCAATTTAAGTGGAATGAGAAATATCGAGCCAGGGGGACGTTCTGAGTATGTATCGAGTGCTAGTCTATATTCCTTTTGGACATACCCTTTTTTAATCACTGAACGGCTTGAGAAACATGCTACAATTATATCGCTCTGTTGAATGACTTTTGGAATTTCTGTTCGCCAATGTTGACCGGCCAACAGGTCCTCTTCATCTAACCATGCTCGAAAACCACGCATATTGAGTTCTTTATGTAGTTTTCGAACTACTTGTTTGTCCTCTGACGCATGAGCTAAAAATATTCGCAGTGAAAATGGTCGTCCTGCAATGTTTGAATGATCAGTTGGGTCTAGTGCATCCAAAATATGTGATCCCCTATAAAAAAGAACGTTAGATTAGTATATCTGAAAGAGCATTTGGCACGGTTCTTTTAATAGCTAACGCTCGGGGTAAGAGGTTACCAAAAAGGCGATAGCTTTTTGGTAATCCTTCTTCACCCCGTTGTTAGGATTCTTTTATCCAAGCGTCAATTAGAGATAGGATTTAACGACGGCAACCTACCTACTGCAGCCTTAAAATATTCCAGCAGCCTACGCTCTTCTAGCTTTCGTTCTCCCACGTTTGATACGATCTCAAAGTCAAACATGTCTACTTGATCACCATATACGGCGACGTGTTCCTTCAGTCGTCTGGCGATATTATTACTTTCTCCTATCCTCATAATCTCGCCAGCATGTTTCAGACGATAAACCCCGGGCTCCTCCGGGTAATTTTCACAATTGGCGAAATCACGCTCATTCGACCATGAGTAACCAACTGTGATGAAATATTTATACTTCGGGTAGATTGCCTCATCATCATGGGCAACTTCCTCCAAGATAAACTGACGCTTTGCTTTATCAGTTTGTTTCCGAATATCGTCGAGCCAATCGTATTTTCTATATAGTTCCCCTACAGCGACGAATTTCCGTTTCGAACGATCAGTTTGACTATAAAAGCGTGGAAGACCTGGCGCATTTTTTTCTTGAAATGCAAAGTAAATACGTCTCAGTTCTTCGTCGATACCAACTCGGGCGTATTCCATCCCATCAAGATTATATTTCTCAACGAGTGAGACGGAGAAGCTCACTGTCGTCTTAGAGAATGTCACTACTTCAGATTGTGCTCGTGAATAGAAATCCTCAATCATAAATCTCTCCTAACGCACGGGCTCATGAGACGCGAGCTTGCTCGCGGTCTCTTGCAGCCCGATGTTAGCCAGCTTCTATTCGTATCGACCCTTTTTGGACTTGATCACCTTTATTACGTCATCGTGATCTTGTCCTTCAATGATGTCTTTTAAGTGAAGCTGCTTCGTCTTACTGTTAAATTGCACATGCAATCGCCAGCCCGATGTTTTGTCTATGTCCGCACGGTATATGGCCTTTTCATAACCCCTAACGCGGTGAAGCCGTGTTTTGGGATATTGTCGAGATTTGTGACAGGCGTTGTCTTCGAGTTCCGCGAGTGCACCTAATAACTTGAGCCGAAGCGATTCAGTCGGAAGGATCTTGTTGCCTTCATAGATGATCCCGTATTCATCAAGGAGGATCTTAATCTCAGCCATCATCTTGCCCCCCCGATTCCGCGAATGAGGCTAGGTCTTTCTGGTAGATGGATTGAGCCAAACCCCTAAATACCTTATCTATGTTTTTTTTGCGTACGACCCGCAACAACGTGACGATAATTCGATCGAACAATGGATCATCGTCGATTGTCGCAAGAACGCGGATATCTCGTGCCACTCGGATCGAGTAGAGACTGGATTGGAATTTTGAACGAAGGATGGGTACAACCGGTCGGGCAGCATGCTTAAAGAACCCGGTCCGATCATTCGGGAGTAAGGAACAGTACATGTTAATCTTACTGACAATTTTAAACCGTTCCTTTGACACGAAGGTGCCCAAATCCTTCTCAAATGCGTCGGTAGCTTCGAATGTTACATCCATACGCTAATTCTCTTTGATTGCAGTCTGTTCGACCCGTTACTGGCTAACAAGTTATTATATACTTTTACTGAGAACACCGGATAAGATATTCTCGAAATAAGCCCTTGACAACAAAAATGTAGTAAAATATGCTACTGCCTATCTCGATAACACCGGGATATGAATATTATCAGGAAAACTCGATAACACTCGATAATTCCGGGTACATCATACATAATTCCAGGCGTTCTCTGGAAAATCACCTATTAAAATTCAAGTAACACAGTCTAATTAAAATTCTCATCCCCAAAAGTCTTCATTCAACAAAATAAACAATTTAAACAGGTACGGCATGACAATAAGGCGATTCGAGGAAGTTTTGCGTTCTTTGGTGAATCACGCCTTTGGTAATATAATACCCGTAAATGAGAAAAAAACAATATTTTTATATTTTCCTACCACGAAGACACAGCCTGCCCTGAGCTTGTCGAATGGGAAGTTACACGAAGCCTTTGTCATTGACTATTTACAAAATACGACTTGAAATCTGCGTTTATCAGCGTTCACCCCGTGAGATAGGCAAAAACCGGTATCTAACGGGGTAAATCTGCGGTTAGAATTAGTCGTTAGTATATAGTCGTTGGTCGTTAGTCTAAATACCAAATACCATTAACCATTCACTGTTTCTTTATTTCTTCGTGAATCTTCGCGTCCTTCGTGGTGAATCTTGGCTTTTATCTATATGAATTTTTGTCTCTGCGTCCTCGGCGTTCTCCGCGGTAAAGATCACCGTGTATCGGAGACCTTGTTATTGACTATTTACGATTTACTATTGATTATTGTTTTCCTTCGTGTTTCTTCGTGCCCTTCGTGGTGAATCAAAAAACGCCGTGTAATGGAGATTTATCTGGAATTAGCCCGCCTTTATCCGTTTAGATTCGTATAATACTAAACTAAATGATTATTGATTATTGATTAATGATTATTGATAAATGATAGGTACAATCGCGCAGAACTCAGAACGCAATACGAATTTTAGCCCGCACCACTGGTGCCGGGTCAAAAAAAAGGCAGAATAATGAAAAAAACAGGTGAAAAAGAGAGGAAAACGACGAAAATCCGTGGTTAATTTGAAAAAACAAACCCAATTTGCGAATGGCCTTAATGGGTGTATATGTCTATATGTAAAGGGGTTATGATGATTTTAGAGGTTTCGTGCGGCGAAAAAACAAAGCCAATTCAAAGCCAAACAAACCCAATCCGTGTTAGCCCCCAGACCTGCGCTGGGGGGTTGAAGGCCTATTTGAAAAAACAAAGCCAATTTGCGGCGGCTCGAATTGCCGTAAAGTATTACATGAAAGGATATTATGGCAATATGTCGCCCTGGCGGGCACGAAAAAACAAAGCCAATCAAAGCCAATCTACTGCATTATTTGAATTGGTGCTTAATCGTGTTAACCTGTGGTTGAGCCATTCGAGGTTTCTTGCTGTAATGAGCGCAGAAAAAAGGCCGGCCCCAACGACGTTGGAGTACCGGCCCTTTAAAAAGGTTATAAATTATCCGGCATCATTTTCTGCCGGGTTCACTGCATTGAGTTTTAATCTATTGGACATCAGCTTCCACAGCAGTCATAGGACAACCGGTCGCTCCGGCCGTGCCGCAGCAGCCCTTCGGGCCATCTACCGCACAGCACGGCTTTGGACAGGGAAACGGACAAGGATTATCGCAGAGACCTTCAGCATTGCCGCCGGCACAGCACGGTTTAGGGCAGCCGGTAGTACAAGGCGTGCCGGAACCGTCTGTCGACGCCATCTGGGCGGCCATCATTTTTGGGCAAGATGCCGTCTGGGCCATCATTGGGTAGCCGGCCATACCGCCTTGACAGGCTTTTGCCGGCGCTTCGGTATCGGCTGGTTTACTGTTAGCATAACCACCAAGCAAAACCGTCCCCGCCATTATAGCTGCTACTACACTTATAACTACAATCAGATTCTTCGGATTCTTAAAACTCATTAACTGTTGCCTCCTAAAACGTTTACATCAATGTTTAACAATAGACTTTACAACCTGTTAGTAATATATATTATACCATTTACAAAGCAGCGGAGTTCACATAAAAAACGCTTAAAACAAGAATATTTACACTTATTTTCGTCAGATCGGCAGGAACTCTTTAATCAGCTTTATTTCATAGGATTTGATACTAACGAAAAGTTAGGAGCGATCAGAAGATATAGAATTGCAATGATAATGGTATTTTTGTTGTCACTTTAGAGGACTATCAGGCTTATAACCCAGAGGGCTATTGCGGCTGCGGTGCCAACTACGAGTGTTCCGAGCGTTTGCAGCTTATAGCCCTGCTTGACCGTCATGCCGGTAAGGCCCGTAACGACCCAGAAGTAACTGTCGTTTGCGTGGCTGACTACCATCGAGCCGGCCCCGATTGCGACGACTACAAGTGCTTTGGCTGTAGGGGCTTCGAGGCCGAGCGTCCCGAGAAGCGGCGCCATTATTCCCGCTGTCGTTATGATCGCTACGGTTGACGAGCCTTGTGCCGTCTTTAGGGCTGCGGCGACAATAAAGGGCAGCCAGATGCTTAGGCCGGCACTTTCACCGAGGTAAGCTTTGACTACATCGGAGATACCGGAGTTCTGCAGGACTTTGCCGAAAGCGCCGCCGCAGCCTGTTATGATAATAATTGTTGCCGCCGCAATTACAGCTTGGCCGACCCAACCTGATGCTGAAAGCATCTCTTTGCTCAGCTTCCGGGGCAGCAGAAAAGCAAAGAAAACGCCGATCAGCAGTGCTACGACAGGTTGTCCGATAAAATCGATAATAACAGCAATATTACCGTCGCCGAACGGTTGTGATTTCAAATCGACAATTGACCTGAGCACAATTAATATGATTGGCAGCAGGATTGGAATCACGGATTTGAAGGCTGAGGGTGCCTCGGTTGTGATATATTCTACATTTGATTCTTCTGAATCCATCTCGGGATCGATATATATCCTGGCGGCGATTTTTACCGAAAAAAGCCAGCCGGCAGCTAAGGCGATGATACTTACCAGGCCGCCCCAAAGGATAACCAGCCCAAGATCAGCACCAAGCAGCCCCGCCGCCGCCACCGGACCCGGTGTCGGCGGTACCATCGTGTGCGTACAGTAAAGGCCGAGGCTGAGCGCCACGGCACTTGCCGCCAGCGATATTTTAACCTTTTTAGAAAGCGCCTTTGCCAGCGGGGAAAGAATCACGAACGCCGAGTCACAGAATACGGGTATGCTCACAATATACCCTATTATTCCCATAGCCATTGGCACATTTCTCTTTCCCACGAGCTTCAGCGTGCTCTCAGCGAGTTTGTACGCACCGCCGGACTTTTCAAGAAATGTCCCGATTACCGCCCCTGCCAGTATTACTATACCGATATAGCCGATAGTGCCGCCGAATCCGGCATTTACTGATTGGACAACCTCTTCCAAAGACATCTTGCCGCAAAATATGCCGTAACCGAAAGCGGAGATAAGTAGTGCGAGAAACGGGTGGAGATTCAACCTGGTTGTCGCGACGATAATGAAAACGACAGAAAGCAGAAGCAGGATTAATAGCCACATCTGGTTTGCCCTTTCATCGGCACAGCCTTTTCTATTATTTGGATATAACTGTGACGGCCTGCAACGTGAAATCGCAGTACCTCAAAGGTATCTACTCTGCCTGTCACCATGTGTCAATCATTTTTTCGTGCTGTAAATACGTAATTATGTTGTTTCATAAGGAAGGATCATGTTATGAGAAAAATGATTATTTTGCCGTTAAGTACCATTTTTGTACAGAATAATCAAAGCAACATTAATATAAAAAGAATGATGTATATATAACATACTTATACTCAGCTCGTTTATCAAAGATCGTCAAAGCTATTGATATTGAAAAATTGACACTAACAGAAAAGGCTGGCACAGTCATCTTATGTTAGGGATTATCCAAAGTCCTTCAGGTAAGTTCGGGACGATCCCGTACAAAGTCTAAGAGCCTATCCGAATAACTTTTCGTTATCACCTGTCATGCTGAATCCTTAGACTTCGCATCAGACCGGTCCTTGAATGAAGCGAAGAAATGACAAACGTTAAAGGGTAATTTGGGTAGGCTCAAAATATTTCAATAGACCATCCCCCCCTGCTCGATGTATCGTTTATGGAAAAGCAATCCGCCAGGTGAGTCATTGCAGTAAATATTTTTGCTTTAGTAAGCGAGGAAATTCATAATACATGAAAAGCCTAATTACTGCTAAAAACGGCATATTTCGCTCCTATTCAAAACTTGATAATCTTTTATGTCCTTTAATTACCCCTGTGGCAGAGCCAGTCCCCCTACCATCTTTATGATATTTAGAACAGTCGATAAGGCTGTAAAAGGATATATTTGTTTGCCTGGAGGCGTGATTGTAATGTATTTTCGACCTGAATATATGATATCAGCTTTGCCTACACAGACCCGTTTTGCACCTTTTGCATTGATGTTTCACGTGAAACATTCATATCTTTAACGATTAAAATGTAACAATAGCAGGCAAACTCTATGGGTACTTTCTCATTTCCAGTTCAATAACATAATTATAAGATAGTCATAAATACATTTGAAATCATAGAATGTGCAGAATATTGTTCGAGTAAATAGTGGATTTTCCCTGTATTCGATTGTAAAGGTAAGCAAAGAATATCATACGATACTGCCGGCATTCTACCTGTCATCCGATCTCAAATCGTACGATAAATGGATGATCGAGTAATACACTTTAACGGATATTTATTCAAGATATCTGATACTGGAAAATCAGTTTTAATGCTCGACGTATCCTCCTTTAATTGTTTCACGTGAAACATTTTTTTAAATATTGATATTTTAGTCTGGTAAAGCTACAGGATTTAAAGTAAGTATTCCGAAATAATATTTGTGTTAGCACTTTGATATGAGTTAACAAAAGGGAAATGATGTAAGATCCCCATGCAAGAGTGTAAAGGAGTGTAAATATGGCCGATAGGAAAAGAGAAAAACCAAGGCATCTCGGCAGGGGGCTTCAATCCCTATTGGGTCCTATAACAATGAGCGATTCAGAAGTTGAACAAACATTACCCAGCTCTCCAGACGTCTTTAACTTCCCTATTGATAAGGAGTTGCGTGATTCCCTTCAAAAGATCGGCATCGACTCTATATCGCCTAATCCTTATCAGGCTCGTACAGTATGGAATGAGCATGAATTAGCAGAATTGACTGAGTCAATCAAGGCAAACGGCATAATTCAGCCGATTATCGTCCGGCCAATTGGTACCGGCTTTCAGCTTATCGCGGGGGAGCGCCGGCTGCGAGCTGCCGAACTGGCCAACCTGACAAGCATACCTGCCCTGGTTCGTCGTGCAAGCGATGAGCAATTGCAGGAGTGGGCCTTAGTTGAGAATATACATCGTGTAGATCTCAATCCTATCGAGCGGGCAAAGGCATACCATGAATACATAAGAACATTCTCATTAACACAGGCCGAAGCGGCAGAAAGGCTCGGCGAAGGCCGGTCGGTAGTTGCTAACTATATACGACTACTTGACTTACCTCCAGAAATCAAGCAAATGCTTGCTGATGGTCAGCTTAGCATGGGTCACGCCCGGGCAATCCTTGCACTGCCGACAGACGAACTTCGACGGAAATTGGCTAATCGAGCGATGGCAGGGCGGCTAAGCGTTCGAGAGGTCGAACGATTAGTTCGAAAATACCTTGCCGGTACAGGCCAGGTCAAGACAACGGTCCGCTCGAAACCACCTCATATACTTGACATTGAAAACAAGCTGTCCAGCCAGCTTGGCACAAAAGTTAACATAGAAACCCGGAAAAGCGGGCAGAGAGGCAAGGTCATAATCGAGTTTTACTCACTGGATGAGTTCGACGGAATCATGGAAAGGATAGGCTTAGCTTGCGGAGAGGAAATCTAAAAAAATATTGAAAAAAGTGGATGAAACAAATTTTGCGTGAGAAATTAAACAAAATGATGTATAATTAGATATATCTATAATTGTGGTTGCCCGATAAATACTCACTTAAAATAGCTGATGAGTTATATTTAAGGTTAAATATTTCTGGAGGACATACCGTGAAGCGTATAACAAGTTACATAACGATTTTATTACTGCTAACATCTTTGGAATTTAATACAACTTTTGCTCAGCAAAAACGGAGCAAATCTCTGAACCAGGCTGTCGTTGACGGTGACATCGACGAGGTCAAGTCTCAAATTTCAGCGGGTGCGGATGTCAATTCGAAAAATAGAATGGGCTGGACACTGCTCCAAACTGCAATTCGGAACAAACGTACGGAGATCGCACAACTACTTATTGATAAAGGAGCTGATGTTAATGCAAAGGACAATCGTGGGAAGACGCCTCTGCATTTCGCAGTGGAGTCCGGCCAGAAGACCATCGTGGAGACGCTAATTGCAAAGGGAGCCGATGTCAATGTTATGGACGGCAGGGCCGACAACGCTTTGTCGTTGGCGCAAAAGAACAACCAGAAGGAAATTGCTGACCTGTTGGTCAAGCACGGCGCTAAAGACCCGGATCCCAGTGAATTGCTCGGAGATAGACTATATTCTTCGCCGGCGGCAAGTCGAAATCCGAATTCCGCCAGAATGACACAACCAGGAAGCAGAGCTGGAAACGTTAATCAATCGTCTGTTGTGGTAGATTTACTTGTCGATCCGAACGAGATTAAAACCCGCGTTAAGACGTTCGATGGTCTGGAGAAGTCAGTGAAGGAGGTTTCCGATAAAAGCAAAAATGAGGAGCGTCAGTGGCTGCAAATGAGATATGATAACAGAACGACTCTTTTAAGGGCTGTGGACACGCAAATCGAGGATGAAATTGATTTCGTACGCAAGGTCGCTGTTGAGGAATCAGCAAAAAAGAGCGTCGAGGCCATCGACAGTCTGCGAACTAACAGGCGGAAGCGCTCCTCAAAGGTAAACAGGGAACTCATGCAGCAAAAAAGAGAGCAGAAACTAACCGAATCTGCCAGCACCCGCGGCCGGGGTCGAACAACCGGCAGGAGCATGAGAGGCCGGACATCCGGAGCAGACACCACCGACTCCGTCTATGGTAGCGGGGCAGTTAACACGCCAAGAGGATACGGATCAGAAAGCACGGGTCGGACTGCCGAGCAACTGGATCCCCAAACAGAGGAACAGAAGCGTCTGTGGATGCAGACAACCCCGGATAACAAGTCAGAGTTAGCCAAAGCGATACACCCGCAAATTCAGGCGGAGATTGGCTACATACGAACTATCGCTGTTGAAGAAAAAGCTAAAAAGACAACCGCTGCAATTGACGGGCTGCTGCTGGCAAGGAAAGAGCGTTTTGATAAGCTTGTGATAAATATTGGGGAAGAGATAAGGAAGCTGCAGGAAACGCAGAGCCTGCGCAATAGAACGAACGAGCCGGGCCAGTTAAATCAGCAAAACAGCCGCACAAGGGGACGAACGTCCGGAAGAACAACAGGAACACAAACGGATACACAGCAACGCGGAACGCGCACTCGGCGGCGCTGAGACCGATGGCAGAAAAATTAGCCGGCAAAGTAGCAATAGTCACAGGGGCCAGCCGAGGGATCGGCAGGGCGATTAGCGTGGCGCTGGCGCAGGAGAACGCGACCATCGTCCTGGCTGCGCGGTCGATTCAGCAACTGCAAATAACCGCAGAGCAGGTGACAAAGGCAGGCGGAGAAGCGAGGATCGTTCATGTTGAGCTGACCGAAGAGCAGTCCATTCGGAATCTCATTAAAGTGACCGGCGAAAAACTCGGCCGGCTTGATATACTGGTCAATAACGCAGGCGTCACTCACTCAGCGCCGCTGGAGCAGACCTCAACCGAAGATTGGGAGCAGTGTATTTCAATCAATGCCCGCGCACCGTTCATACTTTGCAGGGAAGCCCTGCCGTTATTGAAAAAATCACAGGCGGCTCATATCATCAACATCGCGTCGGTAGTCGGCGTCAAAGGCTATCCGTTTCAAAGTGCCTATACTGCCTCCAAGCACGCTCTTCGCGGCATGACGATTTCGCTGGCTGAGGAGTTGAGAGGTTCGAACATCCGGGTGCACGTGCTCTGTCCGGGCGGCGTCGATACGGATATGGTCGATAGAGTACGTCCGGATATCGACAAGGGCGAGCTGATAAAGCCGGAAGAAATCGCCGAGCTGGTCCTCTACCTGGTGACACACAAGGGTAACGCCGTCGTGGACGAGCTGCGCATTCGAAGAGCAACTTCGACACCGTGGTTTTGATAAAGCAAGTGACAGTGAAGGGATAACTATGCGGATTGTTTGTCAGCGTGTACTGGAGGCGAAGGTTACGGTCAACGATCAGCCGGTAGGCACAATCGGCAAGGGCTTGCTGATCTATCTCGGGGTCGGCAAGGGTGATACTGTAAATGATGCTCAGTTCATGGCCGATAAAATCGTGAACCTGAGAATCTTCTCCGACGAGGCGGGCAAGATGAATCTAAGCGTGCAGGATGTCGCCGGCTCGATTCTATTAATCAGCAATTTCACCCTTCACGGCGACTGCCGCAAGGGCCGTCGTCCGGGATTCGACGCCGCGGCCGAACCGGTATTGGCCGAGCAGCTTTACGAAAAAGTAGCCGGCTTAATATCAGAGCAGGGCGTGCCCGTCGAAAAGGGCGCTTTCGGCCAATACATGCACGTTACCAGTATCAACGACGGCCCCGTAACATTCCTGCTCGACAGCGCAAAACTTTTCTGAACATCTGATAATATTCCCAACGAGCCGCTCAGGGGCCGAGCCAGTCGATGACAAGGGTCGTGACATTATCGTGCCCCCCGGCCTTGTTGGCGGCGGCCACGAGTGACTTGCAGGCAGCCTGAGGATCGGTCTCGGCCGACAAAATAGCGGCGATTTTCGTATCGTCGAGCATATCGGTCAGGCCGTCGGTGCAGAGCAGGAGACGGTCGCTCTTTTTCAAAGTGAAGGAACGAACATGGGAGCGGGCCTTTTCTTCCATACCGACGTACTGGGTGATCTGGCCCCGGGCCTCATGGTTGATTGCCTCTTCGGGCTCGATACGGCCCTTTTCGATGAGTTCGGATACGACCGAGTGGTCGCGGGTGATCTGGGCCATTTTACCTTTGCGCAGCCGATAGGCCCTGCTGTCACCGAGGTTGGCAACGAAGCATCGGTTCTTTCTCAGCAGGACAATAACGAGCGTGGCGCCCATATCCCTGAAACCTGTTTCGCTGGTGCCTTCGAGTTGCAATTGTTTGCTCTGTTCAGCAATCATTCTTTCGAGCAGGGATCTTACTGCCCGCGTGGTGCCGACTTTCAGCTTGTCGAGGGCGTTTTCGATCATGACGGGCAGATCCTCGGCGACGATTTCCGATGCGATGGCGCCGCCACGGTGGCCTCCCATACCGTCGGATACGAGGAACAATGCCGGCTCGGGATCGGCGAAAAAGCTGTCCTGGTTTTCCTGGCGTTCCATTCCGACATGCGTCTCGGCGCCCCAGCGGAAATGGGCAGGGGGGCTGACGACGAGTATTTCTACAGGTTTCTCGTTCATTTATGATTCCTCGTTTTCAGTGAATCAGACAAGGCTCTGCTTACACCAGGGGCAATAATTCCAGAAGGTGGAATCGACCGACCAGCCGCAGCGGGAGCATGTTTCCGGGAAGGGCCGAACCTGCCAGGGCCGGTGAATCTTCCGGCGGCACCAGGGACAATAACGCATGAAGCGCATGAGTTTTCCACCGCAGTGTTTGCAGAGGCTGTGGTATCGAGTGCCCGGAGTGCGTTTTGCGGCAGGCGAAGCGAAACCCGGTCCGAAACACCATGGACAGAATCGCCACTCGGGCAGAACGCCCCGATGACAGCGGGTGCAAACGTGGCTGAACGGAGTGCTCGCATCGAAACGGTTGTGATCGCTGCCGCACCATGGACATATCACCATGCTCTCGGCGATCGGCTCACCGCAATCGACGCAGCGGAAAACGACGGGAACCACAGCCGCATAGCGTTTAATGAACGCCGCCCGGCGCATTTTCTGCCAGTCGAGCTTTTTCCGACCCGTCGATTTCAGGAAAGAGGCGAGCTTGAGTTTTCTTGGTACGGCCTGGAGCAGTGCCGAGCGCATCTTCTCAGCGTTTGCGAAACGCTTGTCGGGATCCACCGCCAGGACCTGCTTGAGAAACCCGACGAATGCCAAATTGGTTTTTTCCCGGAGTCGATTACAGCCCTTGGGCGGCCAGCGGAAAGGCCATTTGGGCAGGAAGCCGGTGAGGTATTCGTACATGATGAGCCCGAGAGCGAAACAATCGCTGCGGTAGGTCGGCCGGCCGTACGCCTGCTCGGGAGCGACGTAGCCGGGCGTGCCGAAGTCGTCGACGGTTATCATTCGGCCTTTAAGCTTCAGGCCGATCCCGAAATCGCCGAGAGCGGCCCGGCTGTTCGGAAACAGGAAAATGTTGCCCGGCGTAACGTCGCAATGAACCATCCGCTTACGGTGGGCGTAGGCCAGGCCGTCAAGGACCTGGGCGGCGATCGAGATAATTCTGCGGACGCTCATCGGCCTCGAGCAGTCATCCAGTGTTCCGACCGACAGCTCGGTCGCCAGGATGGCCTGGCCGCCGATAATGTCGGCATTCTTAACCGGCATAATGTGTGGGTGGCGAAGTTGTGCGACCAGGCGGATTTCACGAAGCAGGGCCTGGTTGTCCCGTTTGCCGTTTACGTCGGCCAGCGGTATCTTCAGGGCCACCCAGATACTCTCGACAGTATCCCGGGCCTTCCAGACCTCGCAGCTTCCGCCTTCGCCGAGGTGCTTTGCCAGCCGGTACTTGCCCAGTCTCTGGCCGGCCTTGAGATCAAGACTCGACGGGCGAGTTGTCTTGATTTTGTTTTTATTAGTCGAACGAACCATATTTTTACCAAGGTAATCGAAACGTATAACATCCTCGCGCATATAATAACAGAAATTCTCGAAATCAATTTCAAGAAAATCGCCGTAAAGTTAATAATTTTTAAGATAGCAACAATAAATATGCCTTGACGAAACGAGGGAAAATCAATAGATTAAGCGGCTTACTCAAGCGATTACTTTCAAGGATAGTTTCCATGGAAAAGGCTATTGCAAAAGCTGGTGCGTTAATTGAGGCGATGGAGTATATCAGGCGTTTCCGCGAGCGGATCGTAGTTGTCAAGCTCGGCGGAAGCATCCTGGACGATACGTCTCTGCAAAAAAAACTGCTGACCGATATCGCCTTTATGGCGACGGTTGGTATGCGGCCGATTATCGTCCACGGCGGCGGTAAAGCTATTACCAGGGCGATGAACGAAGCGGGCTTAGAACCGGTCTGGGTGCAGGGCCGGCGATATACCGACAAGAGAACCCTGACCATCGCCGAGCATACGCTCGTGCACAAAATCAATACGCCGCTCTGTGAGATGCTGACCGAATTGGGATGTGAGTCGATGGGACTGCATTCGCTCGGCAGTTGTGCACTGTTTGCCGAGACCCTGCGTCTGGCCGGCGAAAATGGGCGAAAAATCGACGTAGGACTCGTCGGGCGAGTCACGGATGTGAACGGACAACTGCTCAGGAAATTATGTGCCGATGGGACCATACCGGTAATCGCCTCAGTCGCCAAGGATAAGGCTGGCGGAAAATTAAACGTTAACGCCGACAGTGCCGCGGGAATGGTTGCCGCCGAAGTCGTTGCTGAGAAGCTCGTCGTCGTCAGCGATACTCACGGGATACGAACCAACATCGAAGATCCTGAAAGCTGGGTATCGAGTTTGAATGAAGAGCAGATTAAGGAGATGATCGACGCCGGAATTATCACCGATGCGATGTTCCCAAAGGTCGAGGCCTGTATAACGGCGCTGGACGCGGGAGTCAGCAAGGCGCATATTATCGACGGCCGGATTCCCCACTCGCTGCTGCTCGAAATTTATACCGACAAGGGAATCGGAACACAAATAGTGAAATAAAAGAAAGGTTCCTGCCTGTGCAGGAATGACAATAACATAACACGAGAAACGAGATACGAATTATGACTACACAGGAGACAATTGAATTGTTTGACAAGTATGTTATCGCCAATTATGGCCGTCTGCCGCGCGTTATCGTCAAAGGCGAGGGCTGTTACCTTTATGACGCCGAAGGCAATAAGATACTGGACATGTTCCCCGGCTGGGCCGTCAGCGGTTTAGGCCACTGCCATCCCAAGGTCGTCGAGGCCCTGCGCAAACAGGCCGGCGAGCTTCTGCATATCGATAATACTTTTTATTCCGAGCCGCAGGGCATGCTGGCAAAATTGCTGAGCGAACGGGCCTTCGGCGGCAAGTGCTTCTTCTGCAACAGCGGCGCCGAGGCCAATGAGGCGGCGTTGAAACTGGCACGCCTGCACACGGCACAGGAAAAGTATAAATTCATAACCGCCGAGGGCAGCTTTCACGGCCGAACCTTCGCCACGGTAACTGCGACCGCTCAGCCGAAATATCACGAGGGCTTTCTGCCGTTGCTGCCGGGTTTCACTTATGTGCCGTTCAATGATGTTGCGGCACTCGAATCGGCATTCAGCGACGAGGTAGCGGCGGTCATGGTCGAGCCGATCCAGGGCGAGGGCGGAATCAACATTGCGACCGCCGAATATCTACAGGCGATTCGCCGGCTCTGCGATGAAAACGGAGCCGTTATGATTTTAGACGAAGTCCAGACCGGAATCGGCCGGACCGGCAAATGGTTCGGATACCAGCATTTCGACGTCGAGCCGGACATCATTACGATGGCAAAAGCCCTCGGGGGCGGAGTTGCAATCGGGGCGATGATGGCAAAAGAAGAAATCGCCGCTTCACTGGTGCCCGGCAAACATGCTTCGACGTTCGGCGGAAACTCCCTGGCCTGCGCTGCCGGCATCGCGGTAATTGAGGCAATTGAAGAAGACAAGCTGCTTGAAAACGCCGTTGAGATGGGCCAATACGCAAAAGACAAGCTCGAACAGTTGAAACAGAAACATTTCATTATTGACAGCGTTCGCGGCATCGGCCTGATGATCGGCGTTCAGTTAACCAGCCCGGGCAATGATATCGTCGAAAAATGCCTGGAGAAAGGTTTGCGAATCAACTGCACCAGCGGCACAGTCCTGCGATTCATGCCGGCTATGATTACCACGAAAGCCCAAATCGACCAGGCCATTGAGATTCTTGATAGTGTTATGAGTGAGGTTGAATAATGAAAGATTTTCTTTCCATTAATAATTATCCGACGGAACTTCTAAAAGAATTACTTCGGATGAGCGTGCGGCTAAAGAGCCTATATACCGTCGGCGGCAAGGATTTATGCCTTACCGGCAAAACGCTCGCAATGCTATTCGAAAAGCCGAGCCTGCGAACGCGAATCAGTTTCCAGGTCGCTATGACAGACCTGGGCGGCAATCCGATCTACGTCAAACCGGAGGATATCGGCGGCATCGGCAAACGCGAACCGGTCAAAGACATCGCAAGGGTCCTGAGCCGGTACGTCGATGGGATCATGGCGCGAACCTTCGAGCACAGCACGGTCACCGAACTGGCCAAATATGCAACGGTGCCCGTCATTAACGCCCTTACGGACTGGCTGCATCCCTGCCAGGCGATGGCTGATGTGCTTACAATCCAGGAGCATTGCAAGGATTACGAGGGTGTGAAGATCGCGTTTATCGGTGACGGCAATAATGTCGCTCGTTCTTTGGCGCATGCCTGCTCAAAGCTGCATATGAAAATGGTGGTAGCATCGCCGGCCGGTTACGAGCTTGATACCGAGACTATCGAACATGTAAATGAAATCTCGGCCGACTGTGTCCGGCAGACGAACGACCCGGGCGCTGCTGTTCTCGATGCCGATATAATTTATACCGATACCTGGGTCAGCATGGGCCAGGAGGCTGAGAAGCAAAAGCGCCAGGCGGATTTTGCAGGTTTCCAGGTCAACACCGAATTAGTCGAATCAGCCCCGGCCAACGCAAAGATTATGCACTGCCTGCCGGCTTATCGCGGCCTGGAAATCACCGACGAGGTCGTCGAATCGCCCAACTCGATCATTTTCGACCAGGCCGAAAATCGCCTGCACTTCCAGCGGGCGCTGCTGAAAAAACTAATGAGCTAAGAATGACTCATCATAAAATAATTATTGGCGATTCGAGGAATATGACAGAGGTGGCTGACGAGTCGGTCCATCTTGTTATTACATCCCCTCCATATTGGCAGCTCAAAGATTATGGAAACGGTAGTCAAATAGGCTTTGATGACAGCTATGAAGATTACATCAATAGTCTTAATATAGTCTGGAACCAATGCCACAGAGTCATGAAAAAAGGCTGTCGTTTATGTGTGAATATCGGCGACCAGTTTGCCCGTTCCGTTTACTATGGAAGATACAAGGTTATTCCTATAAGAACTGAGATCATAAAGTTCTGCGAAACCATAGGCTTTGATTACATGGGGGCGATTATCTGGCAGAAGGTTACAACCTGTAACACGACGGGCGGAGCAACCATAATGGGATCATTTCCCTTCCCCAGAAATGGAATTCTCAAGATCGATTATGAATTTATTCTGATCTTCAAGAAACACGGTGCCGCACCCGGAGTTAGCAAAGAAATAAAAGAACAATCGAGAATGACAATAGAAGAATGGAACCAGTTTTTCACCGGCCATTGGAATATACCGGGTGAAAAGCAGGATAAGCACCTGGCGATGTTTCCTGAAGAAGTACCCAGACGTCTAATCAAGATGTTCAGTTTCGTAAATGATACGGTACTTGATCCCTTTCTTGGCAGTGGTACAACTTCTCTAGCAGCCAAAAAACTCAGCAGAAATTCCGTTGGATACGAGATAAATCCGGAATTCCTGCCGATGATAAAAGAGAAGTTAGGTATACGTCAGAAGATGATGTTTGAAGAAGCTGAATTTGAAATAGTTAGGCAAAATAATGCATATGTTGACTATAAAGAAACGGTCAAGCAATTGCCTTATGTTTTCAAAGATCCCATCGAATTCGACAAAAAAATCGATCCGAGAAAACTACAGTTCGGCTCGAAAATCAATAATCACACTTCAAAAAAACAAGAATATTACGGTGTGAAAGATGTCATTTCACCAGAGCGTTTGGTTATAGGAAATGGGCTGAATGTGAGATTGCTTGGTATAAAGGAAAAGCCTGAACTTAGCAGTCAAGCGATTCAATTTCTAAGAGATAAGACACGCGGACAAAAAGTTTTTATGAAGTTTGATGTAGTAAAACATGATCGTGACAACAATTTACTCTGCTATTTATATTTGCAGAACAAAACCTTTATAAATGCTCACTTGGTTAAAGAGGGCTTAGTATCAATAGACACCGAAACGGATTTCAAATTCAAAAAGAAATTTATGTATCTGGCGCAAATGGGAGCATTTTCAAAGTGAAAATACATTCGAAGAATTTCGGTAAGAAAGAAAAAGTGTTGAATTATGCCAACCAAACGTATCAATTATCGCGTCCAAACAAAGTAGGGACCGTTATGGCCTTAATCAGAGAGTGCCAGCCAAAGACTATTGAGGAGTGGGAAAATTGGTACTTTGAAAAAGCACATACAAAGGGAAAGAATCCTGCGAAAATCACAAAGGATACACTCGTAGAACTCGGCGAGAGATTATATATTAAAATCACAGAAATTGTTATACCTGAGTGGAAGGAGGCGTTCAATCAACTAACGCTACAGGACTGTATCGAGTACATATATAACCTGACCATCAACCGAACCTTCGACGGCTTTTATAGAGAAAAATCTGTCGTAACCGGAACTTTGGAGAAAAAGTTTTTGGATGTTAGATTCGTCGAGTCAGAGCCGGAACTTGACCACGCGGGAGATGTCGATTATCTGGGGCATGTTGGTAATAAAGCGTTTGGCATACAGATAAAACCTGTAACCGCTAAAGCGAACTTCGGCAATTATTCTCCTTCCGAAAGGATGAGGGCAAGCTTCCGAGAGTTTGAGCTAAAATACGGAGGCAAGGTATTTATTATTTTCAGCGTCGATGATGAGGTAAAGAATATAGAGGTCCTCGAAGAGATAGAAAAAGAAATTGTTCGACTCAAGAAACTGCAAGAAGGAGGGAAGGATTGAGGGACGAACACAGGATACTTGCTGCCAGCACAAATCCGGAAAATTGAAAGATTGCGGTTTTTTAACGTCAAATTTGCATAAATAATTTGAGATATGTATAATATGCTGTTGAACAATTGTAGTTTATTGGTAAAAAAGTGAAATGGGTAAAGACAAGAAAACCGAAACACCGCCGCTTGAGACGGTCGAGCCGATAGGCAAGCGCGTCCTGATTCGCAAGGATGAGGACAAGAAACAGACCAAGGGAGGCATCCAGCTTCCGGACAATATCGAAATTCCTACAATCACCGGCCGAATCATCACAA
>CAYTNN010000063.1:0-13122 GCA_964439135.1 uncultured Pirellulales bacterium
GCTAAAACTCTATCCTTTTTGGTTGCGGCTGAGCGAAGCGAAGCCGCGCCAAGTAAATCCGTGTCTCAAAGCGTTCTTCTTCTTTTCTTTCTCAGAAGCGTCGTTGCCGTGGCGGCCATGGCCTGGCCGGCTCCTATCTCACCGAGCTCTTCGTTGGTCTTTGCTTTGACGTTTACAGCGGTAAAATCAATACCCAAAAGCCCGGCGATGCATCTTTTCATCTGGCCCTTGAACGGCCCGAGCTTCGGCTCTTCCGTATGAATAATCAAATCAATGTTAACCACTTCCCACTTTTTCGCTTCCAACTGATCTTTCACTACAAGCAGTAGCTCTTTACTGTCTACATCCTTCAAGGCCGGATCGGTATCGGGAAACAATGTCCCTATATCACCCATACTGCTGGCCCCAAGCAGGGCATCGATTACAGCGTGCAGACCCACGTCGCCATCGCTGTGTCCCGCCAGACCGGCCGGGTAAGGCACATAGACTCCGCAGAGCATCAATTTCCTGCCCTCAACCACCCTGTGAATGTCCGTGCCGATACCTATCCGATATCCGGCATCTTGCTCGTCGATCACAGTATCCCCTTTGTGCTCGGAACATCCGTCCCGCTTATGCCGACCGCCGTACCCAGGGCCTTGCCAAGTCCCTTGAAAATCGCCTCGGCGATATGGTGGCTGTTTGTCCCGTACGGCACATTAATATGTAAATTAAACTTGCCGCTGTTCGAAAAGCTTCGCAGCATTTCCTCCAAGCACTCGACGTCGAAGTCGCCGATTTTATCCGTTCGATATTCGACGTTATAAACGCAGGCCGGTCTGCCCGACAGATCGACGGAGATATTTGCCAGCGCATCCTCCATCGGCACGGAGCTATAGCCGTACCTGGCGATACCTTTTTTATCGCCGAGAGCTTTCAGCAGGCATTCGCCCAGACATATCGCAATATCTTCGACTGTATGGTGCGCATCGACCTGAAGATCGCCTTTGGCCTTTACCACCAGATCGATTCCGCTGTGCTTGCTCAGGTGTGTGAGCATGTGGTCCAGGAATCCGACGCCGCTGTCAATCTCATACTTACCGGCGCCGTCCAGATTAAGCTCGACGGTTACATCGGTTTCTTTTGTCTGCCTGTGAATCTCAGCCGTTCGCTGTTCCATAATCATTTCCTTTTGTAGGGGCAGGCCCATGTGCCTGCCCTGGGCAACCACACAGGGTTGCCCCTACGCCTGTAAAATTTCTTTCAAAGCCAAAATGACCTTATCGTTTTGTTCGTTCGTGCCAACAGTTATCCTCAACTTATTTTCCAGTCCGGGCAGGTCAAAATACCTGACGTAAATATTACGCTGCACCAACTTATCATAAATTACTCTCGCCTTACAATGTTTAGTCTCGGCAAGAATAAAATTCGAGTAGCTTCGCGGCATCTCGAATTTCAAAGCGCGAAGCTGTGCGGTTAATAATTCGCGTGCTTTTTTTACATTTTCGGTCGTCTGCCTGAAATACTCCTGGTCTTTTATCGCCGCGGTCGCCACAGCGATAGCTACAGCATCGACGTTGTAGGAGTCCTTGACCTTCATTAACCCGGATATTAAATCGGCCGAGGCAATAGCATAGCCAAAACGCAGCCCGGCAAGGCCGTACCCTTTGCTCATGGAGCGAAGGATAATTACATTATCGAAGTCTTTAATCAGTCCGGCACAATTCTCATCGGCAAAATCCACGTAGGCCTCGTCAATCAAGAGCACGCCTGAAAGCTCATCGGCCAACGAAGCCAGCTCACCGACACTTACAAAGCTGCCGCTCGGGGCGTTAGGATTGCAAACGATCGTCAATGCCGCGTTGGTTTTTGTCAATTCAACCGGCAGATTGAACTCGTGGTCGAACGGCACTTCCAGAGCCTCGCAATTTTGCAGATTCGCCAGCACAGGATAAAGCGAATACGTCGGAACAGGGTACGCGACGGGCCGGTTTTCATCACAGAAAGCGCGAAAAGCGATAGTCAGCAAATCGTCTCCGCCGTTGCAGCACATAATATTCTCAGGGCTCACCCCGTGGATTTCCGCGGCGGCTTCTCGAAACACAGTTCCAACAGGGTCTGGATACCGCCGAAGCTGCTCTACATCGATCCGGCTAAGCACCTCCACGGCCTGTGGTGAGGGCAAATAGGCATTTTCGTTCGTATTGAGCTTTATTATATCGCCCTGTTTCGGCTGAAAACCCGGCTCGTACCCTTTTATCTTCTCAATATTGTCCCGAAAATAATTCATAACAACTCCAACATATTCTTCCAGTTTCGAATTATACGGAAAAGTGCGCAGAAGTGAAAGTGAAGTTTTGTTGTATTTCTGGCGTCAGACTTAATAATCAATCATAAAATCCGGATTCGTACGCCGTATCGAATAAAGCTACGATATTTTCAGGCGGAACACCAACCTGGATATTGTGGACATTATTGAATACATAGCCGCCGCTGGGTTTGAATATTTCGAGATTTGCCCGCACATGGTCTTTGACTTGGCCCGGTGTAGCAAAGGGAAGAACATGCTGGGCGTCGATGCCCCCGCCCCATAGTGAAATTTGGCTTCCAAACATATCTTTTAGTTTTTGGGGCTCCATATTGGGCAGGCCGATTTGGACTGGATTGAGAATATCAATGCCATTGTCGATAAGCTCCGGGATATACTCGAAACAGCAGCCGCAGGTATGATACCAGATTTTTGCTTTTGTTAAGGATTTAATGTGCCGGACAAGCCTCTTTTGCCTCGGTTTCACTATTATGCGATAGAAATCCGGAGAAAATAGAGGGCCGTTCTGGCCTGTAAGATCGTCCCCTATCATCACGACGTCGACAATATCTCCCACTTCGGCCAAAAAACCGTCGAAGTAATCAAGCCAGAACTTGAGTATCTTATCGAGAAGGGCTTCACAAAATCCGGGATTCTCGATCATATCCATGAACCACCGTTCGAGGCCTCGCATATACCAGCAAATTTCATATACAACGCCGCCGATACCGGTAGATATCGCGTACGGTGTTTGGTTACGCAATTCCAGGGCCTTTTCGCGAACGCCGGTAAACCTCGTCGGATCATCTCCCCTGGGAAACGGATAGTCCGCAAGGTCTTTGACGGCAGCGTCGGCCAGCGGGTGATGCGAGATGTCCATATAGAGCTGCTGGTCATCCGGCATAGACCAGACGACGCCGAACTCATCTTTGAGGTCATGCCAGAGCTTGCCCTGGCGCGTATTTTGCTCAATGCCACCCTTGAAGCTATCCGGGCCGTGAGCACATACATAGCGAATATCGACATGAAAACGCTTCAGCAATTTTTCGCACGGTTGAGCAAGCTGCTGGACGGGATCCATGATTGTCAGCTCATCGTCAATGCCCAGATAATCGAGCAATTCGGTGTATGCTCCTTTATGAATGCCGGTTTGAAAGCCGCCGAGATCGATGGGAACCCTGTCA
This sequence comes from uncultured Pirellulales bacterium, assembly GCA_964439135.1. Classification (GTDB taxonomy): domain Bacteria; phylum Planctomycetota; class Phycisphaerae; order Sedimentisphaerales; family Anaerobacaceae; genus JAFGPJ01. The sequence goes on from CAYTNN010000063.1 coordinate 3,472, forward strand.
GGAATCTGGTGATTAAGAGCAGTTATTACACGCTGCCTCGAAGTCATTGTCTCTTTCTTTGACATTGACAAATTTTCCTTTCTTAGCAGTATCGGTGGGGCAAGCCCCACCCTACTTTCTACATTCCTTTTGCCGCAAGATAGTTTCCGAATCCTACGACAACCGTTGACAGTATCAGCACAAATATCCCGGCAAAAACAATCATGTGCGTTCTGCGGCCGGAACCTTTCCACTCATGGAAAATCAGGCCCCATATATTGCTGAAGACAATGATAAAGGCCATGTGGATGGTCCAGCTTGAGAAATTGTACTCTCCCATCCGGGTCGTGCCCATGCCGTAGAACATAAACTGAAAATACCAGGTAATCCCGGCCAGGGCCGAGAATATATAATTTCTGAGAAGCGGTGCATCGCTGCGGTTAAGATAATTGCCGGCCGATTTGTTTTTGATATTCAGAAATACGCACCAGATAAAATTCGTCGTGAATCCGCCTGCAAAGATAATAACATAAACAGGATTGACCTGCCACAAAGATCGGGCTCCACCCTCTACAGCGAGCTTGGCAATCGGTTCTCCCGCTGCTATCCCGAATGCCATACACGCGCTCATCACGCCTGCGAATACGGCGATCCAGAGCCCTTTGGTGAAGTTGAATTCCTTTATGGTTTCCTTCTTTTTGGCCTCCGGCAGCTCTTTTTCTTTCAATACTCCGGCCCAGCCGCAAATCCCGATTCCTGCAAGGCATATAAGCACACCGGCCAGTGTGGTCAAGCCGGATACATGTGTGACCAAATAGACGAATTTACCTCGGAATACCGGCGGTATAATCGTGCCGAACGCCGCACAAAAGCCAAGTGCAATTGCGTATCCGAGCGACATTCCGAGATAACGCATGGACAGGCCGAACGTCAGTCCTCCGACGCCCCACAACAAGCCGAAGACGTAACACCAGAAGATGCTGCTTGGCGGCGCATCGCTGAGAACCGAAAAAATCGCGGGAACGGTCAGCAATGCCACCGTCAGAGGCATAATAATCCAAGAGAAGAGACCGCCTGCCAGCCAGTAGCTTTCCCATGCCCAGCCGCGAACCTTCTTAAAGGGAATGTAGAAACTGCCCGCAGCAAAACCTCCCAGGGCATGCAGGAAAACGCCAAGTGCAACCATGCTAAAACTTTCAAATTCTCACGATTTTGTCATTGCGAGTCCTGATGTCTTTTATCAGGACGTAGCAATCTCAAACGTCTCTTTGTCACTGCGAGTATAACCGCTTAAGCAAACCACCGACATGACCATCCCCATTCCGTGAACGACGACGGAATGAGGCTGCCACCCGACGAGACTTACAATAACATCCGACACGCAGGAGATTGCCGCGGCCTAAAAGACAGGCCTCGCAATGACAATAATCGCACGATTTCAAAAAAGACAAACATGCAAATTACATGTTACAGAATAATAACATTCGTAAGAGCATTTATTTTTGACAATAGTCTATCAGGCGGGCGATTTCTCGGCGCAGATCTTTACGATGGACAATCATATCCACAAAGCCGTGCTCTAACATAAACTCGGCCGTCTGAAATCCTTCCGGCAGTTCGACTTTAATTGTCTCGGCTATAGTGCGAGGCCCGGCAAAACCGATCTGCGCCCCCGGCTCAGCGATCAGACAATCACCCAACATCGCAAAGCTCGCCGTGACTCCGCCGGTCGTCGGGTCGGTTAGAACGCAGATATAAAGTCCGCCGGCCTCGTCCAGTTTCGCTAAGGCCGCGGATGTCTTGGCCATTTGCCCCAGCGATACCACGCCCTCATGCATCCTTGCTCCACCCGAGCAGCTCACTACGACCAGGGGCAGTTTCTCCTCAATCGCCGCATCAACCGCTGCACAAAATTTTTCACCGACTACCGAACCCATAGAACCCATCAGGAAATTCGGCTCCATCACCGCCAGTACTACACCTCTGCCTTTGATAAAAGCTTTGCCGATTAACATAGCCTCCTTAGCACCGGACTTTTTCTCGTCATCTTTGATTCGCTGCTTATAAGTGGTTTCTCTGAACTTAAAGCTAAGCGGATCATCGGAAGTCAAATCGTCAAGTACCTGCTGAAAAGAAGCTTCATCGGCCAGATATGCAATTCGAATTTTTGCTTCGATGCGAAAGTGGTGGTTGCATTCCGGGCAGACGTTAAGGTTCTTCTCGACCGTGCTCTTATAGAGCATATGCTCACAGCCCGGGCACGCCATCCAGAGCCCTTCGGGCATCTCCTTACGCGGCTTAAGTGAATAACCATTCCACTTTGATTTGGCTTTTTTGGTCATAGCAACCTGTATTTAGCCCCGCAATTTATTGCGGGGTTTTTCCCCAGCAATATATATTCAGTTAGTTTCGGAAGGATTCTACCAAAAACTGACCGATTTCACCATAAAAATTACATACAGGCATCTCGAATGGCGTTTATTGCCGCGACACGGTCGTTTTGTGCAAAGATTGCATTGCCCGCCACAAGGGTATCGGCACCATAAGAAACCACAATTGGCGTGGTCTGAGGATCTATACCGCCATCGACTTCGATGCGTATATCGGGTCCGACGATATCTCTGATTCGAGCGACTTTTTCCGCCGCGTCCGGCATAAATTCCTGCCCGCCAAAGCCCGGATGGACCGTCATTACCAAAACCATGTCGCAATGCGGCGCCACCGCGGCAACCGCCTCGACCGGCGTCTCCGGATTCAGGCATATCCCCGCGCTGCAGCCCAAATCGTGCAGCTTGTCGATAAGCTTCAGCGGGTCATCGGCAACTTCGATATGAAATGTGATATGGTCAGCCCCAGCCTTTACAAAAGGCTCGGCATATTTCGCCGGCTCGCTTATCATCAGATGAGCGTCGAAAACCAGATCGCTTACCTTGCGGAGCTTGGCAATCACCGGCGGGCCGATTGTAATATTCGGCACGAAGTGACCGTCCATCACGTCCAGATGAACCATACTGATCCCAGCCGAGGTAATTTCGGCAATCTCTTCGGCCAACCTGGCAAAATCGGCGCTCAGAATCGACGGCACAACTTCAATTGTTCCGGCTTTCGGTAATCGCATCTTTGCTGATATAATTAGATCGACCCCCGGTAAAACCGGGGGCTAAATACTAAAGGCTTTATTTTTCATCGAGGATTTCGAGGCATTTGAATTTCTTGCCTTCGAGAAATTCAAGCGAAGCGCCTCCGCCTGTGGAAATGTGGCTTATTCTATCTTCCAGACCGAGCATATTGACTGCGCTGGCACTGTCACCGCCACCGATGATACTGATTGCCCCGTTGTCCGTAGCCTCGGCGACCGCCAAAGCTATAATCTTTGTCCCTTCATCGAAAGGCGCGATTTCAAAAACGCCCATAGGACCATTCCAAACGATGGTTTTGGCATCTTTAATCTTTTTAGCGAACTTCTTGGCCGCCATCGGCCCTATGTCGACGGCCTGATAGCCAGGGTCGATATCACCGACGGCGGTCCGATGCTGCGCACCGGCTTTCAACTCGCGAACCACATGGTGGTCGATGGGCAAAATTACTTCACAGTTCGCATCAGCCGCTTGTTTTAGTAATTCCTGACCCTTATCGACAAAGTCGTTCTCGCACAGGCTCTTACCGATACTTTTACCCCTGCCTTTGAGGAAAGTATAGGCCATGGCTCCGCCGATAATGATACGGTCGACTTTCCCGATCAGGTTCTCTATCACGCCGATCTTATCCGAAACCTTTGCTCCGCCGAGTATAGCGACGAAAGGCCTGCCGGGATTACTGAGTGCTTCACCGAGAAATTTCAGCTCCTTTTCAATGAGAAAGCCGATTACCCTGGGCTTGCCTTCCATCATCAGCGGGACGGTATACATCGAGGCGTTGTCCCTGTGGGCCGTGCCGAAGGCGTCGTCAACATAGACATCCGCCATGCCGGCCAGCTCTTTCGCGAAGTCGTCTTTTGCCTGCCGGAGCTGCGCATCTTCCTTTGCCGCCTTGTCCTTTATGGTCTCTTCCTTGTGGAAGCGAAGATTCTCAAGGAGCATACAATCGCCCGGCTTGAGGGCCTGGGCCTTTGCGCTGGTCTCCGGGCCGATACAATCGTCAGTGAAAACAACCTCCCGGCCCAACAATTCAGACAATCTCTTCGCTACCGGGGCCAAAGACATTTTCTCATTCTTCTTGCCCTGAGGCCTGCCGAGGTGGCTCATAAGAATCAGCGCGCCGCCGCCCTCTAATATCTTCTTTATCGTAGGCAGTGCCTTAACGATTCGATCATCACTGGTAATGTTGCAGTCATCGTCCAGCGGCACATTAAAGTCGCACCGCATCAGAACCTTTTTGCCCTGCACATCAATATCAGCAACAGTTTTCTTTGTCATGCTATCTACCCTAAAAATTTCTTGTGCTATCTCTGCCAAAGGAAAAAGTCTCCATTTAGCCCCGTGTTTTACGCGGAGCTTTAGCTTAATAATTCTAAATTCATTGTTCGATAGTCGCTACTCAGATTACAACGCAGCCATTTTTTCCATAATATCGACGCTGCGATTCGAATAGCCCCACTCGTTGTCATACCAGCTTACGACCTTGACGGTCTTGCCGATGACTATCGTGCATAGAGAATCATAGATGCTCGAATGAGGATCGTTGACAATGTCGCTGCTGACGATAGGCTCGTCGCAATAGGCCAGGATGTCCTTCATCGGGCCTTCCGCGGCTTTTTTCATCGCTGCATTGACGGCATCGACCGTGACGTCCTTTTTGACGTTTACCACGAGGTCAACAATGCTGCCTACCGGGATGGGCACCCGAATCGCAAAACCATCGAGTTTGCCGGCAAGTGCGGGAATGACTTTGCCGATGGCCTTAGCAGCACCGGTGCTGGTGGGGATTATATTCGCCGCAGCGGCACGGGCCCGACGCAGATCCGAGTGGATCATGTCGGCCACTTTCTGGTCGTTGGTATAAGCGTGAATCGTCGTCATCATACCCTGCTCGATTCCAAAGGTATCGTTGAGGACCTTTGCTATAGGTGCAAGGCAATTGGTCGTGCAGCTTGCGTTCGATACGCAGTTGATCTCACTGGTGAGCATCTCATCATTCACACCCAGGACGATTGTAGCGTCGATATCATCCTTGGCCGGGACGCTCAGCATGACCTTTTCGGCGCCGGCTTTGATATGGTCGGCATAACCGCCTTTTGGAGACGAAGCCAGGCGAAACAGTCCCGTAGATTCCAGAACTATTTTCACGCCCATATCCTTCCAGGGCAGCTCAGCGGGATTCCTGACAGCCAGAACCTTAATTGTTTTGCCGTTGATGACCAATGCGTCACCTTTTGCCTCGACCGTTCCGCCCCATTTGCCCATCACGGTGTCGTATTTGAACAGATGAGCAAGGCTCTTCGCATCCGCGAGGTCATTGATAGCGACAAGTTCCAAATCGCCTTTTCTTTGCATAATAATTCTTGCTACGGCCCTGCCGATCCGGCCGAAGCCATTAATTGCTACTTTTGTTGCCATTTTGTACTTCTCCTTATTTTTAATATCAAAAACATTGTTTTTCGTGCCTTAAGCCCCTCACCATATACTGCTATAGGGTATACGAGAGAGCTACTTTATGTTTTTGCCGCCCCGCTGTCAAGAATTTCTTCCAAATTTGAGAATATCGCTGGGTAATACCATTGCGTACAATAAAGCATGATTTTCACACTTGACTCAGACTCTCGCCTCTGATATATTAATAATAACACCTGTAGCGGAAGCATCTTGCCGGGATAGCTCGTTTCGTTCATTTATATAATTGAAGTACGAGGCGTTTGTTCTTTGACCCATAAGGTGGGCAGAGGAGGTCAAAAACATAACTACTGCCAATAATTCACGATTTTTGCAGACAATCTCTTTGAGGACTACTCTGTCTAAAAAGTTGCTTTATCTCACCTCTTTTGTTTTAGTGCTGAGCCTGGCTGGCAAAGGATGGTCATACGCCTGGAATCCAAACCCCGCTGATGGTACCATCCATGAGGAAACATGGGTGAGCCTTGTCTGGCAGCCGGGAGATTATGCAGTCTCATTCGATATATATTTCGGCGAGAATTTTGACAATGTGAAACATGGCATCGGGGATACGTTCCAGGGCAACGAGAGTCCGACGTTTTTTGTAGTCGGCTTCCCCGGATTTACTTATCCGGATGGCCTTGTTCCAGGGACAACTTATTACTGGCGAATCGATGAGGTCAATGATCTGCACCCGGACAGTCCGTGGATAGGAGATGTCTGGAGTTTCATGGTCCCACCCATAACGGCTTATGATCCTGAGCCCGCTGATGGCGCCGAATTTGTAGATCCCGATATGACCCTTAGCTGGCAGTCGGGCCTTGGTGCTATATCGCACACTGTGTACTTCAGTGATATATTTGATTATGTGAACTATGCCTCTGGAGGAATCCCTCAAGAAACTGCAACTTATACTCCAGCCCTACTCGAATCAGGGAAGACCTACTACTGGCGGATTGATGAGTTTGATAGAATCACTACACATAAAGGCGATGTCTGGAGCTTTACAGTCGGGGCGGGAGTGCCACCCGAGATAGAAGGAAGAGTTATCTACGTTGACGATGATGCAAATGGTGCAAATGACGGTACAAGCTGGGCCGATGCGTACATCTTTCTGCAGGATGTTCTGACAGCCGCAAGAACCGTCCAGAAACCAGTCGAAATCCGTGTCGCCCGGGGTATATACAAGCCGGATCAAGGAGTATTTCAGACACTCGGTGACCGGAGAGCCACATTTCAACTCATCAATGGTGTGGCTATTAAGGGCAGCCACGCCGGATTTGGAGAGCCTGAGCCCAATGCGCGAGATATCGACCTGTACAAGACTATCCTCAGCGGGGATTTGAACGGAGACGACGAGCCGTATTTTATGAACAACTCGGAAAACAGCTATCATGTAGTTATGGGTAGCAGAACCGATGAGACGGCTATATTGGAAGGTTTTACAATCACCGCCGGCAATGCCGATTTGATTCTCGGCTCACAGGGAGGTGGTGGGATGCGTAACGAATATGGTAGCCCAAAGCTGGCTAACTTAACGTTCAGCAGCAACACAACACAACCGAGATGGGGTGGGAGTGGGGGTGGGGGGATGTATAATGCAGACAGCAGCCCAATCATGAACAATTGCGACTTCACAGGAAACATCACCAATGAGTCTGGCGGTGGAATGTACAACGAGCGGAGCAATCCAAGACTTGTTGAATGCACGTTCAGCTATAATTATTCGGAGAGAGGCGGGGGGATGGGTAATTCATACAGCAGCCCAATCATGAGCAATTGTTCCTTCATAGGAAACACTGTCGACCTCTCTGGTGGTGGAATTTACAACTCGCAGAGCAACCCGAGACTCGTCGAATGCACATTCATTTACAACTGGGCAGATGGAGGCGGGGGGATGGGTAATTATGGTTACAGCAGTCCAACTTTGAGTGACTGCAAATTCTTCGGGAACTTGGCCGTTTCCGGCGGCGGCGGAATAAATAACATTAGAAGCACGCCGGCCCTAACCGGCTGCATATTCCTCGAAAACACAGCATCTTCTGGTGGAGGAATTTTCAACCACTCAAGTGATTCAGAGATTGTTTCATGTACTTTTGTTGACAACAGGGTGCGCTCAAACGGTGGCGGTATTTTTAATAATTCGGATAGTAATTCAACACTGACGAATTGCAGAATTATTGGTAATGTGGCCGGTGTTGTAAATGGAACATGGGGAGCCGGTGGAGGCTTGTGTAATTCTTACAGCAGCAATCTTAAGCTAACCAACTGCATAATCACATCTAATCATTCTACTGGCAGCGGTGGTGGATTTTTTAATGAGCGCGACGCCAGTCTAATGCTAATCAACTGCACAATAGGTAGTAATATAGCTGCTATAGACGATGTTGGCAATAGCGGTGGCGGTGGGATTTACAATACTAACGGAAAAAGCCTCTCATTGATCAACTGCATTATAACGGATAATGCGGTCAAAAATGGCAGTGGTGGTGGATTGTATAACAGGAGTTGGGATTGGACTAGCAGAGCCACCTTGACAAACTGCACATTTACAAATTGTACATTCGCTCGAAATTCGGCAGAAAGTGGAGATTCCATATCTTGCGATTCATACAAACAAGAATTACCCGGCACACTTCAACTGATAAATTGCATTCTCTGGAACAGTAGTGACGAAATTTTGAACAACGATGACTCGACGATTACCATAACATACAGTAACGTTTATGGTGGTTGGCCGGGTGAAGGCAATATTGATACTAATCCATTATTTGTAGATGTCGACGGGGCGGATAACATCTTTGGCACAGATGATGATGACCTGCGTTTATCGCCGGACTCGCTGTGTATTGATGCTGGTGACAACTCGGTGATTACACAATCAATAGTCACGGACCTCTATGGAAACCCGCGCATTGTAAACGAGACTGTGGACATGGGCGCGTATGAATTCAGATTACCCCCCACCTCAGAACTCTATTATGTCGGCCAGGTCACCACCAGTGAAGATGATGGTTATGCTTTTAAAGACATGTTCCAGAATCTGGATACGGACTTCCTTAGAGTAGGTTCTACTTCGTTCACGAAACCACCTTATTACTACATGTCCGGCATGGTGTTCAGGAATGTGGAAATTCCTCGGGGCGCTGTAATCGTCAGCGCACGCCTGAAGATATGCGCTCATACCGATCAGTTGACGGACATCACTTTTGGCAAGATCGAAGCAGAATCCGCTGACAATGCCGCCTCTTTTAGCATTTCACGTCATATCACTTCTCTGCCCAGGATAAGCACATCAGTCCATTGGGATCTCATCGAGCCCTGGTCGCCAGACACCTGGTATGAAAGTCCTGATATTGCTGACATTATCCAGGAAGTAATTGATCGGGATGGATGGTCAGCAAATAATTCGTTGGCAATTATATACAGCAGCAGATCCGAAGGTGGTTACCGGAATTTCTCATCTTATGATCGCGGCAGCGATTACGCACCCAAGCTGGAAATCACATACTTACCTTAGTGAGGATCATTCCTCGGCATGAACAGCACCCTTGATCGGTATGTGAGTTCGAGAGGTCTGTGGATTTGCTGGTTGTGTTGGGAAGCTCGCGATTGATTATTGATTATTGACTATTGATTATTTTTACACCTTCTCTACGGCTTCTATTTCCTCTGTGGCATATCTAAGAACGCCGTCTCACGGAGACCTTACTATTGACTATTTTCGATTTACTATTGATTATTTGATTTCCTCTTTGAGGTCTCTGTGATTGAATAATGAACGCCGTGTAATGGAGATTTATTTAGAATATGCCCGCTTTTTTCCGTTAAGATTCGTATAATAAATAACAAAATGAATATAGAAAACATATTCAAATAAATAGTCAAAAGGGAAAAGGTAAAATGAACAATCATTTATAAACCTAAGAATCCGTGTTAATCGGTGTAAATCCGTGTCTATATAGAAGGCTATTTGAAAAAACAAAGCCAATGTTAATATGGGCAAAATAGCATTAAGTTAGTAATAGTAAGGATTTATGGAGATTTTGATGATTTTGGGCGGATTTGGACGGCGAAAAACAAA
>CAYTNN010000063.1:13222-15942 GCA_964439135.1 uncultured Pirellulales bacterium
AAGGATTTATGGAGATTTTGATGATTTTGGGCGGATTTGGACGGCGAAAAACAAACCCAAACAAAGCCAATTAATTATCGTTCAGTATTCTTCGTTCTCATAAGGAGTCCTTACGGACAGCGAACAACGCGTGAATTCCTGCCTACGCAGGAATGACAAGCATTAAGAATCCAGAACCGTGTTTATCTGGTGTTCTTGAGCTAAAAACACATTTTGAGGGATTGTTTGTGTTATTTTCTGTAACATAATGGCTCTCCGCGCAATTATATTTGCGACAATGGTTGGTGCTATGGCAAAACTTGTTGAACGAACGGAAGATAACGATTTAGTCCTCAGGGCCAAAACCCAGGCCGGGGCGCTTGGTCGGCTTTACGAAATGTACTACGAGCGAATCTTTCGCTTCTGCGTTCACAGGCTCTTTAACAAGGAAATAGCTGAGGATGTAACTTCGACGGTCTTTCTTAACGTAGCCCGCGGGATACGCGATTTTGCAGGCCGAAGCGAGCAGGACTTTCGCAACTGGCTGTACGCCATAGCAGCCAACCAGGCGAACGCCTATATCAGAAAATCGTCCCGGCGTAAAAAGCTGCTCGCAGAGGCGGCCGGATCGATGGTACCGGCGAGAACAGGCAGTCTTGAAAAGTCGTTCGAGCCGGACTGGCCGGGGCTTTACGCCGTCATCCTCAGGCTAAAGCCACGGCACCAGACCATTGTCACATTAAGGTTCTTTGAAAACTTCTCATACGAACAAATAGCACAGATTTTAGACGTAAAAGAGGCAAACGTCCGTGTAACGCTACATAGAATACTTAACAAGTTAAGAAATCAATTAAAAACCGTTTATGACGGAGAAATATAATGTTCAAAGACGAAGCCGATTTTGAAAAAGTCGTTGGTCGGCTGAATATCGATACCGAGCCGAACCCGGCGCATCGCGAAAACCTTCGCCGGCAGATGCTCTCTGTCTTCAACCAGGCCGAACAGGAATCCGCAACCCGGATAATCGTCTTTCGAACATTAAGGAATTTAATCATGAAAAGTCCAATTACAAAAATAGCCGCAGCGGCGGTAATAATTATAGCAGTTCTTATCGGTTTGAATATTGTGGGAACTTCCACCCCAGCTTTTGCCGAGATCGTTAAGCCTTTCCTTACCGCTCGTACTGCTTCATTTAAGATGACGATGGAAGTCGAGAGCGTACCGACACAAACCTTCGATTGTTTGTACGCCGAACCTATCCGGATGCGTCAGACGAATCACGAACAAGGTGCAATCGTCATCAGCGATTTTCAGCAGGGTAAGATAGTTACTCTCATGCCGGCACAGAACAAAGCTATGATTGTTGAATTGGAAAACATGCCAGAAGATCAGGGTAAGTTTAATATGTTCAGCGAAATCAGAAAACACATTCAGGAAGCTCAGCAAACCCAGGACGAGTCGGTACAGTTCCTGGGTGAGAAAAAAATTAACGGCCTGACGGTTATCGGGTATCACGTTCAGAAACCTGCTGTCGATATCACCGTCTGGGCTGACCCGCAGACTAAACTCCCTGTAGAAATGACAAATACATCAGGGCCTACAACCTACACAATGACTGACATTGTTTTTAACGTCGAATTAGACGAGTCGCTCTTTAGTTTGGAGATACCGGAGGGATACACCATCCGAACCATGCAAGTTGACGCCTCTAAGCCAACGGAAAAGGACCTGATCGAGTTGTTCCGTATATGGGCCGAGCACATGGATGGCAATTTACCTTCAGTTCTGGATCTGAATGCTACGATGGAATTTGTAAAGTATCAGCAAAAGAAAATGAAGGAAAAAGGCCAAGAGCCATCTGAGGAAAGTGTACTGGAACTGCAAAAGACCATTATGAGAATGGGACGGGGTGCAGTCTTCGTTCAGCAACTACCCACCGAAAGCGATTGGCACTATACCGGCAAGGATGTAAAATTCGGTGATGCTGAGAAGCCGATATTCTGGTACCGGCCAGAAGGCTCCAAAACTTATCGAGTCATTTATGGAGACTTGAGCATCAAATCTGTGGCACTGGAAAATCTGCCGCAATAGCCAACTCATTTAATCTTGCTATAACAAGCCGGGCTGGTTTAGCCCGGCTTGTTTATGAATTTCACAACAAAATCTGTCGGAAAATACATTTTGTCTATATCAAAATATCTCCGACTATCGTCATACATAATAGCAGCAATAAATTATTTCCATATCAGGCACATAAGGAGCACAATTATGAAAAGCTTGATTATTAAACTAACAGCCATTGGTATTATTGTCGTTATCATTTTTGGCCTTTATTACTGCAAGCCGTTCAACTCAACAGTCAAAGTTACCAATCCGCATGAAATAGTCGGAACATCACCCGCAACGACTCCTAAATTAGTCCCGCTCGACATCAAAATACCCAAACCTATGTTCATAACAGGGCCTCGTAGCATAGATGTGCCAAATCTGGAGAAACAATCCGGCAAACCTCGCCCACCTTTTATGGCACCTGAAGGGACAAAAAACGTCGCGCTGGGAAAAACAGTTTTCAGTACTGACAATAATCCCATCACAGGTAACATAGAAATGATCACCGATGGAGACAAAGAAGCCGCCAAAGGCAGCTATGTGGAATTAGGCCCATTTTTACAGCACATCACTATCGACCTTGAAGCCAGACATAATATTTATGCTATTGTAATATGGCACTACCATAGGCA
>CAYTNN010000063.1:16042-20817 GCA_964439135.1 uncultured Pirellulales bacterium
ACTGCTGGACCAGTCATTCGACGGCGCAATGGGTCCGCTCATGCACTTTATGCTGCAGGAACAAAAGCTAAACGCCAGGCAGAAAAAAGAACTTATCGAAATCCTTGGAAATGAAAGCGAGAAAACAGGAGAAATAAAATGATCGAACAAATCAATCACATCGCAGAATTGTGGTGGAGCGGGGCGACAGCCATGTTCTGGCAGGTCGGTGTCCTGATAATACTGATTGGCTGCGTCGATTTAATCATTCGAAGATGGGCCTGGCCGCAGCTAAGATATGCCCTATGGCTGATGGTACTTCTCAAGCTTGTCCTGCCGCCCACGATTTATCTGTCAACCAGCATCACGTCCAGACTGCAACCTTTGGCCAGCCAGATAGTGGCCAAAGAAATCCACCGGGAGAATCTGAACACAACAACAGCAATGATACTCGCACATCTTGAAACTGCTACAGCCGAACCTGCAATTGTAGCGACATCTTCCCGCGATACTGTCACTGAGCGGCAGCCGGTACTTGTTTTTATCGGTTCCGAAAATGTCGCCGGCGAATCTTTGAATGCAGCTTCTGTCAAACCGATCTGGCAGGCATACGTGATGGCAATATGGCTGGCGGGAATGTTCGTACTGGGCGGCTGGCTTATTATCAAATTGCTCCATTTGCGCAAAGAAGACTACCAGCTTGCAAGAACAACATCGCTTCCGGAATCCTTTTATAACTCAATAGCTCGATGCGCTAAAAGTCTGGAACTTCGCCGGCTCCCGAAGGTGGTACTGACTCGAAGAGTGGCATGTCCGGCTGTCTTCGGTACTATCCGGCCGGTGCTGCTTATGCCCGTCGGATACCTAAGCAAGATGACACGCAGGGACACTGAGAATATGCTTCTCCACGAGCTGGCTCATATCAAAAGGGGCGACCTGTGGGTGCATAGTTTCTATATGCTGCTGCAGGTTGTTTACTGGTATAACCCGCTGCTGTGGCTCGTCCGCAGCCAGATGCACCACCTGCGCGAGTTGTGCTGTGATGCTACTGTCGCGAGACTCCTGAAGGAAAGAATAAGCGAATACCGCCAAACGCTGATCGACGTGGCGCGGAGATTCTTAACAAAACCCACAGAGCCAGGCCTCGGTCTGCTCGGACTCTTCGAAGATTCCAACCGTTTGCTCGTTAGACTGAACTGGCTCAAAAAAGAAACCTGGAGGTACCAAAAAATGAAAAAATTAACAATCATTACTACAATTGTCCTCATGCTCGCCTTTGTTCTTCCCATGGCTCAGGCACAGGATAAAGCCTCAAGCGAAGCCAACAGTGCCGACTCAATACAAGCCGAAGAACAGCCATCGCAGAGCACGAAGACCACTGAAATCGAACAAGTACAACAGCAGAACCAGGAAGATTTGTCACAAAACCTGCGGGAGCTTGAAGTCCGGCTACAGCAACTCCAGATCGAAAAACAGCATCTCGAAAAAGAACTTCAAGCGCTGGCGCAAGCCAGACACGCCGAAGATCAGGCTGCACAGGCCACAATTAAGGCCAAAGAGGCAAAAAACAAGGCGGGAAAGGCTTCAAAGGAGGCCGAAAAAGCGAAAGACAAGGCGTCAAAGGCAAAGGCTTCCGCCGATGCCCACAAGGTCGAAGTTGATGCGAAACACATGGAGCAATTGGCTAAGCAAATGGAAGCCTGGGCCAAGCGATATGAAGCACAGGTCAACACTAATGAATTCAAACAATGGCAGAAAGAGATGGAACTGTGGGCCAAAGAATTCGCCGAGGCACACCAGAATGCCAAATCAAGCGGCGATGTTTTCACACCGGCTCCCAAACCCCGCCCAATGCCTGTAATGCCGCCGATGCCCCCTATGCCCCCTATGCCCCCTATGCCCCCTATGCCTGCTGATGTTGTTGCCCCGAACTTTGCAGCACTGGTTCCGCCGCAGCCTCCGAAGGCGGTCGCTCTAAAGGCCACACCACCCAAACCTATGGCACCCACTTCTAAGATGCCGGCGGTTAGTACTCCCGCCAAAATCGCCGGGCCGGCTCCAGTCCTGCCAAACACGACGGGCACCAAAAGTAAATCGACTCGAAATATCGAGGTCAAGAAAGACAAGGACGGCAAGTATATAGCCACTACAGAGATGAACTTCGTCTCAAAGGTGCAGCCCGGCAGCCCCTTCGTCGTCAGAAACAGCCTCGGCAATATTTCCCTGCAATCCAGCAAAGATAGTACCTGTGATGTCAAGGCCGTCATTCGGGGAAAGGCCAAAACCGACACCGAAGTCCGCGCGATGGTCGAACAGGTGTCAATGAATATTAACTCATCGGATGAGGGATACTATCTCAAACCGGTTAAACAGAACGGCGATGAGCGGAACGATCTAAGCGTAGATTTTCACATAACAGTACCGCTCGGTGTCCTTTCGGACGTAAAAACCGATCTGGGAAATATCGAGATATCTAATCTCGAAGGAAACGTCAAGGCAGTTACGGATTTGGGCTCTATCAAAGCCGTAAACACAACAGGAAACATCGAGCTGTTCACAAAGTTAGGTGATATCGAGTTTATTGCGCCGAAGAATCTGTCCGCTAAGCTCCAGGCCCAAACGGAAATGGGATCCATCAAGAGCGACCTACCCCTCAATATCGACAAGACCGACATGTTCAAGCGCAAGGCGGAAGGAACCATCGGTACCGGGCAAGACAGTATTCGCCTGACAACTGATATGGGATCGATTCGCATTGGAACACAATCTCAAAGCTCCTCCGGCGATAATCCAAAAAAAGTAATTCTACCGAAAGAAGTCAAACAAAATAGTACCGGCAATCTGGCTATAACACAGTCCATCTCAAACGCGGGATCGTCGAAGATTATCAGCACCGTTCAATCCGTCAAGGAAGAAAAGCAAGGCAATCACTCCGTCATCAAGCGTATCGAGACGATGGCCACTCCGCTGGCGCCCGGATCGGTGCTGGATATCACTAACGAAGACGGCACCATCACCATCCAGGGTTCGGAGACGGGCCAATGTCTGGTCAACTCCATCTTAACGATCAGGGCCCCCTCAATAGAGGCGGCAAGGGATCTGTCCAGGAAAGTATCCCTGGACACAACAGCCGGCAGCAAGAAGCTGGCTTTGAAAGCTGTTTATCCTCGTAATATCCCCCCTAACCACTCACATCAGATGGATTTACAAATTACCCTTCCCCGCAATACAAGTATAACGCTGCATAAAGAGGATGGCAATATTCAGATTAGGAACCTCGAAGGACAGATCGAAATCGGCACCGAAAACGGGGATATCCTGTGCGAAAATGTCATGGCGGATGTTCGTCTTGTTTCTGAGGATGGGAACGTCAACATCAAGAAGTGTCGTTTAACCAATCTCAATATCAAGAAAGAGGATGGGAATATCCATTGCGATGATATCAGCGGCAACTGTGACATTTCGCTCGAGGACGGCGATGTGACGATAAGCTACGATGAAACCAAGGCCGAAAATTGTACGTGCATCGTACGCGGTGAAGATGGTAACATTAAAATCAGCAGGGGCACATTCGCCAAATGTCAGGTGGATAGGGAGAGCGGGACGATTGATTGTGACAATGTGAGGGGCAATCTTGACCTCAAGCTGCATGAGGGCCAAGTGGTCGTGGATTATGCCGACAACGTGCCCGAAAGCTGCTCGATCAACGTACAGATTGAAGAAGGAGGCATACGGCTATCAGCTCCCAGTAAGATATTTCCCGCTGATGGTCCATCTACGGCGAAAAGGATAGATAAGGGAGCCGAGTGGACAACCAAGGCCGGTACGCCCAGCGGCGGCACTCACACCGTATCCCTCCGAGTAGATGAAGGCTCTGTGAAAGTGGAGAAACGATAGAACAATCACCAGGCAATCTGCGCCGGAGGCCTCGCCCGCGTTTGAAGATGCGGCGAGACTCCAAGCTCAAACCAAGGCCAGAGATTTCAATGTCATTTTAGGACCCCTCCTTCAAAGGCGTCCACCGATAGGGGAAGCCGGGTTCATCCAGCCCGGCTTTTTTCTTTTGCTTGCCGGGGCAATCGTACAATCTTCTATCATTTTTCCCCTTTTTTCTGTCGCAAATCCGTCGAATCCCGCACTATATAGCGAGAATAGAAATTCTTTGAGAATTTGAGGTGCTAAGATGTCTGAGAATGACAAATACTATGTTGAGCGATGTTTGGATGGCCATCCGGACGATTATCGCTACCTTGTGCGACGCTATCAGGGGGTCTTGTTAGCCAACCTGGCCGGCAAGTTGGGCAGCAGAGACCGTGCTGAAGAAGCCGCACAGGAGGCACTCGTAAGGGCCTATTTCAATATGGGCAAACTCAGAAAGCCGGATTCCTTCTTTTCCTGGCTGCTCGGAATCGCCGACAACGTCGCGAAAGAGCACGAAAGAAAAGAACAAATCCAACGCCAGCGAGAAATCGTCCGCTCATTCTCAGAAGAATCTTCCGGCACCGAACTGTCTCAGGATTATGCACTCGAATCGGCAATCGCCGAGCTGCCCGAGGCATACAGGAAAGTCATCCTGCTGCGATACTACGGCGGGCATTCCTGCAACCAGATCGCAGAGCAGCTCGATATGCCGCTGGGCACAGTAACAAAAACATTATCACGGGCCTATGCCATGCTGCGCGAATCGCTGCAGCAGCAAAAGCAAGCAGAAGTTTATGAGGTGTAACAATGAATTGCGAAGAATCAAAAGAACTATTGGTCGCATACGTCGAAGGACTCCTTGAGGACTCCGAACA
>CAYTNN010000064.1:0-20698 GCA_964439135.1 uncultured Pirellulales bacterium
CATACGTATGACTGGGCGCACGATTACGAAAGGCTGTGGGCCCCCGCCCGGCAGGCGGCGTGCGGCAAACCCATCTGGGTCACCGAGGCCGACCGCGGCCTGAAGTTCGTCGGCCCCGAGCCGTGGTGCGAGCTGTCGCGCGAGGATGAAATCCGCAAGGCCCGGTACATCGCCCAGTCTTACGCATCCAGTCTATACGCCGGCAGCATCCGGCATTTCCATTTCATCCTGGGGCACTACCACGAGGGACACAACGGCGTCCAGTTCGGACTGCTTCGAATGGACATGACACCCCGGCCGGCATACGTCGCGCTGGCGGCGGCCGGACGATTACTGGCCGGGGGCAAGTGCCTGGGTCGATGGGCCGTTCCGGACTCCGACGATGCGTACGTCATCGCTTTTCGCGCCCAGCCGGATGGACTTGAGCGGGATGTGCTGGTTGCATGGGCGGAAAAGAAAGTGGACTGGCCCCAGCGTGCTAAGACAAAAGTCCCCTTCTCACTGCCCGAATCGTGGCCGGTCGAGGGAGTATTCGATTATCTCGGCCGCAGACTGGATGAAATGCCCGTCGAACTGGGCAGCGAAGCTTTGTTCGTAGTATTGCCTGCCGGACAAACTGACAAGGTGGAACTGACGACTCTCGCTCGTTCTGAGAAGCGTGAAGATAATGTCTGTCCCATCGTGCTCCAGGTGCAAATGCCGCGCAGCACCAGTATTAAAGTCGAACCGTTGCCCTGGTCGCAGGGCTACGAATACCGGATTGATTCGGATGAGCCTTATCATCTGCGCATGTTCGCGTACAACTTCTCAAGCGAGCCGCTAAAAGGCACAATTCAAGTCACAGGCAAACCTTCCGGCTGGTCGCTGGATCGGGACACATGGAATCTGTCCATCGATTCGATGCAGCGTGAATTTTTCGAGACATCTCTAACAATCCCGGCGGGCCAGGACGGAACGCTGCAATTGACAGGCGACTTCGGCCCAACGGGCAAAGCAGTTCTCGCATTCCGAATACACGGCAGGAAAAACTAATACGCAACCTTTAAAAAAGAGTGAATAGAGCAGCCAAAATCAAATAAATTAGACTTTTTTCATTTGACATACACGACCCTTATCTGTTATATTAAAATTAGCATCTACAGCGGAAGCATCTTGCCTGTTTAATTCGATTTGTGCGGTTAGACAACTGAAAAGTCAGGCGTATATCGCATGGCCCCAGAATTGGCGAGAGGAGTTCAAAAATGGCGACGGCGAGAAATTCAAGTGTTCTGCGAACAATCCCTTTACTAATCACAATCTTCTCTTTAAGCTTACCTGCCTATGCCAAATACACCGGCGGCACAGGAGAACCTAATGATCCATACCACATCGCTACGATTGAAGACTTGATGCTACTTGGTAATAGTCCTGAAGATTACGACAAACACTTCATCATGACAGCCGATATCGACCTGGACCCGAATGTACCCGGTCGAAAGGTCTTTGATAGGGCTGTGATTGCGCCGGACATAAATGACGTACCAGATCGTTGGGGGTGGAATCGGTTTGATGGAGAACCTTTCACAGGTGTTCTCGACGGCAATGGGCATACCCTCTCGCATCTCACGATCAAAGGCGTGGGCTATCTGGGCTTGTTCGGGCAATTAGACTCCGAGGCGGCCATTTCCAATCTGGGTCTCGAATATGTAGATGTTAATGGGAATGATGAAAATATCGGCGGGCTGGTTGGAAGAAATGGTTATTACTGCACAATTACTAACTGCTATGTCCAGGGCGGCAGCGTTATAGGAAAAACCAATGTCAGCGGATTAATAGGAAACAATGGCTATGGAATAATTACTGATTGCTATTCATCAGCCAGCGTTTCGGGAGATAGCATTGGAGGCCTGGTCGGACTTAATTCGGGATTAATCACGAACTGCTATGCTACCGGCAGCATTTTAGGTGAGAACGGCGGCGGCCTGGTAGGAAAGAACGATGGTGTGGTCAGGGATTCTTTCTGGGATATTCAGACCAGCGGGCAGGCTACCAGTGACGGCGGAACAGGGAAAACAACCGCCGAGATGCAAGATCCAAACACGTTTATTAATGCAGGTTGGAATTTTGTGGGTGCGCATGATGATCCCCATGATATTTGGGCTGAACCGGCCGGTGGGGGATATATGATTCTTTGGTGGCAGCTCTCGCCTCAGTCTCCATTACCTACCTTTTCCGGAGGAACTGGAGAACCTAATAATCCCTATCTTGTATCAACTGCGGATGAATTGAATTGTATCGGCTACAACCCAAGGTTGATTTCAGCACATTTTAAGTTGACTGAAGATATTGATTTAGCCGGGATTGATTTTTATATCATCGGTAGCCAGGCCTATCCTTTTGCCGGTGTATTTAGCGGCAACGGTCATACAATATCTAACTTCAGCTACACTGCTACACATGCGAACCACATAGGACTTTTCGGATACGTGAAGGGAGAAAATGCAGAGATAAGAGATTTGGGGCTAATTGATCCTAATATCAGTGGACAGCATGTCATAGGATCGCTGGTAAGCTGGCTCAATTGTGGAATCCTTAGTGGCTGCTATACTGAGGGGGGAAGCGTTTCAGGTAATCGGTCAGTCGGTGGACTTGTGGGATACAATTATTACGGCACAATCACCAACTGCTATTCCACGAGCAGCGTTTTGGGTTCAAGTATTGGTTATTGGCGAGGTGTTGGCGGCCTGCTGGGACATAATAATTGCGGCACAATAATCAACTGCTATACTGAAGGCGGTAGTATTTCAGGTTGTGAGGGCGTTGGCGGGCTGGTGGGATTCAATTATAATGGCACAATCACCAGCTGCTATTCCAAGGAGAATGTCACTGGATCTCGTAATGGTGTCGGCGGACTCGTAGGATCAAATTTGTATGGTCCAATCTCTGGCTGCTATTCAACAGGTAGCGTTATGGGTTATAGTGATGTCGGCGGACTCGTGGGATTCAATGAGTTTGGCGGTATCATCGCCAACTGCTATGCTACGGGGAATATGTCGAGCAATTGGTCTGTCGGCGGTGGCCTGGTCGGATTTGGTGGGAGTGTTTACAGTTCATACTGGGACACGCAGACAAGCGGGCTTTCAACCAGTTCTGGCGGGACCGGTAAGACAACCGACGAGATGCAGATGGCAAGCACCTTTATTGGCTGGGCTCACAATCCTTTCTGGACAATTGATGAGGGCAAAGATTATCCCAGACTTTGGTGGGAGAATATGCCGGGAAAGACAATCACTACCGCATCCCCTTTCGAAGATTTTGCAGGTACCGGCACCGAAGTTGATCCATACCTGATTTATACAGCCGACGAGCTTAACATGATCAGGCAGTTTCCATACGAATGGGATAAAAACTTCAAGTTGATGTCCGATATAGACCTAAGCATATATACTGGAGAATCTTTTGAGGTCATCGGACGCTATAGTTGGCCGTTCACAGGTGTCTTTGACGGTAACTATCATACAATCTCGAACTTCACCTACACATCTACAAGTTGGATCTATATAGGATTTTTTGGCTGCGTTAAGGAAGGAACAATCAAAAATCTGGGGTTGATTTATCCTAATATTGTTGATGGAACTATCAATGATATTGGTTCACTGGTTGGCTATCTACAAATGGGGATTATCAAAAACTGTTACGCGCAGAGTGGCAATGTTGCAGGATTCGAACATGTCGGCGGCCTGGTGGGAGTGAATTCCTCTGGAATAATCACCGACAGTTATGCCACCAGCAGTGTTATAGGACAAATCGAAACAGGCGGTCTATTGGGAGAGAATTCCGCCGGAACAATCATGAACTGTTACACCAATGGCATCGTTTCGGGAGATTGGTCTATTGGCGGCCTGGTAGGAGTGAATTCCTCTGGAACAATTACCAACAGCTATGCCGCCAGCAGCGTTTCGGGAGAATATTGGTCTGTCAGCGGCCTTGTGGGAGAGAACAGCGGCAGCATAACCTCAAGTTTCTGGAATATTGAGACCATTGAGCAGAAAACCAGTGAAGGGGGGATTGAACTAACCACTGCCGAGATGCAAATGACCGGCACCTTCCTTGAAGCCGGCTGGGACTTCATGGACGAGACGGAAAACGGCATAGAGGATATCTGGTGGATTATTGAAGGTCAGGACTATCCGAAGCTGTGGTGGCAACTTGGGCTACTGTTCGCCTTTTCTCCAAATCCGCAAAATGGCACCAAAGAGCTGATTCTACCCAACATTCTGAGCTGGAAATCCGTCGAGTCGGCCGTTAGTCATGATGTATACCTGGGTCAAGATGCAAATACCGTTGCTCTGGCCACGACCGAGAGCGGCAGTGTCTATCGTGGGCGATTACCGGCCCAGGAAACCGCCTACGAACCGGGCAGACTGGAATTCGCAACGACATATTACTGGCGAATCGATGAAGTCAATGAAACCGATCCCGGCAAGCCCTGTAAGGGTGATATCTGGAGCTTCACTACAGCAGCCCCAGTCAGCCATCCCGATCCGGCAAATAATGGCACCAGCAATGTTAATTCAACTGTCCTTAGCTGGGTGCCCGGCAGCACGGTTCTGCACTATGATGTGTACTTCGGTGAAGATGAGGAGGCCGTTGGTGATGCAACGCCGGAGAGTGTCAACATCTACGCCGGTCGTCAGACATTCGAAAAGACCTCATTCGAGCCAGGCGATCTCGAACTAAACAAGACCTACTACTGGCGAGTTGATGCCGTGGATCCGATCAATCCGTCTAACATATGGAAGGGGGATGTTTGGAAGTTTACCACTATCTCTCGTAGACATATAATTGATTGACGCTTTGCCGAGTCATAGTAATCAAATCCACGATAGTTAGAATCTGAAATCGAGTCGGCTATTACCGCTTGAACACAGATACTGAGTGCGTTTCTGAAAGCCGGCTGTGATTTTGTGGATGAAACTGCCAACGGCACCGAAGATATCTGATGGATTCTCGAAGGCCGGGACTATCCGCGACTGTGGTGGGAAGCCGACAACAATTGATTATTGATTATTGATTATTGATTATTTTTCTGCGTTCATCTGCGTTTATCAGCGGTTTCAAAGTGATTTGACTATTTCTCTGCGCCTTCTGTGGCAAATCTAAAAGTGTCGTCTCACGGAGATTTTTTAAATTTTTACCCGACATTCCGAGAAATGGTTCGTATAATACGTAACTAAATGACTGTTGATTATTGATTAATGATAAATGATAGGTCCAATCACGCAGAACGCAGTTCTCGGGACTCCTTACGGAGAACGAAACAATATAGTTTAGCCCGCACCACTGGTGCCGGGTCGAAAAAAGGCAGAATAATGAAAAAAACAGGTCAAAAAGAGTAGAAAACGACGAAAATTTGAGCCTAATTTGAAAAAACAAAACCAAAGCCGGCCTTTGGCCGGAAATCCGAAGCACTAAACTCTAAATCCGAAACGAATTGAAATGGTACGTTTGAAAAAACAAACCCAATTTGAAAATGGGTAAAATGACGTTAAGTCAATATTAATAATGATTTATGGAGATTTTGATGGGCCGAGGCTGCGAAAAAACAAAGCCAATCAAAGCCAATTTCGGTATGCTTCAAGCTCATTTGGACTTTATCAACATCAATTCAGATACTTTTTCATGGTCTTGGTTGCCGGAAAGGATATACTGCTCTCTATGTGAAATCGGAATTCTATGAATTTAGGGAGGTAAACCATGAAAAACAATAATATTATCAATGGGTGTTCGTTTTGCCCGATCAGCCGGAGGAAATTTCTGGCGGGCTGTGCGGCATGTGTTGGAACTGCGGGGCTGCTGGCTAAGCCGGCGCCGTCGATGGCGGCAATGAAAGACAAGATGCGTATTCAGGTGATTTATTCGCTGCATGCGATCAAGCAGCCCGGGCCGGACTGGCCTAACGTGGGATTCGACTTCGGGCCTGTTATGAAGCGAATTAACGCCGACCTCGCTAAGGGGTGCCCGGAGTTCGAGTTCGTATCGTCCATGGCCAAAGGGCCGGAGGAAGCGAAAAAGATTCTCCAGGCCAATGGGCTCAACGGCGTTGACGGCTATATCGTTTATCAGATGAACTGCTGGAATCGCGTGGTTCAGGATATTGCCGCTTCGGGCAAGCCGGTGCTTTACGTAGACTTTCAGTACGGTGGAAGCGGCGGATTTCTGGTCTATAACGCTGCGTTCCTGCGGAGCGGGACGGCTAATGTGGGCTTTGTAGCATCGTCGAATATGGACGATGTTATCGCCAGCGTGAAATGTTTCGAGAGCGTCGGGCGCGGAGGATCGGCATCGGATTTCGCCGCAGCGACAAAACGGGTACGTATGGAGGGGACGCCGAGAATGGGCAACATGCAGTGTAAGGCGGACAATTTGCGAACAGCCTCGACAGATGAGTGCATCAGGCAGATGAAAAAATCGAAGATTCTGTCGGTTCGGGACCAGAATTCCGGTCCGGGGGGCGAGATGATGGGAATAGCAGTCGAGAATGTTTCCTTTGCCGAAGTAAACGCCGCATGGGAAAGCGCCGACAAGGACATGACAAAGACCGTCGCTCAGGAATGGAAAAATAATGCGATTAAAGTTGTCGGTGTTTCTGATGAGACGCTGGAAACCTCGGCGGCGATGTACCTGGGCATGAAAGAGGTGCTGAAAAAGCACGGGGCAAATGCGATTGCGATTAACTGCCTGGGCGGATTCTACGGCGGCCATATCCATGCTTACCCGTGCCTGGGATTTCACCAGTTAAACAACGAAGGAATGATTGGAGCCTGTGAGTGTGATATAAGGTCCACGGCGACAATGGTGACGATAGGGGCGATGACGCGCGGCCGGCCGAGCTTCATTTCGGACCCGGTCATCAATACTACCAAGCGGCAGATTATCTACGCGCATTGCGTGGCGCCGAACAAGATGTTCGGTCCCGACGGGCCGACCAATCCGTTTGAAATATTGACGCATTCCGAGGATAGGCAGGGCGCTTCGGTCCGTTCGATTCTGCCGTTAGGGTATATGACGACAACGCTCGAGATCAGGCAACCGCAGAAGGAGATAATAATCCATCAGGGCAAGTCGGTCGAAAACGATCCGGACGACCGTGCGTGTCGGACGAAGCTTGCCGCAGAGCCGGCCGGTGACATCGAAAAACTGTTTGAAATGTGGGACCTGTGGAGCTGGCACCGGGTGACATGCTACGGCGACATAAAGAAGCCCGTATATTCGCTGGCCGACGCGATCGGATGGAAGGTCGTCGAAGAGGCGTGATAGAAAGAAAACCCGCCGAGCGAATCGGCGGGCTAAATATTCTTAGATTGCCGCCATGTCCGTTTAGAGACAGCCGGGATATGCTCACCGGCCGGGGACGTTCTTTCGGGCGGCACTGATCTCGCGAAGGGCCTCGCGGTAGTTGGTCATTACATTTGAGCTTTTCCTGACTTTATGCCCTGCAGGAGATAATATCCGAGCCTTTGAAACTTATTTCGGCAGGACCAGCAGCAGGAAGACGAAGCCGAACAGACCGACGGTCTCGACGATGCCCATGGAGATTATGATAAAGACCAATCCCTTGCCCTCGCCTTCGGATATCGAGCGACAGCCGGCTGCTCCAATAAGTCCCTGAATCCACGCACTGGACAACTCCGCTATGGCGCCGGCGATGCCGATGCCCAATAAGGTGCCCGGATGCGTGGCCGTGATAGCGTTCGCGCCAATAACCAGAGGTGACAGACCAACCAGCATCAGGATAAATCCGTAGATTGTTTGTGACAGCGGCATGCCGGTTAGTATGATATAGGCGAAATTCAAAGGTTTTCCGGCTTTTGCTTCCTTGGCCCATGCACCAGCCGCCGCCTGTGCCGCAGCACCGATGCCGAGGGCACTGCCCAAAGTTGCACCGATCATAACAAGACCCATTGATAATTGTCCTGCGAATTCCATACCTGTCATAATTTATTTTCTCCGATAGAAGTATCTTTGTCTTTTGTGAAGGGCCGATACGCATAGCCGGCCCATTTAATTCCAGCGTTATTTGAAAATTCCAGCATATTCAATCGTACGCCATGTGCGAAAATGGCGATGGCGGCCAGGCCGATATTAAGGGCGTGGCCGAAGATCACAATAGGGGCGCCTCCAATCCACGTGGCCGAGCCGGCCACCTTGGCTCCCAGGCCGTTAAAAGCGTCGGCGATGTAGTAGCTGGCCAATCCCACGGCGAACAGGCGGATGTAGCTCATAATATCGCTAAACGTGCTCAGCAGAGGTAGAATGGACGAGGCCAGGCCGATCAGGAATCTTTTCAGCGGATTGCTCATGGGCGCAGTAAACCAGCTCGCTGCGACAAAGCCAATTAGCAAGATGTAGCCGATCGCCATCGGCATTTTGTCCACGCCGATGAACATGAGATGCCATATGAGAACCAGCATATCGACCAGGATGACCACCCAGGCGATTTCTGCGTAAGCCCTGGTGTCGGGAAACAACTTGACGGCAGTGTGCAGGTGCGCCGAGACAAGATGAATACAACCGATGATCAGCGATATTTTCATAATCAGGGCGCGAGCTTCCTCCCCGTTTTCGCGCCAGAGCGGGGCTACGGCCAGCATCGCGTTAGCTATCCCCTCGCGTCCAATATCGATGAAAGATTGCGGTGTAACGCCGAAATAGTTGGCCGTCAGAATGCCCCAAAGCATCGTTGCCAGGCCGAAAATGATGAGCAGATGGGCGGCGGGCTTGCCGGCGGCGCGTACGATCTTCCGGTAGAACGCCAGACCGGCCCCGGCCAGGATCACGCCGTAGCCGGCGTCGCCGATGAGCATAGCGGCGAAAAGCGGCAACGCAACCATGAAGAAAGGAGACACATCATATTCCTCGTAGCCGGGCAGTGTGCCAAGCATATCAAAGAGTGCCTTGATGGGTCTGGCCCAGCGAGGGTATTCGATCAGTGTCGGCGGTTGCTCTTGCTCTTCGACAGACAGGATCTCCACGGCGGCAGTAATGTTCTGTTCGGTGAGGCTTTCCGATAGTGACTCGGCCTTGCGAGAAGGCGTCCAGCCCTGCAGGGCAAATAGGGCGTCACTTGAAAGACCGCTGTTCTGCACGACACAGATATCCGCCTCGATTTTGTGCTGCTTGAGCTGCTCCCGTATGACTTCGATCAGATTTGCCAGTTCGGCCAGACGATCACGATGCCGTTTGATGGAAGCGTCCACCTCGGCGGCTTCTTTCTTGATTGTGGGTAGATCCGTTGCGGGCCAGGGGATTTCCTTGGCTCCTTCGGGAGCTTGAAACTGTCCGGCTCGATCAATGACGGCAATCACTACATCACGACCAGTCGGCTCGGCAATGGTTTGAATACACTCGGCTTCGAGTTCGGCCAGGTCTTTTTGAGCTACTGAGAAGAATTTTATTTCAATGCCCGATGAACGGAGTTGCTCAAGCTGCTTAAGTTCGACATTCCCCCAGAGTGTGAGTTGGTTGGCTTTTCGGTGTAGAGTATTGAGGCGATCCTCTTCATCTACTATTACCTTTTGAATCGAAAGAGCTTCCCTGGCTGCATCCAGCGGGGACAGGTCGGGAGTATCGCCTGAAGGTTTAATCCCCTGCAATACTTGCAGGGCACGGCCAATGGTAGAGATCGCTTGTACGGTGAAGTCTTTTGCAACTGCTTTGCCGGGATCTACCGGCTCAACGTGCATAACTCCCAATTGCCCAAGCGTATCCAAAAGCCGATTACGGTTGTGAGACTGGGTTACGATGTAAACTTTGGACATCGGTACGATCATAGAACGACAGCCTCCATGTGACCTTTATGTTCTTTTTGCTCTAATTTGGCCTTGGCTATTTTGGCCCGAGCAACACCGGCGGTCATCTGATCACCCAATGCGATGCGAATCCGGCGAATATTCTCAAGAGTGTTCGGGATCATGACTTTTTCAAAAAGATTAACTCGTTGCATTACTTTCTTCAGTTCGGCCTGCAACAGATCGAGACACTCCTGCAAAATACTTAGTTCCGCTGTATGGTGATTGAGTTTTTTTAAATCTGCAAGAGCCCTATCGACCCACGTCGCGGTTGCAAACAGGCTAAAATCTGCTTTGGGAAAGGTGATCGCCTCAAACTTTGGTACATATACGCCGGCTATACTGTGTGTGGAAGTGTCAACAGAATCGGGCGTAGCCAATTTTGTAAAATTGACACCTGCGACGTCATTAAACAAGCTGTTATATGCAGAGATAGTTCTTTCTGTTGCGTTAACTGCTTCCTGCTTCTCACGAAACATTTGGCGAGTCTGTACAATGGACGACTGCACTTGCTGTTGTTTAAGCTTGAGAGTAGGTAAATACCGAATAAAACGTGCCAGGGCATCGCGCTGCTGCTTCAGTTCTGTTCGTGTAAATTTTATTTTCCGTTTAGCCATGTGCGTTCTGCAAAAGCTGTTATGACTTAGCTGTTTCGAGTTGTGGCTCCGACTTTGCCTGACGGTCCTTATGGAGCCAGTGTTTTTCAATAATAGCACCTCTAATGCCAGTTTCCTCCGGACTGAAACACTCGGAGAGGATTTCCCAGCATTTGTCCAGCGCATCGAAAAGCTCTATGTTCAGATTCAGGTCCATTATCTTTTCTTCAAACATATCGCCGTACTTCAGCAACCTCATGTCCCATTCGGACAGCTCGAAGCCCATTTCCCGTTTTTCCCTACTTTCGTCACATTGTGCGTAAAGCTGAATACAAGCGTTCATAATGGATCGATGATCGTCTCTTGTTTCTCCGTTGACTAACTGTTTCAAACGAGATAGGGAGCCGAATGGTTCAATTCGGCCATTGCGCAAGTAGAGCTGGCCTTCGGTAATGTAACCGGTGTTGTCGGGAACCGGATGGGTGACATCATCGCCCGGCATCGTTACGCAAGCCAATAAGGTCATGGAGCCGGCCCCGTCGAAATCAACAGCTTTCTCGTAACGTTTGGCCAATTGAGTATATAAGTCACCTGGATACCCGCGGTTTGAAGGTACCTGTTCCATCGTAATAGCTATCTCTTTCAGGGCGTCTGAGAAAGATGTCATATCCGAGAGAAGCACAAGAACGTTCTTGCCCTGCAAGGCATACTGTTCACCTACAGCCAACGCCAGGTCCGGTATAAGCAGGCATTCGACTACAGGGTCGGCGGCCGTATGAATGAACATAATAGTTCGCCCCAGCACGCCGGCTTCGTCAAAACGTTGACGGAATATCAGATAGTCGTCGTGACGCAAACCCATACCGCCGAGGATGATAATATCCGCATCGGCCTGCATTCCGACTCTTGCCAACACATCATTGTAGGGTTCACCGGCAACTGAAAAAATCGGCAACTTCTGTGAGCCGACCAGCGTATTGAAAATATCGATCATTGGTATACGTGTGTGAATCATTTTGTTCGGAACTTCCCGTTTGATCGGATTTACCGCCGGCGAGCCGGTTTCCACTGATTCGGCTTTGACCTCAGGCCTGCCATCTCTTGGGCTTCCTGATCCGTCAAAGACACGTCCGAGCAGGGCATCTCCGAATTGCACTTCGAAGGAGTGGCCCATGAATCGAATCTTGTCTCTGGTGGAGATTCCTTCGGTACCACCAAATATCTGAAGACTTACCTGGTCATCTTCGAGGCGGATAACCTGGGCCAGCGAAGAGCCATGGCCTGTTGTAATTACAGCAAGTTCGTCGTAACCTATTCCCTGAGCTTTGACAGTCACGACGTTACCGGCTATTGCTGAAATCTCATCATAATATGTTTTCATTATCGACCGCCTTAAATTGTTGAGCTTAGCATCATAATGCTGTTTCAAGCCTTTATAACTGTCATTTTCCTTGCTCTGAGTTTGCCCTTGCGTATAGCATCAGGCTATCACTTGCTCAAGTTCGTTCTCTGATTCTAATTTGTCTGCATCATCCAGAAGCAGAAGCGATTGGATATACAGATCGATCTGACCGAGGATTTCTTTAAAGTTACCCCGTTCGGTTTCCTCGTCATCTTTAAGCACAGATTTATCTACGGGTTCATCCTGCCTGTCCGATTCAGAGACAACACTCTCAGTCCAGGGAGCATAGTTCCAGTTAATGAACATGCTGCTGATCTTCTTGAGCGAGTGACGTGCCTCATCTTTGTCCTTGAAGGCAAAATCCGCCTCAACGACTTCGAGTATCTTGTCGAAGACGAAACGCTGCCGATCTACAGGTGTGGCGGCATCCACATCGTCAAACGCATTTTGCTGCAAATAGGCGGAATCGAAGAATTCCGCTTTGAGCATTATTGTGAAATCTTCAATGGGTGTTCCTTCTTCACCGACTACTGTCATCATCTGGCGTACTTCGTCACCTCGCCTTAGTAAGCGATTTATTATTTCAACTTTTTTTTGTTCGATGATGCCGACATACTTGCTCCAGCTATCCAGCGGATCGATGGCGGGATAACGACGTGCATCGCTTCGGGATCGACTCAGGCCGTGGAAAGCGCCGACAACTTTGAGCGTTGCCTGGGTAACAGGTTCATCGAAGTTGCCTCCGGCGGGACTGACTGTACCGCCGATAGTCACCGATGCTATGCGTTTGTCACGAAGCTCAACAGATCCCGCCCGCTCATAGAAATTTGCGATGCGACTTTCAAGGTAGGCGGGAAATGCCTCCTCACCGGGTATCTCTTCCAAACGCCCTGAAATCTCACGCATAGCCTGGGCCCAGCGACTGGTCGAATCGGCCAGAAGCAAAACATTCAAACCTATCTGGCGATAGTATTCCGCCAGCGTCACTCCTGTATATACGGATGCATCGCGAGCGGCTACAGGCATTGCGGAAGTATTACAGATGATGATGGTTCGTTCCATCAGGCTCTTGCCTGTCCGCGGATCCTGCAGTTTAGGGAATTCTCTAATCGTATCGACAACTTCACCTGCCCGTTCGCCGCAGGCGGTAATTATTACGATATCGACATGGGCATGCCGTGAAGTAATCTGCTGCAATACGGTTTTGCCGGCACCGAAAGGCCCGGGAATACAGTACGTACCGCCCTGAACAATCGGGAACATAGTATCAACGATACGAACGCTTGTAACCAGCGGTTTACTTGGCAGCAATCGCCTCTTAGCTACGCACAACGGTTGTTTTACCGGCCAGACTTGTTCCATGGTTACAGGGTGTTCTTTGCCTGCCGAATCGGTCAGAGTTGCAATTTCTTTTACAATGGGATATGAACCTGATTCGGCAACGGATTGAACTGTGTATTGGCCTTCCCAGCCGAAAGGTACCATAATATTGTGCTCGAAGATACTCTCCGGAACGCTGCCGATGGTGTCTCCTGCCTCAACCACGGCGCCCGCTTGAATTTTGGGAGTCCAGTCCCATGAACACTCGGTATCAAGAGCGTGAATATAATTGCCTGGTTCGAGAAAAAAACCAACCTTTTCAGCTAACAACGGCAGTGGATTCTGAAGTCCATCATATATCTTGCCTAACAGGCCCGGACCAAGCACTACAGAGAGCATTTGATCCTGAAACTCTACCCGGTCTCCTACCCTCAGGCCGCGAGTCTCTTCAAATATTTGAAGATCAACTGAATCGCGCCGAACTCGGATAATTTCGCACAAAAGCTTTATTCCATCATTGCGAATACAATAACCTACGGCGTTTTTAACAACTCGGTCTTTGGTTTGAGCCACGACCATATTTCCAAAGACGGCTTTAATTTGTCCTATCACAATATTCCCTCACTATCAAGCGATATTAACATTGTATCATGCAATCAGGTTTATGTTAAACTTGTCTCATTGCGTTGTTGTTTCTCAGATAAAATCCTCCGCCAGCGGTGCAGAAGCACCAGTCTTGCAGCATACACTTCAATTTCACAGGCGTAAAAACTGTACCAGCCCCCATGCTCCTCGAGCCAGTCCCATCTCGCTTCATCCAGTACTTTCAGTGCAGTTAGGGGATCAGAAGCTCCGGACCATTCCGATACGGTGTGACTATAATCCGTTTTCTTGTCAGCCAGTTCGGGTGCGACAAGATAAGCGGCAGAATCTAACTCGAGGATTTGAGCACGAGCTGTGACTAAAGCATTGCGAAGACCAACCTCAAATCCAATCCAGGCTTTCAAAAAGCTGCTTCGCGTGCGTTTTGCTACAGACGTAGCGTGATGGAAATATCGTGTCCAGATTTCGTCGATATTCAATCGCTCGTTTTCCTTTTCCTCTTCCGCCCCTTTAGCCGACTCCGACGGCAAAAGGAAATCCGGTAAAACATCCTCATTTTCTCCCTTATCAAGAGAAAGAATGGCTAAATCGGTTCGATCCTGTTCAATTTCTTCCGCCAGTAATGCTTGATATTGCATGAGATCATCGCTTAGAAGAAGCATCTCAACCGTACCAACAGGACCATTCGAGCCAATAACCTGCTCCAGTAAACCGTGCTTGCTCAATGGAGGAATGCTGCCCATCTGTTCCAACGTCGGAAGAATGCTTAATAAATAGTCATATCGATGAAGTTTACTCATTATTCTCTTTGGTTCTTTCGTGATAGCTGTCAAATTTACTGTGTCGTCTTAGTCCTTGGCCTTAGCTGCTTTCTCAAGGAATTGCTGAAGGCCAGGGTCAATCATATCCGCCAGCAAAGATGTTACAGACTCAGTACTTACTTCTACAGTTGAACCTTCAATCTTATATTCGAAACCCTCTTTAGCCAGGTTGTAATTGATGTCAAGCTGAACGTTCTGATTCTTAAGTGAATGTGCCAACTCTCTAAGTGAAGTCTCCAACAGCCGGCTTTTTGTGTTGTTGGAAATGTTAATTTCCGCGGTAAGTTTATTTTCTGTATTGGCCTTTGCATAAGCAGGGATTACTTCACGCAAAACGTGCAAAAGTGTTTCTTCATCATTAAGGGCTTTTTCAACATTCAATTTCAGTATGGTTTTAAGCTGTAAACCAAGCTTTTCACGAAGCAGGAAAATAGTATCGCGTACAGCTAATTCCAAACTTGAATTCATTCGGACCTTTACTTTTTCGGCTTCGGCTTGTGCTTCCGCAATTATCTGATTTGCCGTTTCTTTGGCCTCGGCATTAATTTCGTCTGCTTTCTTTTTGGCCTCGGCCTCAATCTTCATGGCGGCTTTCTTACCGGCATCCACACCTTCTGATTCTAACGTTTTGACGAAGGATTCTATATTTGTAGGCATATTCTTATTTCCTCAATCTTGTTATTTGACAGCAAGGGCCAAATACATGCATATTCTTTGAAGTTTATTTGGTAGCATTGGAATGGTTTCTTTATCAATTCCGTTCGCACCCCTACTTTACAGGACTCCATATTCCTAAAAGGCTTAGTAGATTACACCATTTCAAGAAAGATGGCAACAAATAACCGAAAGTTTTTTTATTTGTCTATATAAGCTCGTCAATCTTTGCCGAGAGTTGTTTGACGTGGGCGAGGGATTTGTCGAACTGGGCACGTTCGGAGCCGTTCAAATCGAGCTCGATGACTTTTTCAACTCCATTTTTGCCGAGAATGGCAGGAACCCCGATGAAATATCCCCCAGCGTCATATTGACTATCGCAATAAGCGCAGCACGAAAGTACGGTCTTCTTGTCTTTTAGTATTGCTTCGGCCATCTTTGCCGCCCCGGCGGCGGGAGCGTAATAAGCGCTGAAGCCGAGTAGGTTTACCACTTCTATGCCGCCTTTTCGTGTTCGTTCGATCAGTTCGGCGATTTTTGTTTCGTCGAGCAGCTCCGTTACCGATATTCCCCCTACGGATGTGAATCTGGGTAAAGGAACCATATCGTCGCCGTGGCCGCCCATCAATGTGCACTTAATGTCCTCGACGCTCACGCCAAGCTCGGCAGCGAGAAAGCAGCTAAAGCGTGCCGAATCCAGTGCGCCGGCCATGCCCATAACCTTATTTTTTGCAAAGCCTGTAACTTTCCCGGCGGTGTAAACCATCGCATCGAGCGGATTGCACACTACAATGACGATGCTGTCGGGCGAATATTTCGCCGTTTTTTCGCTGACGTCCTTAACAATCCCGGCGTTCTTTGCGAGCAAATCGTCCCGGCTCATGCCGGGCTTGCGGGGAAGGCCGCTGGTTATGATAACGATACCGCTGCCGGCGGTTTCTTCCCAATCGCAGGTGCCTACGATGTTAGAATCGTAAAGCTGGATCGGGGCTGCTTCGGCGATATCGAGAGCTTTGCCTTCGGCGAGGTCTTTAATGATGTCGATCAGAACGATATCGCCGAGCTGTCTGGACGCTGCGATATGGGCGGTTGTTGCGCCGACATTGCCGGCTCCTACTATTGTAATTTTATTTCTTGCCATCTGAGCAGGCTATATTATTGTTATCTTTGGTCTGTGTCAACGCGCCATTCGAGAATACCGCCGGAAAAATCCTGCTGCAACTGCACTTCCAGTCGTAATGCCGTTGTCTGCACCGGGCTGAATTTTACGCTGTTGAATTTATCTTTTTCGACGCCGTAGCTGCCGGTGTTTGATAATTCCTTCCAATTGTTGCCGTCTTTGTACAGCAATCTCCAGGATTTTGGAATCCGGCAGCCGCCTCCGCCCGTATCGTCGAAGAAATAAACTGCTGAACCGGAGATTTTTTGAGGCTTCTCGAAATCGTACTGCACCCATTCTGCCGTGCCTTTATGAGGCCACCATGTGAAACGCGGCATGCCCTGGTCGTTCGAGTTTCTCGGCTCTAATTTATCGCTGAGTGCTGCGACGCTGTCAGCCTCCCAGCAGTGCGATGCAGTGGCGGGAATTGTCTTGGGCGGCTTTTTCCATTGGTAAGCGTCGGGGCCCGAGCCAATAGTCGGAAATGCGGAAATACGCAATCTTGCGCAGCCCATCGGGATAAGCGTGATGTTTTCGGTCGGCTCATCGGATTTGGCCGGGCTTTGCTGGAGCTTGCCGACCAGCCCAAGATGGTCTTTCTGCCACGCCGGGATTTTTTTTGCTTTTGCTCGCAACTCTATCGGGGCGGCATCAGCCTTAAAAGGCTGATTGTCGCCGGGCCAGTCTTTGCGCACTACGCGGAACGATGAGGCCGGATCATTTTCGTTCAGCACCAGGCCATAATTCCATGGCGTTGTCGGATGGATTTCCCACGCCGGCCATTCGTCGGTTCCGCCTTGGCGGACGTATTTTTCGCCGATCTTCAAAGAGTAGGTCAGAGGCCCGCGGTCCACAGAAACGCTGTTTTTATTCTTGGTCCACTTTCGCAGTGATATTTCCATCGGTAGATTAAGCTCAACCTTATCGCCATTTGCCCACTGCCGATTAATCTCGATGTATAATCCCGGCCCGGTTGCTTTGAAGGTTTTATTGTTGACTGTCAGTTCTGGATTTTCGCACCAGCCGGGTATCCGCAGATAAAGCGGAAACCGGACCGGCTTATCGGTCGTGATGGTCATGCTGATTTTCTCGTCGAACGGATACTGCGTTTCTTCGAGAACCGTAACTTGCGTTCCATCGCCGACTTTCGCCATGACTTTGCTTGGTGCATATAAAGCCGCAGCCAGGCCGTTACCCGGCGTCGCCAGCCACAGATGCTCAGCGTAATAAGGCCAGCCGTGCCCGGTATTGTGCTGGCAGCAGCGATGATCATGCGGGTCGAACAGCAGCATCGGACCGCCGTTCTGCAGGCCCGGCGACTTGTTGTTTCGGTCACAGAGAATCATGTTCGGCGCCGTCAGATAATGCAGCGCCTTGAGGTCCGCCGTAAACGCCGCCGGCAGTGAATTGAACGCCACATCCTCGCAGCGGTCGGCCCATTTCACATCGCCGCTGATGGTCAGCAGTGTTTCGTGTGACAGCATCATTTCGACCATGCCGCACGTCTCGACCGCCTGGCGGGGATCCGTAAATCCTTCCCGACAGTTCTCATCGCCGCCGAACATCCCGCCCGGCACCTGGCCGTACATGTCCCGGATCTTTTGCCAGTTGCGCTCGGCCGCCTGCAGATGATTCGGATTCTTCGATTGCATATAGAACGTGCCAGGCTCGCCGAAGCCCTGCGACATATTGACATTGTGCCAGTTGATGACGTCCTTTTCCCAT
Source organism: uncultured Pirellulales bacterium (assembly GCA_964439135.1). GTDB lineage: Bacteria > Planctomycetota > Phycisphaerae > Sedimentisphaerales > Anaerobacaceae > JAFGPJ01. The sequence continues at coordinate 18,111 of CAYTNN010000064.1, forward strand.
TCGGCGGTATGGCGATGCACCTTCTCGGCCAGCTCCAGCAGGAATTTATCGCCTGTCCGGTTGTAAAGCCAATAGACGCTGTAAAGCAGGTCGCCTCCGCGCATCTTCGGCCAGTAGCCCACCAGAAATTTGTCTTCCGGCACGGTCATTAGATATTTCATGTATTTTGTCATTAGTGCAATGACTCGTTTATCACCGGTGAAGTCATAGTAATCCTGCAGGCAGAATAGCATTATCATATTAGGCCACAAGTCTTCACGGCCCTCTAATCCCGTAGCCAATCCTTTCCTACCCTTGTCCGGCCCGAACCAGCCATCTTCTTTCTGGCTTGCCAGTGCCGCCTCGATCCATATCTTCGATTCTTTGATTATGCGCTCGTCGCCGAGGATGTAGCCGCAGTTGCTGAATCCCTTGAGCCAGTAGGCGGGCTCTTCCCAGCCGTGATCGCCTTCACCCGCAGGGCTCAACCACGCGTTGCCCTCTTTCTTGAGGAACTGGCTGATCTCGGTCAGATGCCCATGAAATCCATCCGCCTGTAATTCGAGTTGCCTGCGAACCCATCCGGCCGGCTTTATCGCCCCGACCGGCAACTTTATCAGCGGACTCGGCATCAACGGCGCGCGGTTTCCAACGTAGAAATCGTTGCCCGCCTCGGTATCAGGCTTATCGACAACGCGGATATTTGTATCGCCGGAGAAGGCGAGACCGGCGAGCGATACAATTAGCATCATACTAACCAGCATGTACTTAAACATCATTAGCCCTTTCAGTTTCAAGTAATCAAATTGAAATCGGATTCTACGTAAAAACATACGAGAATGCCAACACAAAATACGCCTGTTTCCGGGCTATTTAAACATTTCATGTATAGTTTTCTCTTGACAATAATTTATGAAACTGTATCATAAAATATGGATTCACAGCACATTCGAAGGCATTTAAAAAGAGGAGAATATGTGCATCCAATAGCCCTCAGAGCGGAAAGGAAAGTTCGCAATGGTAAGAATAAATCTAAGAAACCGTTTAATAACGTCAATACTTGTTTGTGTAGCGCTATGTACTTCCACTTCCGGCAAGACAATATACGTTGACGATAATGCCGTCGGGGCCAATGACGGCACAAGTTGGGAGAATGCATACAATTTTCTACAGGATGCCCTGTCCGATGCGAATGATGCAGATAAGCCAGTCGAAATACGAGTAGCACATGGCATTTATAAACCGGATCAAGGTGCGAATCAAATGGCTGGTGACCGGCAAGCAACATTCCTACTCCTCAATGACGTAACTATTCAAGGTGGCTACGCCGGCCTTTTAGAGGCGGATCCGAATGCAAGAGATATTGCTGGTTATGAAACTGTTCTGAGTGGTGACCTGAATGGTGATGATGTTGATGTTAACGATCTTCGTGACTTGCTATTTGAACCTTCGAGAATCGAGAATAGTTACCATGTAGTTATGGGCAGTTTGACAGACAACACAGCAGTTCTGGATGGTTTTGTGATTTGCGGAGGCAATACTCTCGAAAATGGAGCGGGAATGCTTAATGAATCTGGTTCCCCAACTGTCAGTAATTGTACTTTCATTGGGAACATGGCAAGCCACGGCGGTGGCGGTGGGATGTGCATTGAAATGGGCAGTCCTATTGTGACTAGTTGCGTATTCTCAAGAAACTTTGCTCATAGTGGTGGAGGCATTGCTTGCCATAGTAGTCCAACAATCATTAACTGTACTGTGAGTGATAACTTGGCAATGCGGGTCGGTGGTGGGATTGCATGTGACGTTGGTAATCCAAAAATACAAAACTGTTTCATCACTAATAATACATCAATTAGTTATGGAGGTGGATTATACTGTATCTGGAGCGATGCGCTCATCGCGGATTGCATTATCGCCGGAAATTGGAGCTGGCACTATGGTGGCGGAATCTTTTGCGAACACACGCCTCCGACAATTAGAGGCTGCTTGATTGATGGAAATTGGGCTTTCATTGGTGGTGGCGGCATCGACTGTCTTGCTAGCAGCCCAACAATAACCAACTGTAAGATCAGTAATAATACATCCATAATCTACCACGGGGGTGGGATCTACAGCGGCAGTGGTAGCCCAAAAGTAAGCAACTGTATCATTAGCGGAAACTCAGCCTACGTGGACGGTGGCGGAATTCACTGCTTCGGAGCAGGCGAGGATGGTGGATTTGCAGAGATTACAAACTGCACGTTCAGTATGAATTCAGCGTCCAGCGGTGGGGGAGCTGTGAGTTGTCAAACGAACGCTAGCGTAATAGTTAAGAACTGTATCCTTTGGGGTAACTATGCACCAAGCGGTACAGAGATTTGTGTAGATACCGGCTCTGCATCTCTCAATGTCTTATATACGAATGTGCAAGGAGGGCAGGAAGGTGCTCAAGCATGGGCCGGTTCCGAGCTGATTTGGGGAGAAGGCAATATTGATGCCGATCCGCACTTTGCAGATCTCAGAAACCATGACTATTACTTGAAATCACAGGCGGGACGGTGGGGCCCGAACAGCGAGAGCTGGATTGTGGATGATGTCACCAGCCCGTGTATTGATGCCGGTGATCCGAA
>CAYTNN010000065.1:0-14781 GCA_964439135.1 uncultured Pirellulales bacterium
CGGAAATCTTTTCTACGGCACGGAAGGATGGCTCGAAATCAGCGGCTCTACCTGGAAAGCATTCCGCGGACGGGAAAGAAAACCTTTTGCCGGCTCGAAAGAAGGCACAAGAGGCAGAGATGGTAATCATTGGAGCAATTTTATTGATGCAGTACGCTCTGGTAAGGACAGGGACCTTCACTGCGATATCAATGAAGGCTTTTATTCAACTACACTTCCTCATCTGGCCAATATCTCTTATCGTCTTGGCCGTATGTTGAAGTTTATGGGTGATTACGAAAAATTTGCCAATGATCCTGAAGCTGATACAATGCTGACACGGATTTACCGCTTTCCTTATGTTGTCCCGGATAAAGTTTAAGTGGCGTAATAAGATAAAAGCTTAGTCCGGATACAACATGCAGATATGACTTCTGGTCACCGGAAGGATGAGCCAATGTCCTCGGCGAGATGCGCGGCGTCTTTCCGGATTGAGAACCGAAGGAACTGTCACTGAACCTTGAAATATTCCTCACGGCCTACGATTTGAAAGTGCTTCCACAGGTTGTCGATATTCAAACGTGGTGTCAGGGCTATACCTTTGAACACCGGCACGGTCGGTCAGGCGGGGATTTTGCCATGTTGTCACGAGCGATAGAAGAGGCTATAATTATTAACACGGTTCGCAATTATTGCTTGCCGCGGGAAAATCTGTATTAAAATGTTACAGACTTATAAAGGAGCGATTACATGACTCTGCGAAGACTACAAGTGACATGTGCCATGTGTGCTTTGGTTTTCTTATTGACCAATCCTGGCTGCACGGTGTTCCAGCAAGACAGCAGCACCATTCATTCCGCGAAATCTCTTCCATCCACGACACCCTGGGATTTGATTGCTTTGAGCCAACGACCAGGGTATCAATGGTCTGACCAGAAGAGCTCCGTATGGTCGCTTTACTATGATGGAGAACCCTATAAGAATCAGCCAACACGTGTATTTGCCTACTATGCGAGCCCCGCCACCTTAGAGGCAAAGAGTGCAGGAGAAAAGACTTTTCCCGCAGTCGTGCTGGTTCATGGGGGAGGAGGAACCGCTTTCAAGGAGTGGGCTGAACTGTGGGCCAGGCGTGGATATGCGGCTATTGCCATGGATCTTGCTGGTTGCGGCCCGGACAGCAAGCGACTTGCCGATGGCGGCCCCGGCCAAAGTGACAAAGAGAAGTTTGACGCTATCGATCAACCTTCTCAAAATCAATGGACATATCATGCTGTCGCAAATGTTATTCTGGCGCATTCTCTGATACGCAGTTTCAAAGAAGTGGATGCCAGTCGCACGGCAGTTACCGGAATCAGTTGGGGCGGATACCTGACATGTATTATAGCGGGACTTGATAATCGCTTTAAGGCGGCGGTGCCTGTATACGGCTGCGGATTTTTGGATGAGAATAGCGTGTGGCTAGGCCAATTTGCGAAAATGACGCCGCAACAGAAGGACAATTGGGTCGATCTGTGGGATCCTTCGATGTATGTTGGATCGGCGGCGATGCCTGTGTTCTTTATCAATGGCACAAATGATTTCGCCTATCCGCTCGATAGTTATTCGAAAACCTATGGACTCGTGAAAGGCAAACGTAATTTACGCATCACTGTTAATATGCCTCATGGTCATCAGCAAGGTTGGGCGCCAAAAGAAATCGGGCTTTTTGTTGACCAGTACTTAAAGGGCGGGATCCCACTGGCGACAGTCATGAAGCCGCAGTTGACCGACGGGCAAGTCCGTGCAAAGATTAAGAGCAAGATATCTCCTGTATCTGCGAACATCCACTATACAACAGGAACGACGCCAATCAATAAGCTGGACTGGGAAAGCATGCCCGCACGCGTTGAGGGCAAGTTCATTGTCTCACCCGCGCCCCCGGATGAAGCGACAATATGGTTTCTTACCGTCAGGGATGCTCGGGAAGCAATCGTATCAAGTGAACTCGTATTCGCGATAAAATGAATTATACAAGGGGCAGCCACCCATTATTTTCTTGACACAACTCTTGTTTAGCCGTTATCAAGTTGGTCGCGGGATATTCTCGAATTACACCAGATCGTTGGAACGCGTTGTAAATGATGTTTGCCAGATGTGGCGGAACTGACTTTATATACTTTTTTTGCGAAATGGGCGAATATTAGACTAAAATGGGAGTGTGATTCGTTGTACCAGTAAGAAATGGCCGTTTCTTTGATTGGACGAGCAAATTTGATGATCGACGAGAAGATACTTGTTTGGAAATTTAATCGCGGCAGCAAAGATGCTTTCCAGATGCTCTATGAAAAGTACAAAGATGACCTGCTCGGGCTGGCAATTACACTGCTTAGAGACAGAAGCCTCGCCGAGGACGTTGTGCACGACGTCTTTGTCTCATTCGCCGGAACGACGGGGAGCTTTCATCTCAGCGGAACGCTGAAAGGTTATCTGTCAACGTGCGTGGCGAACTGTGCCCGTGACAGAAACCGTTTGAGGTCTCGCCGGGATGTCGGGCTGGATGCCGCCGAAGGGATGGGTTCCGATTCGGGCGATCCGATTGAGCATGTGATTGACAGCGAGCAATCGGGGCGGTTAACGCAATTGCTCGGACGTGTTGCCTACGAGCAGCGTGAGGTGATTGTGCTGCATTTGCATCAGGAAATGCGCTTTAAGGAGATTGCCGAGGCCCTTGGTATTTCGATCAACACGGCCCAGAGCCGGTATCGTTACGGCCTGGATAAACTCCGCTCGATCATAAACAGTATGGTGACAAAATGAAACCTGAGAAAAATATCGAAGAATTTGTAAAAAGCGAAAAGCCGCATGTAACAACCGGCGGCGCAATGGACGAGCGGACTTTGACTGACTCGTTTGAAGCGATGGACGAGACCATCCGGGCCAACAAGCCGAGCGCAGCCGGGACAATCCTCCGAAGCAGGGCGGCGAGGCTCGCTGCAGCGGCTGTGATAATCGTGGCGGTCGGTCTGCTGATGGTTTACCGGAATCCAGGCGAGCAGCAACAGCCACAAACGGTCAGTGCCGCAAAATCCCCGGTCGAAATGATGACAACGATGTCACTAACAATAGCTTATCGCAAAGGTGGAATGGAAGCTGTAGAAGAACAATATAATGAGGCTTTTAAGCTGATTGGGCCGCGGCCAGAAAGCTTATCAGTCAAGCATATACTCGCAGAGTTTAACGGCACATAAATTGGAAAGGACAAAACTATGAAAACAGTTGGCAGTAACAAAATCACACAGGCGATATGCACTATATTGATGGTACTGGTATCGACTTCATTGGTCTTTGCGTATCCGCCGGACAATGCAGCGGTTCTCTATTATCGAGCATCGCTGAACTACACTACGAATAGCACGATGGAAAAGAAGCTGTTGGAACTTATTAAAGGCAATATCAGTATCGATGAGGAAATAAAAGCATATGTACAGAGTAACAAAAATTGGATAAAGCAATTTGTTGATGCCGGCGAGTCGCCGAACTGCGACTGGGGTATAGACTATTCCGAGGGCATCACACTGTTAATGCCTCCATATGCGCCTATAAGAAACATGGCCAGAATTGTGCTGGCCCAGGCAAAAATATCAGCAGACTCTGCAGATTATAAACAAGCACTGGATTTGTGTTTGAGCATACATAAAGCCGGCGCTCACCTCGCTGATGGCGGCCTGTTGATATCGCATCTTGTAGGCATCTCGTTGAATTCATATGCAAATCAGTGCATAACGGATATAATTCCACAAATATCGGATAAGCCCGATATGCTTATCTGGCTCAAGAGCCAGATTGATGATGTTTCACAGAAACTTCCTTCAGTAAAGGCTGCGGTGAACCGTGATATCAGGATATGTGCGCAAGATATACGCCGGGACAAAATCGACAATATCTTTGAAATGCTGGGTGAAGATGTTTCGGAGAAACAAAGACAGATTATCCGCGATGGCGATGATGCATTCTTCAAGGCCAGCAAAGAGTATTTTATGGAGTATCTTTCAGATTCTCTCACAGCGGTCGATCTTCCTTACCCCCAATCTTATAAGCAACTGGTTAAGTTGCGAGAAAAGCCGGGCATTGAGAGCAAAAAGAATCCTAACGCAATCATTGCGGCCCATTTTGCCCCGGCTACCGACAAGGTCATATGTGTGGACATTAAAGCCAGAACGCATTTTAATGCGATTAAGACAGCATTAAATCTATACATTATGAGGGCCAAAGCCGGCCGACTGCCCGATAGTCTTCCCGTCGGTTTACCGATGGATTTATTCAGCGGCAAAGATTTCGAATATGAAAAAACGAAAGACGGCTTCGTTCTTCGCTGCCGGGGCAAAGACCTGGACAAGGATGAAATCCATCAATACGAATTCAAGGTTCCGAAATAGTCTGTTGCATTACGACCGAATAAAAGCCGATCCCTGCCGACGAAAGGCGGGGGCCGGCTTTTTTTTGCGCGGTGCCGGCACCGAATGTGAAAATTTCTTCCGAATAAGAAGTTGCGCCGGAGAAGTCTTTTTCGTCTATAATAGTGAAGTAAGAAAACATGAACCTCAGGAGGTTATTTGAGAAGCCGGCAAAAAGAGCTTTTGGAGTTGTTAGGTAAATCGGGAGCGGATTTGTACGCGCTTTTGACCAGGCTGACACTGCGCGAAGATGTCGCCGAGGAACTTATGCAGGAATTATTCATAAAACTTAATAATTCAAGAGGCGCCGGCAACGTCGCCAACCTAAACGCCTACGCCCGCAGGTCGGCGATAAATCTGGCCTTCGACTGGCGGCGAAGCCAAAAGCGAACCGTCCCGGCAGTGGAACAGTTCAGCGAGCCGGTGTCAACGGAGGATTCGCCTCTGGGCAAACTAATCCACTCGGAAGAAATGCAGGAGACACTGGATGCAATCGGCAAATTAAAGAAGTCATCCCGCGAAGTGCTTGTCATGCGTTACCTTCAGCAGGAATCTTACGATAATATCGCGGAAAAACTGGGCAAGACATCCCACCAGGTCCGGGCCTTGTGCTCCAGGGCCATACGTAACCTTCGGGATGTGCTCGGATCCAACGAACATAAATCTTCCAAAAAGGAGATACATAATGTCGCAAATAGATGAAAACCAAATTCACGACAGCCTCAAACGTCTCTCGCAGGTCGAGCCGTCCAAGGAAGCGATCGATCGTGCGATAAAGAGGGCCCGCGATGCTCTGATAGCCGACGAAGGGTGTAGGGTGGGGCTTGCCCCACCATCGTTTATCGGCAGGCTGACGAAACTCGCCGCGGCGGCGGTGCTCATGATCGGCGCCGGATATATCGCCGGGAGAGTTTCAGCACCGAAGCCTCTAAACGTGCAGGAGCTTCAGGCCGCTCTGGAAAGCTCGCTGAAATCATCGCTTGTCCCGGCGATTCGACAGGAGTTGCTCAGTCAGATGGACGACCGCTGGCAGTCGACGCTCGCTGCGAGCAATGCCCGGATTAAAGATGAGCTTGCCCGGCAGGTCCGCCGCGACCTGACGGAATTCGCCGCCCAGACCCTGGCGGCATCGGGTACTCGCACCGATCAGCGCCTGAATGAACTCATCCAGTTAATCGAAGCTGCGCGAATCCAGGACCGCCAGCGAATGGCGTCCGCCTTTGACTATATCGAATCCCGTTTTGGCAATGGCCTGGTGACACTTGCCGCCCGGACGGATGAACTATTGGGCACTGAGCGAACAGGCTTGGCGCCGGATGTATCTGAGAATTGAACCTTTAGATGAAAGGATTAGAAAATGAGATATTTAAATCGAACAATTATTGTGCTTGTCGTTTTCAGTCTGGCGACAGTAAGTCTCGCCCCGGCTCAAACAAGCCCCGAAGCACAAAAAAGAACGTTTACCATCTCCGGTAGAGTAGGGATAGGAGGCGTGACGATGGAGGGGCTGCCGGGGGATTCTGTGACAGATAATAATGGTTACTACAACGTTACTGTTGACTATGGCTGGAGCGGTACGGTAACACCCACAAAAGAAGGTTACTCGTTCGTACCAGCCATCAAGGTCTATCACAATGTTAATTCCGATCGGACCGATGAAAACTACGCAGTTAAGATCATTACCTATACAATTTCCGGTCAGGTCGGAATACCCGGCGTAGAGATGCTTGGCCTGCCGGGTAATACTGTGACTGATGAAAATGGTTTATACAGCACTACTGTTGACTACGGCTGGACCGGCACGGTTATGCCTCGAAAAGAAGGTTATAGACTCGAACCACCAAGTAGAAACTACAACAAAGTCACGGCCGATCTAAATAATCAAAACTATGCCGCTGAACAGCTACCTCAGACGCAATGGCGGTACGGACGAACGGGCCTTGACGGGCGCAGTTCCCAGCGAACAGGACGCTCGTCAGGTTACCGGCCTGCAATCGCACCCTTTGCCGACCGGCAGGTCCTCGTTGTTCCCGCCGCCGAGGTCAAAGCGGAAGACCTTGTGGAAATAATGGAAGATATGCAGGTCATGTCACACATCCTTGACGAGCGGTTCAAGGAGACACGCCGAGTTCAGGGAGTTTTCACTGATTTCGGCGATTTCTTCGGCAGGGACAATCGCACGACCGAAGCGATCTATCTACAAGGCTACGGCGTGCTATTCTCGATGGAGGTAAACTTTACGTTCTCGCCATCGCCGAAACCACAAGAACAGCAGGCCGAACAAACCACCGAGTCTGTTGATTCAACCTGGCAGCGGGCAAGACAACAGATGTTTTCGTCCGAAGATTCCCGGATATCAGGAGGGCTCGGCTCGGCAGAAGAATACAACAGCCAGATGGTCGAAGAGCTGAAACGGGACCTGATCACAACATTGAAACACGCGGCAAATATTCGAGGCGTCCAGCCCGATGAGTGGATCATTCTCACGGTCATCGGAGGCCGGCAATCCGGCGGCTTTGGCGGCGGATTCATGATGGGCGGCATGGGTGGCTATGGCGGCATGATGGGCGGCGGCTACGGTGTTTCCAGTGGTTCCAGCAGTTCCGGAAGCAGTAGCATGGCCCGAGGCATGGGTGGTGGTATGATGGGTGGCATGGGCGGCAGCATGGGAGGCGGCATGGGAGGCTTCGGCGGAATGGACGTATCCTCGGCCACCGTACTTACGATCCGCGCGAAAAAGTCCGATATAGACGCTTTCGCCAGGGGTGAACAAGATCTCGAGCAATTCCGGCAGAAGGTGCAAATCTTCACGTACTGATTGTATCAGGAAAGGAGCTTACTATGTCAACGCGAAAAATAATTCTCGGTTTGGCTGTATGTCTTTTACTTGGAGTATTTGCCCGGCAGTTATTGTCACAAGGCACCAGATCGAGCGGATTCTCAGGCCGCTCCGGCTCTGTGCCGTCGTGCGGCACCAGACCGCGGAGAATGCCGGGCCAGCCCGACTTCGAGCGGATGCAGAAAATGAGCCCGGAAGAAAAGATGCAGTATTTCCAGCAGCTCGCCGAAGAGCAGCGCAAGGCGATGGAAGAGCAAGAAGCCATCGCGATGCGGCAGGCCCTCGGCGTAAACGACGAGCAGTGGAAAGTCATCGAGCCGAGATTGAAGAAGGTCAAGCATTACAGAGAGCAGGCGTTCATCGGCACCGGGCCTCCTTTCCAGAGCAACTTCTCCAGCTTCGGCACGGGCCCGGGAGGCGGACAGGGTTTCAGCAGTGGTTTCACCGGGGGCTTCCAGTTCCAGGCCGGGGCAAGTGGACAGGGAGCAATGGTTCCCAACTCCACCGGCCGGCAGGATTTCGACGGCCCGGTATCTGACGGCGAAATACTCTGCGAAGAGATTCAAAGGCTGCTGTATGACCCGCAAGCCACGCCGGAGCAAGTCAGCCAGAAACTCGATGCGCTGCGCCAGGAAAGGGAAAAGGCAAGAAGGCAATGGGTCGCAGCCCAGCAGCAGCTTCGAGAGGTGCTGGATTTCCGCCAGCAGGCAAGGCTGGTGCTTATGGGATTACTTGACTGATATTCCGACAAAAAATGAGTGTAATTGAACACAACGGGGGCAAATTTTTTCTTGAGCAATTCGGGAAAAGATGTTACCATTTCTTCGCATCGATTGCTTAATAAAGGGAGATTATTATGGCAAAGCGAAAAGTAATCTTTGTTTCGGTCGTATGCCTCTCGATAATGGTCTTTTCTGTGCGAGCACCTACTCAGGTTGCTGAAATTTCACAATTCAACAAAAAGGTTGTCGAGAATCTAAATGTTCGCTGGCGTTCGATTGAATATAAAAAGACGCTATACAATCCAGCGCTTACTTCAAATAAGCAGGGTCAGCCCAAGGCGGAAGGTCTGTCAGTTTCAATTGAGGTCGAAATGCCCGACTCCGGACTAATCCTGAGTACGTGCCCCGATGCTGTAATCGGCCAGATTACAGATAGCCGGGGTGGTAATATCGAAACCGCTCTTTCGTCATCGCGATCAAGATTCATGTATGGACCCAATCGGCGCTTTATGCCGGTAGTAGGTCCGTCCAGCGGACCGGAACGCCACAATTTGCGAGTGGGACTTGACGCCGGGCTGCTCGAACAGATTAACGGCGAAATATCGCTCAAAGGCCATTTCTACGCACTTGTCGCCGAGTCGCTTGAGTATGTGGAACTGCCGTTCAAACCGAGCGATAAGTGGGTGAGTCTAACACCGGATGTGGAAATCAGGGTTCGCGAGGCACGGAATGAAGCATCGATGTACCAATTCCACATCGAACAGCGCCCGGAGATAGTGCTGCGTCTGGATAGTGTACAAATCGGGGATTACCTGCCCGGCCGGCTCGTAGTGTGCCGGCAAACCATCATACAAACAGGTGCGGTGGGTGTCGGCGGAGAGGGCTCAGGCGGCGGTACTGGAATTGGAGAAAAAGGCTCCGGAATCGGCAAGGCCGAGAAAATCCGCTATACTATAGCGGTCAATCCGGCTCATCAGACGATACCATTTGAAATTAAACGAATCCCTCTATCTGACCTTGCTGAGCCGGCAGTTTCGCAGATGCGTGGTTCGAATCAGCCGGAACCAGCGCTTACCAGGCGGCAGATGCAAAATATAACACGACGAGGCGCCAGAAGAGCAGCTCAAAGGATGCCGGAGCAGGTAAAACCACAGTTTGATAAGGAGGTCGCCGATTGCTTCGAGGTCAATTGGAGTTCCATCATCTACAACAAGATTCTTTATAATCCGGCGGTTTCCGGAAAAAGTGGGGATTCAAGAGTATCGGAAAAGTTATCAGTTCGCTGCGAGGCCAGGATACTCGATCCCAAGCTGATTGTTGGCACGTGTGACATACCCGTTATTGAAAAGATAACAGACGGCAAGGGCCGGGATGCCGATATCAGCAGGGCACAACCTCGCTCAAATCGCATGTACTATCATACCCTGCAATATCAACCGAGTCTTATTCCAACTTTACCATCAAGCCTGATCTATTGGGAGGGCAAGGCACGGTTAGCCCTGGGACTGCCGCTTCGGGCACGTCATCTGCCGAAGCGCGCCTCGGTATTACAACCCGTTCGCATGTCAATACAACTCGATCCCGGATTGCTTCGACACGATCCTGGAGAAATCGGATGCATTAAAGGATATTTCCATGCTTTAACCGCCGAGACTTCAAAGCATGTTGAGGTGCCGTTCAAACCTGACAACAAATGGGTGAGGCTGACTTCGGACGTGGAGATTCAGGTACATAAAGCCTGGCACACGGGCACAGAGGCCCGCTATGACATCAGGCAGCGCGGACGGACCGGAGCTGATGCATATCACATATACATCGATAATGGTCTGCCGGACGGAATCGTCGTGGAACGTCAATTCATTGGTAGAAGCAGCCAGCCGAAACCACCGGTTAAATTGTTCCGTTCTCTGCCGGGCTCCATAGGAGGGTCAGGAGGTTGTAACATAGGCCAGCAGATTGAGAAAATTGACTACCTGATAGCAACCAGTCCGAACCATAACAGGATTCCGTTCGTACTGGAGCACATCCCACTGCCCGAACCCTGATTTTTGGAAAACTAAGAATATACGCCGTACGGTGATACGTGAATCACTGGTCGAGTCACGAATTATGAGAAAATGCCGGGTCTGTTTGCCCGGCCTTTTTTGTGCGCTCATGCTATGGGAAGCGGCGTTTTTCTTTTCGTTGTTTTGTTTTGACGCCGGGGCGGATTTGGATTATTGTATCAACTCAAATCAGAAGCCGTGATATATCAAGCTGTGTACGAATACAGGGGAGAATCGAGAGTTGTATAAGTACCGGTTTATTTGGGAAGTTATAATTTGGCTCAGCTAAAAAAACAACTTGGCTGCCTTGAAGTTTTCGCCGTGGCGGCCGGGGCGATGATTAGCTCCGGCTTATTTGTTCTGCCCGCCATTGCCTATGCAAAGGCAGGGCCGGCCATGATATTATCTTATCTTATTGCATCGCTTGTAATTCTTCCCAGTGCTCTTAGTCAGGCCGAATTAGCCGCAGCGATGCCGCGGGCCGGTGGTGCGTATTTCTACGTCGAACGAAGCCTCGGGCCTATATGGGGACTGTTTGGCGGATTGGCTAACTGGTTTGCAGTCGCACTGAAGAGCGCGTTTGCCGTTGTCGGTATGGCTGTGCTGATCGAGATCATAATGCACGAGGTCTTTGGCACTCAGCTCAGCCAGTGGCACCTGAAAACCGCCGCCGTTGTGTGTTGTCTCGTTTTTACCACAATGAATATTGTCAGCGTCAAACACACGAGCCGGTTTCAGGTTTGGCTGGTTGGAATATTGCTTGTGCTGCTTGGATTTTTTGTGATTTTCGGCATGGGCAAGGCCGAAGCCGTCCGGTTCAAAGGATTTCTTGACAAGGGCTGGTTCGATGTTTTTGCGACAGCCGGACTGGTTTTTGTGAGTTTCGGCGGACTGACGAAGGTCGCCAGTATAGCCGAAGAAGTGAAGAATCCCGGTAAAAATCTGCCGTTGGGAATACTTTTGGCCTGGGCTGTCGTGGCCTTGTTTTATATCGCCGTAATAGCCGTGACTGTAGGCCTTTTAGAGGGCCCGGAACTGACGGGCAGCCTGATGCCGATATCCCTTGCGGCCAGCAAGTTCATGGGATCGACAGGCTTCGCTATTCTCGGGCTGGCCGCCGTGGCAGCTTTTGTCACTACGGCCAACGGCGGAATCCTGGCGGCCTCCCGGTATCCGATGGCGATGAGCCGGGACCGGCTATTACCGCCGCTGCTGGCCCGGGTCAGCGAGAAGTTCAAGACACCGCACACAAGCATCCTTCTTACCGGCGCATTTATGATCGCCGCAATTGTCTTTCTCGAAATTGAATTGCTGGTAAAAACGGCCTCGACATTAATGATAATCCTTTTCATTCTTGTCAATGCCAGCGTGATAATCATGCGCGAGAGCAGGATACAGAGCTACCGGCCGAAGTTCAAATCGCCGCTGTATCCCTATATTCATATCGCCGCAATAATAGTATACGGTGCTTTAATCGTCGATATGGGGCGGGTGCCATTATTGATCACGGCCGGTTTTATCGGTTTGAGCGCAGCCTGGTATTGGCTATATGTCCACAAACGGGTCACGAGGGCCTCGGCTGTTATGCACGTGGTCGAGCGCGTTACCGACAGAGAACTCAAATCGGTGACTCTCGAAAACGAGCTTCGCGATATTCTGCTCGAACGGGATGATGTCATCGAAGACAGGTTCGACCAGCTAATCCGGGATTGTCAAGTTCTGGATATCCAGGGCGAAATAAACGCTGAAGAGATCTTCCGCAAACTCTCGACCATCATGGCCGAGAAATTAGAGACCGATGAATATGTCCTTTTTGAGAAATTCCTCCATCGAGAGGCGGAAGGCGGCACAGTCGTCCAGCCGGGCTTTGCCATCCCGCACATCGTGGTCGAGGGAGAGCATAAATTCGACGTCTTGCTAATCCGCGCCCGTGACGGCATCAACTTCCCGCACGCCCCCGATCCGGTCAGAATCATGTTCGTCCTGGCCGGCAGCAGGGACGAGAGAAATTATCATCTCAGGGCCCTTATGGCGATCGCCCAGGTCGCCCAGGAGAAGGACTTCGAGAAGCGATGGCTCGCGGCAAGAAACAACGAGGCAATAAGAAACTTGATACTGCTGTCAACGCGAAAAAGGGATACTGCTCCCTGAATCGTCCCGTCATCGGAGAATTTTCCTGTTTACATCCACCCTGTTTCATGTAATAATCATCCTCGATGATAACTCTGGAAGTCAAAGAAAACGCCGAACCGATATGCCCGCATTGTTCGACTGAATTGCGCAGCGTATGGATGCGTGAGCTAAAGGCCGTTCTGGGTAAGCGGTATATTTATTTCTGCTCCAATTGCCGCAAAGTGCTGGGTATAACCCATCGCAAAGGGTTCTGGATGGGCTAAAACTCCACGATATCCAGTAAGAACAGGCCGGTATAGCCGACAGCCGAACCGCTCGCTTTAATTTACGTAGTACTTCCTAACGATTCCTGATTTATGAAGACTATAAGACGGTCTGCGTACTCGCGACGACGGGAAAATGGGCAATATAAAGAAAGAAACGGATAAAAATTAAAAATTACATTAAGCAAAAAGAAATTGACTCTGGGCGACATTGCAATTAAGATGACCCGGTTTTTTTGGACTTTATTAACTTGGAGGTAATTGATAGATAATGAGTAATGTAAACGAATTATTGAAAGAAAAGCTGACAACGGAAAATTACAACAGGCTCATGGCCCTGGCTAATCCGAAGATGCACGAGTTTATCGCCGACGCAATTGAACTGACTGGTGCTGCTTCGGTTTCCGTATTGACAGATTCGGATGAAGATAGAACGTATCTTCGCGAGCTGGCGCTTAAGAATGGTGAAGAAATTCCACTGAACGTCGCCGGCCATACGTGCCATTTCGACGGCTATAACGACCAGGCCCGCGATAAGGCCCAGACAAAGTATTTGCTGCCGGCCGGCTCGGACCTGGGCGCCAGTCTCAATTCCATTGAAAAGCAGGCTGGTGTCGAAGAAGTGCGATCTTTCCTGAAAGACTCGATGGTCGGCCGGGATATGCTGGTCTGTTTTTACTGCCTGGGCCCGCTCGACTCGGATTTCTCGATTCCCTGCGTTCAAATCACCGATTCGCCCTACGTGGCTCACAGCGAATCGATTCTCTATCGGGCCGGCTATGAGCAGTTCAAAAAAATCGGTTCATCGCCCGATTTCTTCAGATTCATCCATTCCGAAGGCGAGCTCGAAAACGCCGTGAGCAAGAATATCGACAAGCGCCGCGTCTATATGGATCTCGAAGATGACCTGGTTTACAGCGTCAATACCCAGTACGGTGGTAATACCATCGGTTTGAAGAAACTGGCCTTACGATTGGCGATCCAAAAGGCCTCAAGGGAAGGCTGGCTCGCCGAGCACATGTTTGTCCTCGGAGCCCACGGGCCTGGCGGTCGGGTTACGTATTTCACCGGCGCGTTCCCGTCGGCCTGTGGAAAAACTTCAACCTCGATGCTGCCCGGCCAGACCATCGTCGGTGACGATATCGCCTATTTCCGCAAAAAGGGCGCCGAAATTCGTGCTGTTAATGTTGAAAAGGGCATTTTCGGCATCATTCGGGATGTCAATTCGCAGGACGACCCGATTATCTACAAGGCCCTCACGAGTCCTTACGAGGTTATTTTCTCCAATATCCTTGTTAACGATGCTAATAAGCCGCACTGGCTCGGAATGGGCAGCGACCTGCCTGCAGAGGGAACCAACCACTCGGGCAAATGGCAAACAGGCAAAAAGGACTCTAAAGGCAACGAAATTACCGCTTCGCACAAAAACGCCCGTTATTGCCTGAATATCCCGGACCTTGAAAATCGCGATCCCATGCTCGACGATCCCAATGGCGTTCAGGTCGGCGGTATTGTCTACGGCGGACGCGATAGCGATACATGGGTACCCGTCGAGCAGGCGTTTAGCTGGGCCGAGGGTATTCTCATCAAAGGTGCGTGCCTCGAATCGGAAACAACCGCCGCTACGCTCGGCAAAGAGGGCGTAAGAACCTTTAACCTGATGTCCAATCTCGACTTCCTCTCGATCCCACTCGGCAAATATATCCAGAACAACCTGGATTTCGCCGATGGTGTCGAGAATCCGCCCCTTATCTTCTCGGTCAATTACTTCCTCAAGGATAAAGAAGGCAAATACCTTAACGGAATGGCTGATAAGCTCGTTTGGATCCTGTGGGCTGAGCTTCGCGTCAACGGTGAGGTTGAGGCAATCGAAACGCCGACGGGTATGATCCCGATTTACGAGGATCTTCAGCAACTCTTTAAAGATCATCTCGACGAGGATTACACAAAGGGCGATTATGAGCGACAGTTTACAATTCGCATCCCGGAGAATCTCGCCAAGTTCGACCGGGTCGAGAAGGTTTACAGAGAGAAAGTTTCCGATACGCCGCAGATTCTTTACGACACATTTGCCAAGGTTCGCGATCGTCTCAAAGCAGCCGGCGTTAAACACGGCGATATCATCTCGCCCTTAGATTTGCTCAGCTAACCTCGACCTATGTAAGAAGGACCTGTAATGTGGCCAAGACCGTTGAATCATATATGCATTATGATTATGGCCTTGGCCCTTATAGTAATTTTTGCGGTTCCCGCGATAACTGAGGCCGAAGCTAATTCGAAGACCGTCGAGCGCTGGGGAATTTTTGAACTGGCACTCCGGGGGCCAGCCGAAGGTAATCCCTTTGTGGATGTGCAACTGAGCGGCGA
>CAYTNN010000065.1:14881-20627 GCA_964439135.1 uncultured Pirellulales bacterium
ATGGCGGACTGGGACCGTTTCTTTCAAATCGTCCGGAAGTACGATCCCTACAGTCGTATGCGCGGAATTCACAATTGCCGGGTTTTTTACGACCACACCAAGCCCTGGGTGACACATGCCAGTATACAGAGTTCCGATCTTGCCAGGGCACGGCAATGGCGCGACCAATACCAAAAACCGATCATATACGATGAGTGCAAATATGAAGGCAATATCCCGCAGGGCTGGGGAAATATTACCGCGAAGGAGATGGTTAACAGATTCTGGCTTGGAACCATTGCCGGCTGCTACGTCGGGCACGGAGAAACCTACAAACATCCGGAAGATATTCTCTGGTGGTCGAAAGGCGGCGTACTGCATGGGCAGAGCCCGGCAAGAATCGCGCTGCTGAAAGAAATTATGGAGCAGACGCCGTTCGACGAGATGGTTCCTGGCGAGCTTCCCGGTGGTAATTACACGCTTTCAAAAGGAGGGGAGCTTTATTTCGTCTACTCGACCAGGTCAGAGCCTGTAATTCTGGATTTGCCCGGCCATGGGGCATACAAGGTCGATGGGATCGACACGTGGGATATGACGATTACTTCTCTCGGCAGCGCATCGCCCGGCAAGTTCCTCTTTACACCGCCAAAGCCCAACTATCTTCTCCGCTTGTCGGCCTATGAGCCGGGCGAAAAAATGCGGCCGGAAGTTAAAGCTTCCGCCGGACCAATCGAGGGAATTGCTCCTCTGAAGGTTCAATTTTCGACGTCAAGTGAACTGAACTGCAAATGGCAGTTCGGGGACGGCAACTCCTCGTCCGAAAGAAATCCCGTTCATATTTACAAAGAGCCGGGTCTTTATGCAGCCATACTGACCGTCACGGCACAGGATGGACTTTCTTCGTGTATGCCGATTGGTATTGCGGTCGACAGGACCGCCGGGACGCCAATCGTAAGGGTGGGATTCGAACATGGCGAGAGTTCCGGAATTGAGTTGCACGGAAAAATCAAACGCAGTAACGATGGCTCATACGACTTCGGCGACGGTGAGCCTTGGAAATGGCTTTCGGTAGGGGACAGCCCTATTGAAGCTATGGAGGGATTACGGTCGTTCACGATACTCGGCTGGGCGAATCCGACGAGTCTGAATATCGGCAGCGGAGGCAATCGCATTACGTTCAACTTAAAATACGATCGTTCGGGATTTGACCTTGTCCATCTGAAGGACGGCCGGCTTCGGCTTGCCGTCAATGAATGGCCCGACGGAATTCGTAATGACAGCTCGCCGGACAGGCTCCGAGTCGGCAAATGGACGTTCTTCGCCGTCACTTATGACGGGAGTAAACAAAAGGATAATATCCACTGGTACTTCGGCGATGCGGACAGCCCTGCGGCGCTTGACAAGACAACGAGCTATTCCCGTGGACCGACGGGTAAAGGCAGCGGCACACTTACAATAGGCAATTATAACCAGAGCATCCATCAGGCTGGCAAGGACCGGCAGTTCCGGGGACACCTGCGAGGGATAGAGATATTCGGCAGCCGAATCGGTTCGCGGGGGGCTTTATCGCTAAGTGACATCCGTCAGCACCAACAGCAACAGAAGGAGCTTTCAAATACAGGCTCGTAGTCCTTTTGATTAGTCAAAAGGACTACGAGCATGATACGACTAAACCTTTACGGAAAGGAAAGTGTAGATGGAAAAGAAAACCATTCGTACGGGAATTATCGGTGCGGGTTTTGCCGCGACGTTCCATTTCGAATGTCTGAAAAAAGTGCACGGCACAAACGTTGAGGTCGAGGGAGTATTCGCCGTCGACACCGACCAGGCTGACGCTTATGCCGAAAAGCGCGGAATTCGTGCTTACAAGAGCCTGGAAAAGCTGCTCGATAAGGTGGATGTCATTCACGTCTGCACGCCGCCGGTCGCTCATGAGCCGATTGCAATCGCGGCGCTTGAGCGGGACAAGTTCGCTATCGTGGAAAAACCGCTCACGGGCTACTTCGGCGACGGCTCGGAAGATTTCAACGGCGATACCTTCCCCAAGACCGATGCCCTGGATCATTCTCTGTCGAGCATCGAACGGATGCTCGAAGCCGAATCGAAGAGCAAGGGCAGGATTCTCTACGCCGAAAACTGGATCTACGCTCCTTCAATTCAGAAGGAGCGCGAGGTTATAGAAAAAACCGGCGCCCAGATCCTCTGGATCTACGGCGAAGAGGCCCACTCCGGCTCGCACGCGAATACGTATGCCTACTGGAAATTCTCCGGCGGCGGCGTGATGATCGGCAAGGGCTGCCACCCGCTTACGGCGGCACTTTACCTCAAACGCGTCGAAGGCAACGCAAGAAACGGCAAACCGATTCTGCCCAAGGCCGTCTCGGCTCGCACGCACGCTATTACCCGCCTGCCCGGCTTCGAGGACAAAGGCCATATCCGATGCGACTACCACGATATCGATGACTTTTCTCTGATGCACGTGGTATTCGAAGACGGTACGATTGCGGACATCTTCGCCTCCGACATTATCGTCGGCGGTATCCACAACTGGCTCCAGGTCTCGGCCAACAATCACCGGACCATCTGCAACATCAATCCGAATACGGCGATGCAGACATATAACCCGGTCGATGCTTATTTCAAAGATATTTACGTCGTGGAGAAGACCGGCACAAAACAGGGCTGGTCGAATCCCTCGCCGGATGAGGACTGGTTCACGGGTTATCCGCAGGAAATTGAGGCCTTCTATCGAACCATCGCGTACGGTGACGCATTAGAGACGACCAGCAACCTTGCAGCCGACTGTATCTCGACGATATACAGTGCATACGTCTCGGCTGAAAAAACAGGAGCGGAAGTTCCAATCAAAACCTTTTGACTTTTTAAATAAAATATGTCGTTCGACAAAAAAAGACACAAAGAAGTTTCGTAGGGTGGGCCTTGGCCCACCGATCCAAATGGTGGGGCAGAGCCCCACCCTACAGCTAACGGTCGTACTTCTCAGGGGCTTGAAATGGAATTTCTCGGGCTGCACTACGCGATTTGGATTGTCCTTTCATTATACTTTGCCGGTATGCTCCTTATGGGCTGGTGGAGCAAGCGGGGCATTCACAACCAGGAAGGCTATCTTTTAGGCAACAGGCAGTTCGGCTCGCTG
This sequence comes from uncultured Pirellulales bacterium, assembly GCA_964439135.1. Classification (GTDB taxonomy): domain Bacteria; phylum Planctomycetota; class Phycisphaerae; order Sedimentisphaerales; family Anaerobacaceae; genus JAFGPJ01. The sequence goes on from CAYTNN010000065.1 coordinate 18,018, forward strand.
ATGATGGTAATGCACGCCTTCGGCGCCGGCACGCATCCCGGCAACGTTGCGGGTGTGATGAGCCAGGCCGTAGTTAGCGGGGCATCCAGCATCTGGGTCTCGTGGATGTGGCTATTCGGGACACCTTTCTACTGGATTATCGCGCCGGTAGTCCGGCGGATGCGGTGCCTTACGATGGCAGATTTCTTCCGGCAGCGTTTCGGCAGGGCGGCCAGTGTTTTATATATCATCGTTGCCGCGGCGGGGATGATCGTTTTCTTAGCGGGCGTTCTGCTCGCTACAACCCGTACCGTCCAGGGTATGATGGGAAAAGCGACGACTGCCGAAAGCGAGTTCTGGTTCTTTGGTATCTTATTCGTCAGCACGGCGGTTTTTATTATCTACAGCTACTGGGGCGGCATCATCGCGGCGATACGCACCGATATGATTCAGGGTTTCATGATTATCGCCCTGTCATTCATCGCTATCCCGGCGGCGCTTAACCTTAGCGAGGTCGGCGGCCTGGCTGGAATGCGGGCTACGCTGGGAGCGCAGGATATCGACTATATGAGTCTGTTCGATCGGAAGGGTTTCAGCTTGCTGACCGTGCTTTTGTTGTGTATCAATGCGCCGCTGACGGCGCTGGCGTTTCCGCATTTGATGAGTGTCTGTGCCGCCGGCAAGACCGAATGGGAGGGGCGGGTCGGTTTCACCTACGGCAACATCCTAAAGCGCATCTGTACCATAGGCTGGTGCGTGCTTGGATTGTGCTGGCTGGCTTACCTGCTCAATACGGGCTCCGAAATCCAACGGGACGCGGCATTCGGCGATTCGATTCGCGCACTTCTTTCGCCGGTGCTTCAGGGCGTTATGCTCGCGTGTGTAATGGCCGCGGCAATGTCCTCGGGCGACGCGGTCCAGGTGACGGTCGCAGGGCTATTCTCACAGAATATTTATCGCGAGTATATCAATCCCAACGCCGACGAGAAACGGCTTGTGCACGTGACGCGAATCATAGGGATAGTGATCGCGTTTTTGGCACTTGGAGCGGCGATTCTGATGCGGTTCAATCTGGTCAAAGCCATACTCGACTATTTCAATATCCTGAGCCTGGTTGGAATTTCGACGGCAATGGGCCTTCTCTGGCGTCGCATGAACTCGACGGGGATGTTTTGCAGCACGATTCTGGCCTCGGCGACGTTTTTATTAAGCCGGTACGTCCTTGATTGCAGCCGGGATATTACTATCGGCGTGCCGATAGTCGTCGGCGTTCTCGCAGGCGTGATAGGCAGCCTCCTAACAAAGCCGCCGAAGCGCGAGAAGATTGAGAAGTTCTTCACAAGGATTTATGTCCCTATCGGTCAGGAGGACAAACTCGAATTATCGCTGGAAGAGGCCGTACCGCAATCCAGCCGCTGGATCACAGCCGGCGGGCTTTTCATCGTCAAGCCGTCGCGACAATCCTGGGTGGGTTTCCTTGTGACGCTGGTAATTTGCCTTGCCTGTGTGGTTGTAATGCTGGCGATACTTAAATAGAACGAAAGGACAGTAGCGTGCCTGGCAATATCGGACTTGTAGGTCTTGGCCTTGTCGGTTCGGCAATGGCAGAGCGTCTGAAGGCCAACCGATTCAACGTAGTCGGCTTCGATATCGACCGGGCAAAATGCGAGCAGCTTGAGCAGTTGGGTGCAGTTGCCGTCAATAGTCCCGCACAAGTCGCCGAACAGGCCGGCCGTATTATCCTCTCGCTTCCCGACACCGATGCGGTCCTGCAGGTTGTCGAAGGTCCCGGCGGGATTCTCGAAGCGAAGAAAGTTCCGGCATATATCATCGATACGACCACCGGCGAGCCTGATAAAACGGCCGCACTGGCAAAACGTCTAATCGGGTATGATGTTTATTTGCTGGATGCTCCTTTTTCCGGTTCCAGCCGGCAAGTCAGGGATAAAGAAGTAGTCTTCATGGTGGGGGGCGAAAAAGCCGCTTACGAAAAGTGTATGGATATTTTCAAAGCGCTTGGCGCGAAGGTATTTTACTTAGGCGCTTCTGGGAACGGCTCCAGGGCCAAGCTGGCCGGCAATTTGATTCTCGGGCTAAACCGACTGGCCCTGGCGGAGGGACTTGTCTTCGCTGCCAAAATCGGTCTTGAGCCGCGGGCCTTTCTCGAACTGCTCAAGGTTACGCCGGCGTATTCTGCTGCCATGGACGTCAAGGGCGAAAAGATGCTGGAAGGTGATTTTACGCCACAGGCAAGGCTCCGGCAGCATCACAAGGATGTTTCCATTATCCTCAAATACGCCGAGAATTCAGGGCAGGAGCTGCCGCTCTCACAAAGACATCTGGAAATTCTGGAAAAAGCTATCGAGGCGGGCGACGGCGAGCTGGATAATTCGGCAGTTATTCGCGAAATCGAGCGCAGAGGCAAAGAATAAGCCAATTAGCAAAGGAGTCAAAGCACGTGCAATTCTGTCCTTCGGTCTATGAACACGCAGCGAGAGTCATCGGAAAGAGCCCCTGGGAGGTTTCACGAGATGTTGAGCTTCTGTCAAAAGCCCACATCGAAGCTTATCGCCTTTACCGGCACCGGCCGGTGGTGGTCGGCATTGATATATACAATCTGGAAGCCGAGGC
>CAYTNN010000066.1:0-20484 GCA_964439135.1 uncultured Pirellulales bacterium
CCCTTCGGCATTATTATGACGGGAATAGGCATTATCAGCCTGGCCGGCGTGGTGGTGAACAACGCTATCGTATTGCTGGCCTACACGCGTCAGCTTCAGGCCCAGGGTATGGACCTGCTCGAAGCGGCCGAGGAAGCCGGGGTGACTCGTCTGCGGCCCGTAATGTTGACGGCGATGACTACAATCATCGGTCTGATACCCATGGCCGTCGGCATCTCCTTCGACATTCATACGTTAACGTGGGCGACCCGGAGTGAATCCACGCAGTGGTGGCGCAACATGGCGGTAGTCGTTATCTTCGGTCTGGGCTTCGCGACGATGCTGACGCTGGTGGTGGTTCCCTCGCTTTACGTCATGCTCAGCAGGCTCTGGCACCGGCTCGGATTCCAGGATGTTAATGCTGAACATCCAAGAGGAAATCCGGATACAGCCGCCCCCCTATAGCGGGAATCTCAACACGAATCGTCTGCATCAGATAAGAACTTGCCTTGAAGCCCAGATTCTATATGATAGCTGGATGACAACAGGAGTTGTGTAACAGTAATAACAGGAGCTTAAAATGAAGCTGGATTTTTCATACTACATGCCGACCAGAATTATCTTCGGCTGCGGCAAGCTGAGCGAGCTTGAAACCACGCCCTACCTTCCGGGCAGGAAAGCCCTCCTTGTAATCGGGGCCTCCGGGGCCATGAAGAAACACGGCTATCTCGACAGAGTGATTAAATACCTCAAAAGCAACGGCGTCGAAACGGTTGTGTATGACAGGATTCAGCCCAATCCTGTCTCGGAGCATGTCGAAGAAGGGGCGTCCGTCGCCAAAGAAAACGGCTGCGATTTCGTCGTCGGTCTCGGTGGTGGCAGCTCCATCGACTCGGCAAAAAGCATCGCTGTAATGGCCGTCAATCCGGGCCGGTATTGGGACTACATTGCCAGGGGAAGCGGCGGCGGAAAAACACCCGCTCACGGGGCGCTGCCCATCGTGGCTATAACGACGACCGCCGGGACGGGTACCGAAGCGGACCCATGGACAGTCATCACCAGAAGCGAGACAAACGAGAAGATCGGCTGGGGCGCCAATTGCACATTTCCGTGCCTGTCAATCGTCGATCCCGAGCTGATGGTCAGCGTTCCTGCGAAAACGACCGCTTACACCGGGATGGATGCTTTCTTTCACTCGGTCGAAACGTACCTCGCAACGGTCAACCAGCCGACAAGCGATCACCTGGCATTGGAGGCGGTCGGCCTGATTACGAAATACCTGCCGATCGCCGTCAAGGACGGAACGAATATAGAAGCAAGAACAAAGCTCGCCTGGGCCAACACCGAAGCGGGAATCTGCGAGTCGCTGTCCTGCTGTATTTCCCATCATTCGATGGAACATGCCGTCAGCGCATATTACCCGGAAGTCGCTCACGGTGCCGGCCTGACGATGCTTTCGGTTTCTTACTTCAGTTACTTAGCGGAAAGAAATCCGGCTCGCTTCGGCGATCTGGCGCGGGCAATGGGTGAGGATATTGAAGGCCTACCTGAAAAGGAAAGTGCCACGGCATTTATCGCCGGCTTGAAGAAGCTTATAGCAAATGTCGGTCTGAAAGAGCAAAAGCTCGCCGACTTCGGCATTCAGCGGGACGACCTGAAGGCTTTCGCCGAGAATTCTTTCTACGCTATGGGCAGTCTCTTCGACATCACGCCGGTAAAACTGACGCTTGATGACGTTCTTGCCATATATGAAAATGCGTACGCTTAAGTTGTAAACAATGTCAGACGCAACTGCATTTTGGGAGGTAACGATGTTCAAGGACCGGATGATTGTGTGGTTTCTGGAATATGTTTTTGGCGGCACGCTGGTAATCGTTCCGCTGGTCAGTCAATCTTTTCGTCGATTGGCCTGGACGGACGCGTACCTGTGGACTGCAAAGTTGTTCGTAGCCTGTCTCGGCGTCATTATGATTTCGTGTGCCAGTTCGATGAGACAGCGATTGCTCCTGGCAAAGCGGATCGACAAGCTTGCCGAACAAATTCAGGCAAATGCCGCATTCTCACGAATATCGGCAGAAGCGAAAGGCTAAACGGCCCGGAGCCAATAACCGCCGTTTCTCAGTACCCGATGGCGCAGCCGTCCTTGCGAGGATCGGACGCTCCGAAGTAGCGCCGGGGATTAGATTTTTTCCATATACCCTGATAGCCGCCGAACGCGCCTGCCCCGGGGCTGACTTTGTGCCCCATATAGGAAAGCCTTAGCTTTGTATCTTCCGGGATATGCCGTTCGAAACTTACCGAGCCGCCGCCAACCATTTTTCGCCCCGTCGGTGTCGAGCTTTCGGAATGCTGAATCCGCGGCTGCTCACCGGCCTGTTGTGGAGACATTCCGAAATCGAGGATGTTCATCAGCACCTGGACATGTCCCTGCGGCTGGAAATCGCCGCCCATGACTCCAAACGAAAAGACCGGCTCGGCATCTTTGGTCACGAACGCCGGAATGATAGTGTGGAAAGGCCGCTTGTGAGGCTCCAGTTTGTTGAGGTCGGCCGGATTGAGCGAGAACAACTGGCCCCGGTTCTGCAGGCAGAATCCCAGTCCGTCCGGCACAAAACTCGAACCCCATCCGTAATAGATGCTCTGAATAAGCGAGACCATATTGCCTTCTTTGTCCGCGGCTGTCAGATAGATCGTATCCGAAGAGCTTTTGAGTCTGCCGGGCTCGACCTGCTGGGCGGCCCGTTTGGGATCGATCAGTTTGACACGCTGGGCGGCGTATTCTTTGGAGATAAGCGCTTTGAGGGGGACATCGGCAAAATCCATGTCGGCGTAGTACACCGCACGATCCTCGAACGCCAGTTTCTTCGCTTCGACGAAAAGATGCAGTTGCTCGGCCGAGTTTGGTTCCATCGAACCGATATCAAAGTGTTCCAGCAGATTAAGCATCTGCAGAGCGGCGATTCCCTGGCCGTTCGGCGGCAGCTCCCAGACATCGTAGCCGCGATAGCCCGTGCTGACCGGCTCGACCCAGTCGGCGGTGTGGTCGCGAAAATCACGCATTGAAAATCGTCCGCCGTTGGCCTGGGAAAACTTGACGATTTTTTCTGCAATCCGGCCCTCGTAGAACGCCTCGGCGCCGTCGCGAGCGATAATCTCGAAGAACTTTGCCATATCCTCATTCTTGAAAATGTCCCCGAATCGCAAAGGCTTGCCGTCGGGCATGAACGTCTTGTGCGCGGCGGGATTGGCCTCTGAGCCGAGGGACCAGGAGCGGGCGATGACGGGCGTAACGCCGAATCCTTCGCGAGCGTAAAATATGGGTGCTTCGAGGACCTTCGCCAGATCGAGCCGGCCCAGTCTTTTCTGCAGCGCCGACCATCCGCTGACACACCCGGGGACACTCCATGCCAGCGGACCGCGAACGGGAATCTCCTTCAGACCCAGTGCCGCTGCTTTATCCAGACTCCAGTCGTATGGCGAGCGGCCGCTCGCGTTTAGTCCGAGCAGTTTGCGCTGCTTTGCGTCCCAGACGATAGCGAACAAATCGCCGCCCGGCCCGCAACTCATCGGTTCGACCAGACTCAGCATGGCGTTAGCGCAGATGGCCGCATCTATAGCGTTGCCGCCTGCCTTGAGAATATCGACGCCGGCCATGCTGGCAAGGGGCTGGCTGGAGCAGACGAGACCATTTTGGCAGACGAGCGTCGAGCGGTTCTGGTTTCGATGCCGGAGCGCATCGGTATCGATAAAGATACTGTCGCCCGATGCCCGCGTGCCTCGCTGTCCGGCCAGAGACAGATTGCCACCAATCAAACCCGAAGACCAGGCACAGCCGGCAAGTTTGAGAAATGAACGTCGTTTCATAAGCTTCCACCTTTCCATAAGCAGCATGAACGGTTTACAAACCACTCCGAACAAGAGTTATTGTACCTAAACGACCGGACAAATCAAGCAGACTGCTAATTCAGTACAAACTGTCCGGCAAATCTCGATTGAAATTTCATAAAAATACTTCTGAAGTTTTTTCTGGACATTCGTATCTAAGCAGGTCAAATTATTAATAGTTGATTTATGAAAAGGAATTCCGAAAGTAAATTTAAGGAAAGGTCATAAAATGTTTCTTCCCATTCCATCACCAATCCGCAAACTTCTCAAGATTCTGCGAGGCGGCGTTTCGCCGGTAATTATCTTCATCTCGATTATGCTGGGCTTTACATTCGGCCTGATACCTGGCTTCTCGGGACTGCACGCTATTCTTATAGCGTTAGTGTTCCTGCTGAATGTTCATCTCGGGATGTTCCTCATGTCGGCGGCTTTAGGCAAAGCCCTGTGTTTTGCCGCTGCTCCCGTGCTCTATCATATAGGAATGGCCGTCCAGAGCTCCCTGTCCGGACTGCTGAAATTCCTGGCGGCGATACCCATTATCGGCATAACAGACTTCAACAGGTACGCCGTTGTAGGCGGCTTAATAGCCGGGCCGGTTATAGGGATTATCGCGGGATTGCTTATGGCCAAGTCGGTTATCGGTTTTCGTCGTATGATATTGAAAGCCGAAGAGAATTCCGAGAAATTCAAGAAATGGTATTCGAATAAATGGGTGCGAATACTCGACCGCATTCTAATCGGCAAACGGACAAAGGACACTAAGTCACTCTTCACCGTCAAGACCAAACTCATACGCAAGGCTGGTGTCGCTTTTGCCGTAATCCTGTTAGTTATATTCGGCGTAGGGACCCACTTTCTTAAGGATACAAAGATCAAAGAATACGCCGCAGCCAGACTCACTCAGGTAAACGGTGCCGAAGTCAACCTTGAAACGCTCAAACTTTCCGTCCTGAACGGCGAAGCTTCGGTTTCCGGCATACAGGTTACCGATGCCAATAATCCCGGAAACAACCAGATTGCCGTGGAGAACATCTCTGCAGATGCCAGTGTCTATAACCTAATGCTGGGCAAAGTTGTCTTAGACAAAGTGAGGTTGTCGGATGTTCAGTTCAATCAGAAGCGTCAAACGCCCGGCAAGGTAATCGAAACAAAAGCCGAGGAGCCGGAAGTCTTCGATCCGTGCGAATACAAGGTGGCGGCCGGCGATATCAGCAAGCTCGATAAGTACCTCCAAAACGCCAAGGCCATGAGGGAATGGCTGCAAAAGGCCCGAAAATGGCTGCCCGACCCTAATGATAAAGAGGGCGAAGCACCCGTGGATCAGGCGCCAATCAAGTATCTCGACTATCTCATTGCCCGTGCTAATGTGCCATCCTCAGCACGTTTCCTTGCCAGGGATGTGCTGCTGGAGAAGGTTGGAATAAAATCGCCCGTTTTCGGCAGCAGTAATATCAGCATAGAGAATCTCAATGATGCCCCGTCTGCCACTGCCTTGCCTATCAACTTGAAGGTCAAGTCGAACGAGACGCCGCTTGAAATGAACATGACCTTCGATTACAGCTCGGGAGAAAAGGTACCGAAGGTAACGGGGAATTTTACCAAGCTGGATCTGAGTAAATTGCAGTCGAATCTAAGCAGCGGTGCGGGCCTGAACTTTACATCCGGTCTCGCTTCGGGGCAGTTCAACGGCCTGATTACAAGCGAATCAATCGACCTTACCGTTGATATCGAAGTACAGAACATGCAGGCCAGCTCCCAAGGCGACGGAATTCTGGGCCTTGGTGGCCAGACGACATCCGAAGCCTTCAAAATCCTCAAAGACCTTAAGACAACGATCAAGATAGTAGGCCCGACCACCGAACCTCGGCTTGTGTTTGACACTCACGGACTCCAGGATAGTATCAAGCAGGCGCTGGTAAAAGCCGGCAAGGAGAGGCTGTCGGAAGAAATCGACAAACAAGTCGAAAAACAGCTTGGCGACAAACTCGGAGACAAGGTCCCGGAGGAGTTGAAAGATGTTATCAAGGAGCCGAAAGATCTTATGAAAGGCCTCGGAGGTCTGCTCGGCGGGAAGGAAGACAAATAGCAAAAGTCCGGGGACGCTGGTAGCAGTTTGAAGAGGGAAATTATGGTTGATTTCCTCATCATAGTCAGCAAGCGTGCAAGGTTCACATCAATTTACTACGACAGAGTAAAAGACTACGGCGGCAAAATTCCACGAGGCCCATGAAATGTATTTAGATCAGATAAGGTGTACGTATCGAGATCTCAATATTCCCTGATCAATACAGGATTATTTGAGGAGATAAAGTCATGGAACAGGTTCTAAATACAATTTATTCATATCTGGTGACTTACGGGTTGAGAATCGTTGCTGCATTGGTGATTTTTGTCGTGGGACGCTGGGTAGCAAAATTCCTTTCGAAATCAGTCAAGAAAGGAATGATCAAAGCTAATGTAGATGAAACATTAGCCGGTTTCACCCAAAATTTGTGTTACATCGCGTTGCTTGCGTTTGTTATCATTGCTGCGTTGAAAAAGCTGGGAGTGCCAATGACCGAGTTTACCGTTGTTGTTGGAGCAGCCGGATTGGCAATTGCTTTTGCACTCCAGGGATCATTAGCCAACTTCGCGGCAGGTGTAATGCTCATTATTTTCAAACCCTTCAAGGCCGGTGATTTTGTGGAAGCGGGCGGTAAGGCGGGGACTGTACAAAAGATTCAGATATTCAATACGATTCTCAACTCGCCCGATAACGTGCGGATCATTATTCCGAATGGCCAGATAACAGGCGGCAACATTATGAATTACACGGCCAATGGGACAAGGCGCATAGATTTGGTGGTCGGTGTTTCCTATGAAGATGACCTGAAAAAAACTCAGCAGGTAATTGAAAAAATTATCTCAAGCGATGAACGAATTCTCAAAGAACCAGTATATACCATAGCCGTCTCAGAACTGGGAGACAGCAGCGTTAACTTTGTTGTACGTCCCTGGGTCAATACTGCCGACTACTGGGGTGTCCGATTTGATATAACGGAGAAAATTAAACTCGCTCTTGATAAAAACGGTATCACAATACCTTATCCACAGCATGATATTCACATGAAAAGCGGTGCTGCTTAAACATTAACGGCTGTGAGGTTGTAAAATACAATTGTGATTTTGGTAAGACGTCGCATTTGGCGTCACAGTTTTATTTAATGGATTGTAATGAAAGGAGATTGCCATGCGTTATCGAATACTGATTGTATTGGCATGTTTGGTGCTGTGTGCCCAAATAAGCCACGGAGATGAAATTCTTTTGAAGAATGGAGATCGTATTTCCGGTAAAATTCAACATCTTGTAGATGGGAAATTAGCCTTCAAGGCAGACGTTGCAGGGCCAGTCACTGTGGATTTATCCGACATCCAGACTTTAAGCAGCGATGATCCGATCACGGTCAACCTCAAGGACGGGACAGGTTTGTATCAAAAAGTCATGAGCGCCGAGCTCAACCGGTTTGCCATAGATGGCACTGTTACAACAAAGGCTCAGGAATTCGCGGTAAGCGATATCGTCTCTATCAATCCGCCTATAAAGCCCATGCCGAAATGGAAAGGGGATATTTCCGTCGGGATTACCTCTACACACGGCAATACAACAACCGAGATGTTCAGCGCCAACGCCAATTTGACCAAACGTACTGAAAAAGATCGCACGACGGTCAGCACGGATTACGCAAAGGGAACACAGAAAGACCAGAACACCGGTGAAGATGTAACTATTGAAGACTGGTGGCGTGCAAAAGGCAAGTACGACTACTTTTTCACTAAGAAGATGTATGGTTATCTGGACGGTCGATACGAAAAAGATGCCATTGCCGAGCTGGACCGGCGTATGATTATCGGTCTCGGTGCCGGCTATCAATGGATCGAATCTGATGATATGAACTTTTCGTCAGAGTTCGGTCTGGCGTCGCTTTATGAGAAGTTCGACAACCAGACTGACAGCAGTAGTGAAATTTCGCTACAGCTTGGCTACAACTTCGACAAGAAGCTCCGCAAGAATATAAAGTTTGTACATGATCTGACGTATTATCCAGCTATTGATTCATTCTCCAACTACTTACTTACTACAACCGCCGGGCTCCGTGCCGATTTTACCGAGACGTTTTTTATTACTCTCAAAACGATCTTCAACTACGACTCAACACCGGCAATTGGTGCTCATAAAACTGATGTAAAATATTTTCTCGGCTTAGGCTATCGATTTTAAACCGGCCTGCATGATTTAATCAGGCTCTGATAGCGATATATGACCGGTGTCCTCTGCCCTTTGTTATAGGAGGATCAATGTCAGGCAGAGGACTCTGGTCGTTTTATCATAATGATAGTTCCTTCTTAAGACTTGACAGTTGCCATTTTGAGCCTAAAATCACAGCCTATGGCTGATTTGCCCTCGCACGAGAAGAAGAAAAAGAAAAAACACAATCCCTTCATAGATTGGCTTGCCTATTTTATGCTGCGGGTTCTTATAGTTTTTCTTTACCTGTTCGATATCGAGACCAATTTAAACACCGCCTGTTTTCTCGGCCGGTTGTTGTGGAAACATTATCATCGTGGTCGAAAACGTGCTTTGGATAATCTTCGCGCAAGCTTCCCGGAAAAGAGCGAACAATGGATATGGCGGACAGGCCGGCGAAGCTTCGAGCATCTTGTCATGCTGACGATAGATGTATTGTTTACGCCCCGGCTGGTAAAAAAGTATAACTGGCGCGATTACTCCCGGTACAAAAACGTCGAACGGGCCAAATGGCTGATGCTGGAAGGCCGAGGCTTGCTGATGGTCGGCGCTCATTATAGCAATTTTGAAATTATCGGTTATCTTCTGGGCCTGTTCGGTTTTGAAATCTACAGCATCGCCCGCCCGCTTGATAACAAGTACATCAGCAGATATCTTTACGGGGTACGCAGGGCTGCCGGGCAAAGAATTATCGACAAAAAGGGCGCATCGACGCTAATGGAAGAACTCACTTCGAGAGGCGCTTCGCTCTGCTTTGTTGCCGACCAGGACGCCGGCAAAAAAGGGATTTTCGTCGATTTCTTCGGCCGAAAAGCAAGCACTTATAAGAGCATAGGCCTGCTCGCTATAACCAAAAACGTGCCGATAGTAGTCGGTTACAGCAGAAGGGTTGATAATCGCTTCTACTTCGAAATCGGCATCAATAGAATTATTTTCCCCGAAGAATGGGTCGACAGGGACGATCCGTTGAAATGGGTGACGGCGGAATATACCAGGGCAATCGAAGAATTCGTGCGGGAAGATCCGAGCCAATACTGGTGGGTGCATCGCCGCTGGAAGCGCAGGCCAAAAGAAGAAAGAAAAAAGTTTAGCACACAGAACCCCCAATAGCCTGCCGTTTGTACGGGAAAAATTCGCGGCCCACACCGATTCATCCGGTATGGGCCGCGTTTATTTTAACAAGCATTAGCATACACCTAACGCTTCTATGTCACGAAAGCTCTTCAAACCGTTGCTGCAAACTCAACTTAGGATTTTATACGAGCTGGTCGCAGCCGGTCGCGATATTGTGGAATATGCCGGGACCAGCTTTCATGTCTTCCTGCTTCGGCACGAGATCCTGCTTGGAAGCATTCAGCAGCCAGCTCCAATTGAAGGACCGGCCGGTAAAGGCGGAGATCCGCGCGCCGATGGCCGTCAGTGTGCTCTCGGCGATCCGCTGGCCTTCGTTGAGCACATTGCCGCTACGGATGCTCTTGATCAGGTCGATGTGCTCCTGATCCATGCCGTTGACGCTCGGGCCCTCGTATTGCCATGGATTATCGCCGGTGATAATGTTATTGCAGTTGCTGGTGCCCTTGGTGCCGACGATCTTCTCGTCATAGCGTTGGGTACCGGGACTATGTCCGCTGAAGCTCAGGCAGCGTGCGCCGTTGGCGTACTCGAACTCTGCGAAGATGTGGTCCCAGATGTCGCCGTTGTATTTTTCCCAGCCTTCTTCGCTGCCATTGTTATACTTCCGGCAGACTTCCTTGGCCGCATTGATCTGCGAGTCATCGTAACTGCGCCATGCCCGGCCGCCTAACGCCGTGAACTTCGCCGGCGGGCCGTCAAAGCACCAGTTCATAACATCGATATTGTGAATGTGCTGCTCGCATATCTGGTCGCCCGAGAGCCACGCGAAGTGGTACCAGTTCTCGCACTGCCACTCCAGCTCGCTGAGTCCTTCCTTGTAGCCGCGGTACCAGATGCCGCCGCCGTACCAGTAACACTGGCCGCCTACTAATTCACCGATCTGGCCGTCGTGGATGCGCTTCATCAGCTCCACCCGGCTGAACTCGTGCCTGCGCTGCGTGCCGCAGACGATGGCAAGGCCTTTTTCCTCGGCGAGTTTTGATGCTGCCATAACCTCTCTGCAGCCGGCCACGTCGGTTGCTACGGGCTTTTCAGTAAAGACGTGCTTGCCGGCCTTGATGGCGGCCATCAACTGCCGGCTGCGAAACGCCGGGGCTGTCGCCATCAGCAGCAGGTCCGCATCGCACTGGGCCAGCTTCTCATGGCAGTCGAAGCCCCAGAACAGATGGTCGTCGTCGACTTTGATGCGGCCCTTGTATTTTTCGTCTCTCGCGAGCTTGTCGCGCGTGCTTCTGACTTTGTTCTCGAACAGGTCGGCCAGGGCGACCACTTCGATGCCCGGATCGGCATTGAGGTTCTGACGCAGGGCGTCGTTGCCTCGTCCGCCGCAACCAAGCAGCCCGACCTTAATCTTGCCCGAGCCTTGCGCGTGGACCACGTGCGCCACCGAGCCTGCCAGCGCCGCGGCGCCGGCGGCCGTGGCCGCAATCTTTTTCGGTTTACTTTTATTTTTATCTGACGATGTCATATTAAAAATCTCCTTTGTTCGTTCTCTTTGAGCCATTTTGCGGGTTCCCATTTTCCCATCTTTCCGGAAAATGGGGTCCCTGTCAACCGGTTAACCGCCGACTAACCTCGTCTCCTCCGTCCGCCCTGTGCCAGGCCGGGCAGTTCATACTTACCCGGAACCGCAAAAGGCGGCACGGGCTTGGAATCGCTCAGCTTCAGGTCGTCGGGCGGCAAAAGATCCAGCGTACACCTGCTCATGAACCACGACCGATTGAACTGCTGCCGTGAATAGGCCGACTCGCGACCCATGATCGCGCAGAGCGTGCTCTCGGCGATTCGCTGGCCCTCGTTGAGCGGGTTGCCGCTACGGATGCTCGCGATAAGGTCGGTGTGCTCCACCACGTACGGATTGGGATTCGGTCCCTCGTAGCGCCAGGGATTCTCGCCATTGATGGTGCCGCAGCAGTCGCTGACGCCTTTGGTGCCGACCACGCGTTCGCTGACATTGTCCGTGGTCCCCTTGATTTGCCGACACATGCTGATGGTCCGCACGTCGTTGGGATAAAAGAACTCGACGCCGAAATGATCGAAGATGTTGCCGTACTCCGGGCCTGTGCGGTATTGCCGGCCGCCAAGGCCGTGAACCTGCTCAGGCAGCTCGTTGAACGCCCAGTTAATCACGTCGAGATTGTGTACGTGCTGCTCGCATATATGGTCGCCCGAGAGCCACGTGAAGTACAGCCAGTTGCGAATCTGCCACTCGATGTCACTCTGATTGGGCTGGCGCTTGTTGACCCAAAGCTCACCCATGTTCCAGTAGCACTGTGCCGAGACGATTTCGCCGATAGCACCGTCGTGTATCCGCTTCATGGTCTCGACGTATTTCGGTTCGTGCCGTCGCTGCGTTCCTGCGACCACGGCCAGGCCTTTTTCTTTGGCCTTCTGTGACGCCTCGATGACCATCTTAATCCCCGCCGGGCAGGTTGCTACCGGTTTCTCCATGAAGACGTTCTTGCCGCTGTCAATAGCTGCGGCGAACTGCTTCGGACGGAAGCCGGGCGGAGTCGCCAGGATGACCATGTTCACATCGTCAAGCGCCAGCACTTTCTTGTACGCATCCAGGCCCACAAAACAGCGGTCGTTCGGGACTTTGAACTCCTTCTTCAAACCCGCAAGCCGGTCGCCAAATGCATCGGCCAGGGCGACAATTTCCACGCCCTTCGAAGAATTCATGCAGTCATGTGTTGCACCGGAGCCTCTGCCGCCGCAGCCGATCACGCCTACGCGGATCGTATCGCTGCCCCTTGCTTGTAGCCAAGGAACGACTACGCCGGTCAACGCCAGCGATCCGGCTGCCAATGCCGAACTCCTTAAGAGTTCTCGTCGTGTTAATTTTTGTTTCTGCACCATGTTTGTTTCTCCAACTCTGGTAGGGTGGGCATCGCCCACCAACTTCGTATATCGTGTGGAATATGGTGTGCCGTGCACACCCTACACGTTATAAAATCTCCTGAACCGGCTGCTTGCCCCAAATTAACTCCTTGACAGCCTAAAACAGTTCTTTGGCATTTGATCTGTGTGCTCCAGCAACGAAAACATAGATTATAATCCTCGCCGGGACGGAAAATCAAGAACGAAAAAAAAGTAAAACCTTTAAAATACAGCCATTCACAGAAATTTACAGGGCGATCTTCAACCGGATTTTCCTTTTCGAACCAAATACGAGGATTTCGGTACCGAAAATGGTTGAATTGGGGCGAAAATTCGCATTTTCTTGTTTTTTCTGTCACTTTTCTTCCTGCCAATCTTTTGAGTGCGGCCTTGAAATTGGCTTTGAATTGGGTTTGTTTTTCGGCGCCTTCAAAGTGAAAAATTCTTCATAATCCCCTTTCAGATAGACACATACGTTCATTTTGGCCTTTCAAAAATTGGGTTTGTTTTTTCAAATCGACTATTTGACACGGAGATACTAAGCCGCAAAGGTAAGTAAAGTGCAAAGGCACAGAGGCACAAACCTGCAAAGGTACAGACGATTAAACCAGCCGGATTCAACATTCTCCATTTTCCATTCTCAATTCGACATACGATACCCGTATGTTAGATGTATATTATATCATATAACATGTTTAATTTCAAATGAATTATGAAAAAATCTCCGTGAGACGCCGGTCTTATTGCATCAGGCATAAAATGAACTACCTGTTTCGTCAATCGTCCCTGCTCCCTGTTGCCTTGTGATCCGTGCCCCGAGAGATGGCTGCTGGTTCTATCTGCTTCGGCTCAGCTCAACTTTGGCCGGGTCGGGACATGTTTTACCTTTTACTCTTTTCTTTGATGTACCCGGTACATACAATAGCCTGTAAGTTGCCAGTACATCTTAAGAGCCGGTTTTTGACTGAAGTACATCTGATTATGAAGCGAATACTTGCAGTTATAGGAAGCCCTCGCAGAAACGGAAATACGCATATCCTGGTCTCGAAAATAGTCGAAGGAGCCAGGGCGAACGGTGCCGTCGTCGATGAGCTGTTTCTTGGCGAGCTGACCATTCACGAGTGTGACGGCTGTCACGCATGCTGGAAGGGTAAAGAGTGCAGCAAAAACGATGACATGCGTGCTATCTATCCGGCTATAATTCAAAGCGACGTTATCATTTTCGGCACGCCCGTTTACTGGTACGGGCCGACCGCCCTGATGAAGGCGTTCATCGACCGGTTCGTTTATTTCAACTGCGCCGAAAACAGGCAAAAGATAAAGGGCCTCTCAGCAGCGTTAGCCGTCCCGTTCGAGGAAGACGACCTCGATACGGCCGGGGGCGTTGTCGAATTCTTCCAAAAGTCTCTTGCGTATCTGGAAATAAAGCTTCTCGGCCAAATCATCGTCCCCGGCGTAGGCGAAAAAGGAGCCATACGAAGCAAGAGCAAATACCTGCAGCAAGCATACGACCTCGGCCGACAACTGGCATAGCCCGATACTCCTTGTAAAAATTTTTCATTACTTTCAATATTAGATTGACCGATAATGATATTAACAATATAATATAATTATGGATGAAATCGAATTTAGCTGGGACGCTCGCAAGGCCAGGCAGAATTTGCAGAAGCACAGGGTCTCTTTTGAGGAAGCGGTCACGGTTTTCTATGATGAAAATGCTATTGAATTCTTTGATCTCGACCACTCAATTGATGAAGACCGATTCTTAATGCTCGGTCTAAATGGGTGTCTGCGAATCATGGTCGTGAGCTATTGTTTGAGAAAGAAAGGTTCAGAAATTCGGATTATTTCAGCACGCAAGGCGACAAAGAAGGAAGAGCAAGTATATATCGAAGGAAAGAAATGAAGAAAGAATATGATTTTTCGAAAATGAAGGGCCGGAAGAATCCTTATGCGAAGCATTTGAAGAAACAGGTTACGCTCCGGCTGGGAATCGATGTGATCGAATATTTCAAGGGCTTGGCCGAAGAAACAGGGATTCCCTACCAGAACCTGATTAACCTCTATCTTCGCGAGTGTGCGCACTCCCGCAAAAAGCTGACTCTGAACTGGGCATCGTAAGACAAAGCAGTTAAGCAAGCCCGACCCTGCGCTTATTTTTCGGCGTCGCCTGGTGCTTTGTTTTGCAGATAGATGGCGGAGATGGGATTGTGCGTTACTTTTTGCCGGGGGATTTTTAGCACTTTCAGGGCTTGCCGGATGGCGGAGCCGGCTTTATGGGGGTCATTTCCTTCGAATTCCAGTTCGGCGGTCCAGCCGAGACCTTCAATGTATTCGACGGCGGTGAAAAAACCGTGCCGGGCCACTTCCCAGAGGCAGGCCTTTTCTTTGCTCAATGAGAACCAGAATTCGAAGCCGAGATCGTCCAACAGCGCCCGGCACATTTCCACCGTACCCGTAAACAGCGGCAGTTTGCCTTCGGGGTAAAGCGAGCGTTTGAACTGCAGGCCTTCTGTCGTGACAATTTCCAGCTTGACGAAGTAAATGGTCGATTCTTTTTGGGGCTGTATCCACTGCCTGATTCGGATGTTCTTCTCGACTGGGTCCCAATTCCCGGCCGGCGGCTTGTAGTAATGGTCGGTAAATTCGTACGGAAAAGCAATTTTCGCCCCTAAGCAGCCGAGCTTGGCCTGGAAGTCTTCAATATCGTCGATACCGAACCTGACTTCACATTCGAATGGTTGTGTCATGGCCTGATACTAACATTCTACGTCGAAGCGGGCCAGGAGAATTTGCAAACTTCGAAACAAGCTAAAGCAACGATTCATGATTACGAACGGCGATTCAGGTACGATATACATTGACGATATCCGGCTGTATGGACCCTTTTTTGTCTTTGCGTCACGAAATTAAACGTCGAGGTTCTGGACTTCGAGGGCGTGTTCCTGAATGAAGTTCCGGCGTTTTTCCACGTCGCCGCCCATTAAGATACTAAAGAGCCGGTCGGCCTCGCCGGCATCGTCGAGCCTGACTTTCAGCAGGGTCCGTGTCTCCGGATTCATAGTCGTGTCCCACAACTGATCGGCGTTCATCTCGCCCAGACCTTTGAAGCGTTTTATCTCGATCCCTTTGCCGCCTATCTGCCTGATTCCAGCACAGATATCGCCCAGCGCAGCAACGTCGTAATTGTCTTGGCCGTTTACAAGCTGGTACTTGGTCTGCAAAGCTTCGCCCGAAACAGCTTTGGCGGGCTTCAGCAGGAAATCTTTCAAATCCACATCCAACCGCTCTCTGAGCTCTTCGTTTATCTGATTGATTCGGTCGACCTCATGGAGTTCTTCGGCAACAACCGTTTCTTCCTCCTCGCCCTCAGCAACAGCTTTGGATAGCTCTTTGAGTTCGTTGACCTTCTTTTCGTATTCCTCTCTTTTGTAATAAATTTCCTCCTGGCCTTCGGCGATGAGACGGAAGGGCGGCAGTCCACCTTTAGATGGATTGTAATAGGCGGTGACAAAGTCGTTGAAGATAATACCCCGCCTGCTCAAAACAGCAATGATTCTTTCGGCCTCGGCCAGTATCTTTACAAGCTCGGCCATCTTTTTCCCGGAGACACGAAATCCGGCGCCCTGCTCTTCGGTCTTGTCTATTTTCGTTTTGTCGTCGTAACCGCTCCTGATGAGAAGCTCTGTGCCCTCAAGGCCGCGGGTAATCATCCGCTTGCGCATCTGATTCTCGCTGAGAACATACTCGGATTTCTTTTTGCCCTTGACCTTAACCTCGTACAGCGGTGGTTGAGCGATATAAATCATATTCGCCAGAAACAGTTGCTGCATTTGTCTGAAGAAAAAGGTCAGCAGCAGCGTTCGAATATGGGCGCCGTCGATGTCGGCATCCGTCATCAATATTATCTTGCCGTATCTGCACCTGCCCAGATCGAACTCGTCGATGCCGATGCCGGTTCCCAACGCGCTGATAATGGTCCGAATCTCATCATGCGCCAGCATTTTTTCCAGCCGCGCCTTTTCCACGTTGAGGATTTTTCCCTTAAGCGGCAGGATTGCCTGGATTTTTCTATCCCGCCCGGCCTTTGCCGAACCGCCGGCCGAATCACCTTCGACTATGAAGACTTCCGTGGTTGTCTTTTCCTTGCTCGCACAGTCCCACAGCTTGCCCGGCAGGTTGGCGCTGCTAAGCGCTCCTTTTCGCCTGGTCAGATCTCGGGCCTTCCTTGCGGCCTCTCTCGCCGCAGTGGCCTGGATGGCCTTATTCAAAATCCGCTTGGCCTCCGACGGATGCTCTTCCAGATAGAGACCCAACTGTTCGTTAACGGTGGTCTCGACAAAACCGCCCACTTCCGGATTGGTCAGCCGGACTTTCGTCTGGGCCTCGAAGTGCGGGTCGGCAAGTTTTACCGCTACTACCGCCGTCAAGCCCTCACGCAAATCTTCGCCGGTCGTACCCTGACTGTTCTTAAGCAGGTTATTGCTCCGGGCATAATAATTCATCGTCCGCGTCAAAGCGGTCCGAAAGCCCGAAAGGTGCGTGCCGCCATCGATATTGCGGATGTTGTTGGCAAAGACCAGCACGTTTTCGGTATAACCGTCGTTATACTGCATCGCCACTTCGCAGCTCAGCATTGCCTTGGGATCTTCCCTGGACAAATAGACAACTTCTTTATGAAGCGTTTCTTTGCCCTCGTTGAGATGCTTGACGAAAGCCCTAATCCCATCGGCGAATTCGAACACCTCTTTTTTCTTGTTCCTGTCGTCCCCGAAGGAAATCTTCAGCCCGCCGTTGAGATACGCCAATTCCCGGATTCTTTTAAGCAGCGTATCGTAAGCGAATTCGGTATCTCCGAATATTTCCTCATCGGGCTTAAAAACTATTTTTGTGCCGCGCTTGGTGGTTTGGCCTATTTCTTTAACAATGCCCTTGGGAACGCCTCTTGCGCACTCGAAATGATACTGCTTCCCGTCGCGATACACATCGGCTTCGAGCCATTCGCTCAGGGCATTTACCACGCTGACACCGACGCCGTGCAGCCCGCCGGCCACCTTGTAGCTGTTGCTGTCAAATTTACCGCCGGCGTGCAGCTTCGTGAGCACGACCTCCAAAGCGCTGACCTTCGCGTCCTTATGCATCTCGACCGGGATACCTCGTCCGTTATCCTCGACGGAGCAGCTTCCGTCGGGGTGGATTCGCACGCTGATGTTATTACAGGTCCCCGCCAGAGCCTCGTCGATGGAGTTGTCCAAAACCTCATAGACCAGATGATGCAGTCCTGCGCTGCTGCGGTCGCCGATATACATATCGGGCCGCTTGCGCACCGCCTCCAGGCCCCCAAGGATTTTTATGTTACTTGCGTCATATTTATGGTCCTTCATACCAATTCTCTGCCTCTCTTATATATCGTCTTTGTTCACTGATAAACTATTGAAGTTCTTGAGGTTCTCGCTCATGAGATTACCGCTGAAAAGATACGCTTCAGGCAACAACGAGCTTGATCTTCGTGAGCCTTACTCTCGGACATTGCCGCTGCAGCTCTTCGAGAAGCTCCGAACTGCATAACTGTAACTCGTACATATAAGACGGCGAATCGGCCAGCACTGTCAACTGGCCGCCGGAAATATCGACAATTTCACAATGCCCGCAAAGTTCAGCCGGAAGCAGCCGGCTCCAGACTTCAGCGACCTCGCTGAATCGGGCCTGCTGCGGCGAAATCCGCTTGTCCATAAGCTGCTGAGCAACCTGACCCAGGCTGACGGCACGGTACGTTTTCCATGATCTTCGCCACCTGGTGGCATTTAATAATCGTTCTTCCTCATCCATAACGCAATTAGTTATCCCAAGTTAATCGGCATCAGAACGTAGAGAAAATTTGTCCCGCTTTTAATAAGGCCCGGCCTGTCCGACTGGCCCAGTTCGAAGTCAAATTCCGGCGTTTTGATCACTCTCAGAACATCGATTAAGAATTGCGGACTGAAGCCGATCTCGATCGGCTCGCCCTTGTAATCGACAGGCATATCGACCTGCGCATCGCCGGTCTCCGGAGCCCTGCAGGAAAAGACCATTTTCCCCTTTTCCAGCGAGAGCTTAATCCCTCTCGATTCCTCGCTCGTCAGCAGCGACGCCCGGCGAACGGCGCTGAGCACCGCCTCGGTCGACAGCGTAAGTTTCTTGTCGTTATCGGTCGGGATGATGTCCTCGTATTTCGGGAAGTTGCCCTCGACCAGATTCGAGCTTATCACAACATTCGCACAGCTAATCAGAATCTGGTTATCGACGAGCTTTATGGCGACGGTATCTTTTTCGCCGGCGCCGATTTTGTCCAGCAGGCCCATCGCCTTGCCCGGCACGAGAATATTAGCCGGCACCTCGCCCTTCGGCGCCGCAGCCAGGCTGACCCGGCAGCGCGCCAGTCTTCTGCCGTCGGTGGCGACCAGCATCAGCTTCTTATCCTTAATCTCCCACAGCACGCCGTTTATTGCGTAACGGGTGCTCTCTTTGGCTGCGGCGAAAAGACACTGCTCGATCCCGGCCTGGAGAGTGGAAAGGGAAATTTTTATATCGCCGGCGCCGTCGAAATCCCGGACCACCGGATACTGGCCCGGCTCGTGCCCGTAGATTGTAAAGTGGCTGTCGGCGCCTTTGATCTTGCAGGCGCCCTCGGAGGACTCCAAAACCAGAACCTCATCGACGCTCTCGCGTACAATCGCCGCCAGTCGGTCCGCCGGGATAATAACTTCGCCCGGCTTGTCGACCTGGACCTCGGAGATTAAGTAGTTGATGCCGACCTCCAGGTCCGTCGCGCACATCCGGACTTCCTTCTCACCGGCGGTGATTTGCACGCAGCGCAAAATCGGCTTCGGCGTCCGGCTCGGTACCACGGACGTCAGAAGTCCCAGGGCCTCGGCAAGAGCTGTTCTGTTAAAATTTGCCTTCATAATAGACCTCTATGTTTAATTGCAAAAAGGGTCAAAATATTGCGTTTTTCACACTCATGAATAAACAGCGTAGTTTACAACGAAACTCACGCTTCCACAAGCTTTTTTCGTAAAAAAGCTTAAGCGTAAACCGGCGGTAAAACCGCCGGCTAAATATGACTAATCGAACCACAATATATATAATAAAGAAGAATGGGTGGCAGCCTCAAGCGCAGCTTGGGGATGGCTTGTTGCCTCCTATGTTGTTGTTCAATAGGCAATTACAGTAGTTTCCTATTGAGAAGCAGCCGGCTTGAGTAATAACTCTTTCGGATTTAACGCTTTATGCCACCGGCAGATACACTTATAATAGCCCTGCGGTTACGAAATTAAAATTATTTGAGGGCAGCGTTATTAATAGTCGTCATTGCGAGCGCAAGTAGCCTTTAGCCCCTTCGACAAGTTCAGGGCAGGCTCTGAGCAGAGTCGAAGGGCAAGCAATCACAGTCGCTTCGAACAGTAGATTGCCACATCCCGATAAATCGGGACTCGCAATGACAAAGGTTTGTAGGAGACAAGATGTCGGAATCAAAAGAAGAATTGAAGTTAATTGCTGTAGAAGTAAATGAACTTTTAAGTAGATATATTGAGATCCATGACGTCGTATTCAAATTTTCGTGGCGGAAGATCATACCCTTGCCATTTATCTTCAAACCAATTGATTTTGGTTACTTGCAAAGTTGCGCAGAACAAATCTTATCGCAACTGGAAACTTGTAACCAGCAAATTGACAATTTGATAGAAAGCTTAACGCAAAAAGAGAGGGATTTCGCCCATTTCTTATCTGGATATTGTATGACTCTAATAGAAACGGTTTCTCTGCTTAGAGGGATACTCCATCAACTCCACCTCAAAAGCCAGGGTTCAGGAAAATACAGCTTGGCTGAATATAACAGTCAATTTGATTTGTATAAGACTGCTGTTGATAAATACACAACGATGGGCACTCAGTTAAACGAATTATACAAAGGAATTGGATGACTTTGTCAAATCAGATGAACGAACCAATGTCAAAAGAAAGAAAGCCAAACGGTAATCATCGCCGATTCAGCCAGGAGCAGTATGACGTGCTCAAACGCTGCTCCGAACGAAAGGACATGACCGAGTGGAACCAGTGGCGGAGAAAGAAGCATAGCAAACCTATATTATTGGAGGGTGTAGACCTCAGCGGTGAGCATCTTGAAACAGTGAATTTTTATGGGGCTCATTTAGAAAATGCTGACTTACAGGAAACTCACCTTGAAGACTCGAACTTAAGCTTCGCACATTTGCAGAACGCAAAGCTAAGTAGGAACGCATAAAGTATCATGCAGCTTTTTTATTAACGTCATCGTGATC
>CAYTNN010000067.1:0-16494 GCA_964439135.1 uncultured Pirellulales bacterium
TCCCTGCGTGAGCTGGTACTGGCGCGTGCCCTGTATCGCTGCGGCGATTATGAAGGGCTCGGCAAAAAAATCCTGAAAGAATACGCGAGCGACCTTCGCGCCCATTATGCCCGTCACGCCGGCGCGGTATTGCAGCAGAAACGAAGTACCACAGGAGAATCTGTGCGGTGACGAGAGCAGAGGCATGGTATCGTCATGCCCTATTTCCCGTCGCGGCGATAAAAGATGAAAGACAGTGTTGTTATATTTGGTGCCGGTGCCGTGGGGCGTGGTTTTATTGCCAGACTGCTTGCGGCGAATGGATTGAAGCCGGTCTTCGTCGAGGCCGATGTGCAACTGGCTCAGCGTCTAAACGAGGTTGATGGTTATATTGTGCATGTAACGGGGACGGAAACAAAGGAGTGTCATGTGTCCGGTTACAAGGTTCTAACGCCCGAACAGAGCGGGGAAATCTCAAAAGCTCTTGCGAATTGTCTTTTCATGGCAACGGCCGTCGGAGGTCGGAATCTCGAAACAGTCGCTCGGATAGTGACGTCAGGATTGGCGGGTGTCTCGAAGCAGCGAGGCAAACCACTGAATATTCTGCTGTGTGAGAACTGGCCCGATGCCGAAAAAGTACTTGCCGAAGCTTTACTGAAAGCCGGATGCGACGAAGAGAGTTTTGCCTGTGTTCGCTGCTCTGTCGAACGCATGGTTAAAGGCGGGGAAAATGAGCTTGATTTAATCGCTGAAGGCGGTCAAACGTTCTATGTGGATAGACGGATGTGGAAAGGAGAGCAGGGTAGAGTTGTTTGCGGGATTGAAGGATTAACTTTTACTGACAAAATTGAGGCCATTTACGCCCGCAAACTGTATACGAGTAACGCCGGAGGTGCGGCGCTGGCGTATTTCGGCTATCTTTCAAATTGTCACTTTTTGTGCGAGGCTCTGGAAATACCTGAAATCAGGAAGAACTTGACAGAGCTGCTGAATGTTGCTAAACAATGTCTTATTGAGTCTTTCGGTTTAGATGAAGTCGGATTAGAGCGGCATCTTGATGAATTGATGAACCGGCGTTTTCCCAATCGGGACCTGGCCGATACAGTTCAGCGAGTCGCTCGAAATCCGCTGCGAAAGTTGGGGTCGAAGGAACGGTTGGCCGGACTGGTGCATTTGTTGCAAAATCATGCTCTTTCGACCGAACCGGTGTCCCGTGTGATTGGCTCTGCATTGCACTATCGTGATCCGGCGGATGCCGAGAGTCTTGAACTTGGCCGGATAATCGCTCAGAAAGGGGCCGGTGCGATCCTGGAAGATGTGTGCGGTTTCAAAAGACAAGAGACATGCTTTGAGGAATGTCTCGGATTTTATGATTACTATTCGTAACTAAGGAGAAATAAAATGGCTGGAGAATATCGTTTTTCATTTGGGCCGTGGAATATCCACGAGGGAGCCGACCCGTTCGGACCTACGGTTAGAGATAGTATCGCGTTCGGCAGGAAACTAAAGCTGTATAAAAAACTGGGCTTCGATGCTGTGCAGTTTCACGATGACGATGCCGTGCCGGACATGGATGATCTTAGCCCCGAGCAGATAATAAAAAAAGCGGAAGAAGTGAGGGATATGCTTGAGGGCGAAGGCCTGGTGGCGGAATTTGTCGCGCCCAGGCTGTGGGAGGGCGGCAAAACAATCGACGGTGCCTACACATCAAACGACCCGGCCTGTCGCGCTTACGCGAAAGAGCGTAGTCAGCGGATGCTCGATATTACTGCCGCTCTCGATTGCAAGCTTGTGGTGTTGTGGCTTGCTCGCGAGGGGACGTATATCCGCGAAGCCAAGGACAGCAGGCTTGCAGTTAAGCGGATAGCTGAGGCTATCGATGATATGCTCGCTTACAATTCCGACGTTAAGATCGCAATTGAGCCGAAGCCGAATGAGCCTATGGACCAGGCTTATATCCCGACGACCGGTCATGCTGTTGCTATCAGTTACATGACGAACGAGCCCGAGCGGGTCGGAGTCAATATCGAGACTGCACATACTATTCTTGCCGGGCTCGATCCTTCGGATGAAATGGGTTTTGCCCTTGCTTATGACAAGCTGTTTACCGTCCATTTGAACGACCAGAACGGCCTGAAATTCGACGAGGATAAGAGCTTCGGCTCCGTGGACCTGCGAAGGGCATTCAATCAGGTGCGAATTCTCGATCAATACAATTACGGCAAAAGCGGCGAATTTGTCGGCCTGGATGTTAAGGCGATGCGTACCCAAAAGCAGGAGGTTTCTACCAAACATTTAACCAACAGCAGAACGATTTTCCTGCACCTGGTCGACCTGGTCAGAAGTCTGGACAAGGGCAAAGTTGATAAGTTGATCGCCGAGCGGGATTACGAAGAACTGGATATGTTGATAATCAACCACCTTATGGGTAAATAATACAATTAAAGGTTTTTTAAAAGCATGACGACTAATAAGACCGTATTAAGTTTAGGTGCTCACCCAGACGATGCTGAGTTTTTCTGTACCGGGACGCTTGCGCTGTTGCGTCAGAAGGGTTGGGATGTTCATATCGCCACGATGACGCCTGGTGATTGCGGAACCGTGCAGTACAGCAGGGAAGAAATCAGCAGGATTCGCAGGGCCGAAGCCGCCAAAGCGGCGAGCATTCTGGACGGTACCTATCATTGTCTCGAATGTGACGACATTTTCATATTATATGATCGGTCGAGCCTGCTCAAAGCGATTGAAGTGCTTCGTAAGGTCAAACCTGCAATCGTCTTTACTACGAGCCCGTCGGATTATATGGTTGACCACGATATGGCCAGTAAGCTTGCTCAGACGGCCTGTTTTGCGTGCGGAGTTGTGAATGTTGAGACGCCGGGCGCCGAGCCGTTCGAGCCTATACCGCATCTTTATTATATGGATCCGGCCGATCAGAAGGACAAGTTCGGTACTGGGATTAAGGCCGGCACAATTGTTGATATAACCGGCGTGATGGACACCAAGGAGAAGATGCTTTGCTGTCATGAAAGCCAACGGCATTGGCTTATGACGCACCACGGCATGGACGAATATGTCAACATTATGAAGGAATCCGACGAGAAGAGAGGCCGGGAAATAAACTCGGGTTTTGCCGAAGGTTTCAGGCAGCATCTGGGTCATGCGTATCCGCAGGATAATATCCTCAAGGCCGAACTCGGTGACCTGGTTCATATTGTATAAGGAGATCGTCGATGGCAAGAAAAATCAGCATGTTGGCGCCCGATTGGTGGGACTATACTACGCTCGATGATGAGATTCTCAACGATGCGGCGAAACTTACGGCCGAAGATATGGCCGGCCTGGGCAGGGAAGGTTTCAAGGTGGTCTTTTATGACACGCTTGAGGATTTCTACCTTGCCGAAGCGCTGGAATACGTCACGGCATGGAAACGGGCGACGGCTGATAATCCCACGGGAGTCTGCGGGCCGATCGGGCCTACCGAACAGCTTCCACTTGTCGCGAGACTCGTCAATGAATTGAAGCTGGATCTCAGGAACGCTCATTTCTGGGGCATGGACGAGTGGTATATAAACGGCAAAGAAGTGCCTGTATCGCATCCTTTGTCATTTGCAAAGGCGGACATGGAGCTTTGTTTTAATCGTATTGATGATAAGCTCAGGATGCCGCAATCCAACATCCATTTTCCGAAGGCCGATGCGAGCGAGTACATCAAAAGCTGGGACGAAGCCCGCTGCGTTGTGATGCAGGGCGGTCAGGGTGATATCAAGCATTGGGCGTTCAACGATCCGATCAAGCGGCAGGGCGATTACAAAGATCGGCCACCAACGCCAGATGAATATTGCAAGCTGACGACACGGGTGGTGGACCTGCACCCGGTGACCGTGATGCAGAACGCGCGGACCAGCGGCGGCGGCGTTGTGACAGGCGTACCGGCCAAAGCGATTACTGTCGGGCCCGTCCAGACCTGGCAGGCGGAGAAAGTCTCGATCTGGCAGGCGGGAACGCACGATAATCCTTTCGGCATGAGATTGACAACCCTGATGATCGGCAGGAAAATCGCGGACAGTTCGGTGCCGATGTCGCTTCTGGCAGGGCATCCGAATGTTCAGTTCAATTTCTACAGGCCGGCAATAGGAAAATGCGAAGCCGAAATGCACTGAAAATAATGACACAGCGTTTTGCGAGAACTCGAATATGTCAACAGATGTTTTGATTTTAAATACGGCCGTGACCGATTTGAGAAGGCCGGATTTCGAATTTGCCGATGAGCTGGTGGGCAAAGGCGGATTGGCAAAATGCAGGACCGAAGATATGCCGGACTATTCCCAGCAGCAACTGGCCGAATGGATAGAACAGGGATTTGCAACGGCGGGCGGACCCGGTAATACGGCTCCTCTGATTGCCAGGACAGGGCTGAAAGTTGCCGTCGGCGTGAATCTCGGCAGGGGGGATTACGATGGTCTGGATGCCCAGGGCAGGTTTTTCCACGATGTTCTGACGGCAAACGGTATCGATATGTCTCAGACATATATCCACCCTGATTTACACACGGGGACAACTTTTATTCACAGCACCATCGGTCAGGACAGGGGCGGGATCGCCTATTTTCCCGGCGCCAATGACGATTATGATTTTGAGATATTCAAAGGAGCCGTCGAGCGATTGCGGCCCAGAATGGTTTATTATATGTACTCCGGCTTGTCGGACCGGGGTGATGCCAATGGCGGGCGGGATTTGGCTGAATTTATCAAATGGTGCCGCGGCAACGGAGCCGTGACAATTGTGGACAGTCACACTTTGACGGGGAATCCTCACGCTCTGATCGAGCAGGGCGTTGCCGTAAAGGAGTATCGGCTGCTGGAGCCGTTGTTGCCCGAAGTTGATTTGTTCTTTACCTCCTGCGATGAGGCCAGACTGATTGAAAATACGCTTGCCCCGGGACGAAAATGGATCGAGTTCGGGGAGCATGAAAACAACGTGCATTTTCTCGACTTTTTGACCGAGAGATTCTGGCGCAAAGACGGCAGAACAAAACTGTTCGGTGTGACCGTCAGTGACGGCGCCTATGAACAGCATGTGAATCCGGATGAGACCGTCGATGGTCCGAATCGCATCGAGTCCCGGTTTATGGCAGGCGAGGTGGTTGATCTCGTCGGGGCCGGAGACTCGTTCAGAGCAGGTCTTATTACGTATGTCACCTCTCATCTGGATGAGTTTAAGGCCGGCTCTATCGACTTCACCGAAGCGGTTCAAATGGGTAATTTGTTCGCATCGATGTTTATCAAAGCCCCGCTCGAAGACAGGTACGGCAATATCCACGCCTACGATAAGATGCTGAAGGTCGTTCGCAGTGACGTTACGTATCAGAGTTTCGATGAACTGCAGGACGCTTTGAGTTAGGCGATTTTAGAAAGGAAAGGGAATACAGATGGCCAAAAAGGACCATGGATTTAACTGGCAGGACAAAGTTAATAATGTCGCTCAAATCGGAGGTATTGAAACCTCGGTTCTGGACAACGGCCCTGGTAAAGGGACTCGAATCGCCTGGATCAACACAGGGGCCGGTCTTCGGTATAAGGTAGTGATCGACAGGGGGCTGGATATTGTTGATGCTTTCTATAATCAGTACAGCCTTGCCTGGCTTAGCCACACGGGTGTAACAGCTCCCCGGCCTGACGCGAATCGTGGGCTGGAATGGCTGTATTCGTTTGGGGGAGGTTTATTAACAACATGCGGCCTAACTCATATAGGAGGTCCTGAAAGCGATGAATTCGGTGAGAGAGGCCTGCACGGGCGCATAAGCAATCTTCCGGCAAGCATAGAATCTGTTATTCAGCCGGACCTGCTCGCGGGACAACTTCAGATGAGCATTACCGCCGTGGTTAAGCAGTCACGTGTGTTCGGGCCTAATCTGGAATTAAAGCGTACGATATCGGGCACTCTCGGTGAGCCGGCCGTTCGAATTCACGATGTGGTTACGAACCTCGGCAATACGCCGGCGCCGCATATGATCTTATATCATTGCAACTATGGCTGGCCACTCGTTGATGAAGGCACCGAAATTATCTGCAAGGGCGACTGGGCGTCGCGCGGGCTGGATATGGATAACGCCGTTTTCAACAGCAATCGCAATTTCCGAAAGTGCTCAAAGCCGCTCGACAGTCATCGGGGCGGCGGCGAAGGCTGCGCTTTTATCGACGTGACCGCAGATAAAAAGGGAATGTGCAATGCCGGCCTCTATAATCGAAAGCTCGGCCTGGCGCTTGTTCTGAAGTATAAAAAGAAACAATTGCCGTGGCTTAGCAATTGGCAGCACTGGGGGCCCGGTGAGTATGTGACGGCTTTGGAGCCCGGGACCAATCCGCCGATCGGCCAGGGCAACGCTCGAAAGCAGAAAAAACTTATTCACCTGGCCCCGGGAAAGAGCAGGGCCTATGATCTGGAAATGACGATTCTGACGGACAGAAATCAGATTAATGAGTTCCTAAAGGCCGCAGGTCAGTAATTATGGCCGAGCACATATTTACCGGTTTCGGATTCGGGCCGATACAGAGCGGACTTTTTGCCAAGGAGGCGTTTCAAAGCGGCAACTTTATGCGGATTGTCGTAGCGGAGATCGATGCTCAGTTAGTTGACGCCGTCAGGGCCAACAAGGCAAGCTATTATGTAAATGTCGCTAAAGCCGACGGCATAGAACCGCTGCGAATCGACAATGTGGAGTTGCTGAATCCGAACGTTACTTCGGACAGGCAAAGCCTCCTCGAAGTTCTGGCGCAGTCAACCGAAATCATTACCTCGCTGCCTTCTGTCAGTTTCTATGAATCCGGCCAGGCCAACAGCGTTGTTTCGCTGATAGCCGAGGGCCTGAAAAACAGCAGCGCCAAGGCAACGATTATTTACACCGCGGAAAATAATAATCACGCGGCAGAGATATTGGAAAAAGCCGTTAGCGACAAAAATGCTGCACTGTCAAAAAGAAAAGTGCAGTTTCTCAATACGGTAATCGGCAAAATGAGCAGAGTCGTTGCGGATCCTGCCGAGATTTCCGAATTGAAACTCAAGACCATAGCCCCGGGTATCGAGCGGGCCTTTCTTGTCGAGCAGTTCAATAGAATCATGGTGAGCCGAACGCAGATTGCCGGTTTTACTCCCGGCATAAAAGTTTTCATCGAAAAAGAAGACCTATTGCCTTTCGAAGAAGCCAAGCTGTACGGCCATAATGCTATACATTCGCTGCTCGGCTTTATCGGTGCTGTAAAGGGGGCCAGGTCGATGACCCAGCTCAAGGATGACAAAGTAGTTATGCAAATCGGCAGAGATGCTTTTCTAAAGGAATCCGGAGCGGCATTGGTAAAAAAGTATGCTTATCTCGGAGATGAACTTTTTACCGAAGCCGGCTTCAAAGATTTTGCCGAGGACCTGCTCGAACGAATGACCAATCCGTACCTGGGCGATACTATCGCCAGAGTTACTCGTGACGTGGTGCGTAAACTCGAAATGGACGGCCGGATATTCGGCACGATACAACTGGCCCTGGAACACGGCATCGAGCCGAAGAACATGGCATTAGGAGCAATAGCCGGCATCGCAGTCCTACTGCAAAAAGCCGAAGAATATAATCTGCCTGACGATTTGCGTTGCGGCGACCGGCGTCAATTAGACGAACTCCGAATTGAAAGAATCCTTAACTGGCTCTGGAACGGCAGAAGTTGCCGGCACATTGATCAAATCATTAAATCCCTCAAAAACGCAACAAAACATTTGGAAGAAATGACCACAAACCGGCTTTGGCAGTAAGCGTAAGTATTGTTCAGTTGCAGTTTTATTGTTAACGTCCTAAAATATCACGCAATATATTCTTTAATTCCATTTTTTTCTTGACGTGCGGTTCATACGTGGTAAATGATACACACACCACACATAGCTTTAAAAAGGATGAGGTTAAACCTGATTGCGGGTGAAGGCCGGTTAGCTATGTTCTCAAGGAGGAGGGCCTCTGGTAGGAGATAGAGGCGTGGAAACAGGAAAACGTAGTCAACGGATTATTTTGATATTGTCCGCGGCCATACCCGGACAAAGCGGATTAAGTACTTTCTTCAAGCTCTCGGTCCATAGGGACGAGAGGCTTATTTGTCTTTCCCCGGTCATCGCTGTGGTTAGCATGGCTCGTGGCCCTCCTTTCTTTTTTGCAGTCAGTGTATTCAAATGCTCAACGCTCACCAGGGAAATGCCCTTCGTTATAAGGGTTTTAGGCAAGGAGGTCTAAAAATGTTAAAGAAGAGTCTAATTGGAGTTACATTATTGTTGGTACTGTCAGTATCGATGCAAGCAACAAGTAAGGCAAGAGTTTTCGGTTCACTTTTGTACCTGCCGGAGAAAAGATGCTCGATTCCTGTGGTAATGGATGTTGGTATGTATGTTGAGATATTGGATTGCCAAAACCTGTCTATCAAACTGAAACAAGTAGAATTCGATACATACGAAGGGTGTACTGATATCAGGGTAAAATCTAACTTTGATCTGGAACTCGTGTGCAAGGTTAAGCCTACCGGTATGGTGCCGGGAGAGTATTCATGTTCGATAGATAATCCGAAGGTTCATCTCGATCTAAGTGAAAATGTGGCGGTACGGAACGTTTGTGTCAAAGCTGAGAAAGTGAAAATTTTATACACTGCACCCGGTTTGGACGTCCATGTTGCAGATGTTACTATAACCGTAGTGCCGGAATTCTGAATATTACTCGGCAGATTTTAATAATTGAGATATGTTGGGATGGATGGGCAAAATCCGCTCCTTTTAAAACAAAAGTAATCCCGTGGTTCTTATGATGGTCGCTGATGTTCTTTCGGTAAATGTTGGTCGAGGATTGACAGCGTAAATTATGTTCTCTATAATGCCTGCGTTGATTTTTTGAAAGGCAATATTATGGATTTTGAGCAGGATAACAATATGTCAAGCCCGATGGAACCGCAGCCGGCAGGGCCGATATCAGGTCTGAACGCAAACCCACCGACAAATAGACCGGCAAAGAAAGGATCCGGGTGGAGGATTTTCTGGGGCATTGTTTTAGCGTTTTCAGCTATGGCCAATATAGCACTGGTGTTAATGCTAATCGGCGTAGTCGCTATCTTTGCGACGGGGCAAAGAGGGATGCTCACCGAAGAAGTGATACGTGAGGGGCCGGCAAGGAATAAAATAGCTGTGATTACTTTGCAGGGCATAATTCATGGCCAGCTTGCCGGCGAGGTTTACCAGCAGTTGAAAGTGGCCGGGCGGGACAGGCGAGTGAAAGGATTGATTGTTCGTGTAAATTCGCCGGGAGGAACGGTTTCGGCCAGCGACCAGATATATAAGCAAATCAGGGAGTTCCGCAGCAAAGAAAACATACCGGTCGTTGCGTTTATGCAGGGAGTTGCCGCTTCGGGGGGATATTATACTTCCGTTGCGTGTGAGAAAATCATAGCTGAGCCGACAACGATTACCGGCTCGATTGGTGTGATAAGCTGGTATCTTGTTGTCCAGGAACTGTTGGAAGAAAAGCTCGGGGTTCTGCCGGTTACTGTAAAGTCGGGCCCGAAGAAGGATTGGCCAAGTTCATTCAGGCAGCCGGCCCCGGAAGAGCTTCAGTATATGCAGGACAAGCTCATAACACCCGCCTACGAGAGGTTCGTGCAGATTGTTGCCGAAGGTAGAAAGGAGACGCTTGATGCGAATGAGGTCAGACGGCTTGCTGACGGCGGTATTTTCGGCGCACAGGAAGCCCTCGACGAAAAGCTTATAGATGGTATCGGCTATCTGGATGAGGCGATAGAGTCGGTTAAATCTCTGGCGGGGATTGACAAGGCCCAGGTGGTGGAATATCGCAAGCCTTTTACTTTTACCGACATTTTGAGCACCCGCAAGCCGAGCTTATTAAAACTCGACAGAAACACGCTGTACGAGCTTGGTACGCCGCAGGTATTGTATCTCTGGAGTGCATATTGATAGCCTGCGGGACTGAGATGCTCTAAATGCCTGATGCGAGTCTGTAGATAACGGATGGCTCAATATTTACAAGCCTGCGCATTTTTTAAGGGAATATTAGATAATGAGTCAATTCATAGTTTCTGTGATTTTGGTATCCATTTGGCCTTTCACCGCTGCCGGAGCGACAAATCGCCCGAGCATGGAACTGATAATAGCAGCACCGGATGGACAAAGTTTTATAGAGGCCGATTCCGCTCGTCCCTACATTCCATTTGGTACGAACTATTACGATCCCCACACCGGCTGGGCGCCCAAACTCTGGCGGCAGTTTGATGCCGATAAGGTTCGGCAGCACTTTGCTGTTATGAGCGGGATGGGCGTTAATTGTGCCCGTATTTTTCTAACTGCCGGCAGTTTCCAACCCACCGCTGAAAAGATCGAAGAGCAGGCTCTTGCGAAACTGGACACACTCGTTGAGATTGCTCGGGAGAAGCGCATACGGTTGATTCTTACTGGGCCGGACCACTGGGAAGGCCAGCCCGACTATTGGAAGCCGGACCGTTTCGCCGGCCAGGCAGCCCTGCGGGCTCTTGATCGTTTTTGGACTGTTGTGGCACAGCGTTACCGTGGCGAGCCGGCCATTTTTGCGTGGGACCTTCTTAACGAGCCGCATATACCCTGGTTTGTCGAACAATGGCGTCCACAATGGAACACCTGGCTCCAGAATACCTATGCAAACAAAAAAGCGCTGAAGGCCGCCTGGGGTGATGAACTGACCGAAGCTGACGAGTGGGGCAATGTGGCGGTGCCGGAGAATCTGCCAAATCAGGGAAATCCGAGGTTGCAGGACTGGCAACTTTTTAGAGAGCATCTGGCCGATGAGTGGGTGCGTCGCCAGGTTGAGGCTATCCGCCGGGCTGATCCTACTCACCTGGTTACGGTTGGGTATATCCAGTGGTCTTATCCGCTGGTTCGTTCGGGTAATCCAAACCGTTATGCCGCTTTCAATCCACGCCGACAAACTCGCTGGCTCGATTTCGCGACTATTCACTTCTACCCGACTCTGGGCAGTCCTTTTGAATCGGAGCAAAACCAGCGGAAAAACATAGGCTACTTACAGGGAGTTTTAGCCTACTGTCATATCGGCAAGCCTGTGGTTCTCGGTGAATTTGGATGGTATGGCGGCGGGGCACCCCAGCATCATCCTTACCTTAGCGAACAGCAGCAGGCTCGCTGGATAAGTGAGGAAATCGAGGCATCCCGTTCACTGGCCGATGGATGGCTGTCCTGGCCGTTTGCCGATACTCCCGAATCCGGTGATATCAGCCTGTTTGCCGGTCTGGTCAAGGCGGACCTGACTCTCAAAGCCTGGGGCCATAAGTTCAAGGGGTTGGCGGAGAATCTGCCGGAATTGAAAAAGTCAACGCCGATGCTGCCTTCCTTTGATTTTCCTATAGCCTTGACAGCAAATGATAGCGAACTCGACCGGATGAATCAAGCTTACATAAAAGACATTCAGCAGGCAATCATAAAAGCCGCAGCAGGAAATGAGCGATGAAGGGCTCGAACCTTCGACCTGCTGATTAAGAGTCAGCTGCTCTACCAACTGAGCTAATCGCCCTGATTTCTGCGTAATAGAAATCGATTGGCAGACACTTTATACTCGCAGCGATGATATTGCAAGAAAAAATAGTCGCAAATTCCCGCTTGTTGCTCGGTGTTCTCCGCTGGAAGTGAAATATCCTTGCAAAGCTTTGTCTTTTGGACTATAAATCGCTCTAAACGTATCGATTTTGGAATTGATGATAAGACGATCTAAGATTGACAGGCCATAAGGGACGAAATATGAGATACAGCCGGATGTTTATACCTACGGTTAAAGAAATTCCTGCCGATGCCGAAGTAGCCAGCCACCAATTGATGATTCGAGCGGGTTTGAGCCGGAAGGTCGCCAGCGGAACATATACCTACCTGCCGCTCGGCTGGCGCAGCCTGCTAAAGATTATCGCAATCGTCCGTGAGGAAATGAACAAAGCAGGCGCCCAGGAGATTATCGTGCCGTCCATGCAGCCGCTTGAGCTTTGGGACAGAACCGGCCGCAGTGTTGATTACGGCCCGACAATGTTCCGCTTCGAGGACCGTCACGGAAGGATGAACGTGCTCGGTCCGACAGCCGAGGAAGTATTTACGACTCTGATAGCCGGCGAGGTTAAATCGTATAAGCAGTTGCCGATTAACATTTATCAGATAAGCTCGAAATTCCGCGATGAGTTTCGGCCTCGGTTTGGCGCGATTCGGTCCCGTGAATTTATAATGAAGGATGCTTATAGCTTCGATGTCGGTCCGGAAAGCCTCGATAAATCATATCAGGCCATGTACGATGCATATTGCAGGATTTTCACACGTTGCGGGCTCGAATACGTAATTGTCGAAGCAGAATCCGGCGAGATGGGCGGCTCAGGCTCGCATCAATTCACCGTGCCCTGCGAATCCGGCGAGGATACAATTGTATATACCGAAGACGGCTCCTATGCGGCAAACCTCGAAAGAGCGGAAGTGGACCCGCTGCCGAAAGAGCAAGCTGATGCGGAAATTCCACTGCCAGAAGAAGTTCACACTCCAAATGTCGGCACCATTGATGCGGTCTGCGGTTTTCTCGGGTCCCGGCCGAACGATATGATTAAGACGCTAATTTACAGTGTCGGGCAGCGGACAATTGCCGCTCTCGTACGCGGTGACCACGAATTGAATCCCGAGAAATTAACACAACTCATCGGCGGCGAGCATATGGACCTGGCCAGCGAATTGACGATACAAGAAGTAACCGGAGCCAAAGTTGGCTTTGCCGGGCCGATAGGCATAAGCGGTAAGGTCTCGAAAATGATTATCGACCACGCTGTAGCGGCAATGGCGGCAGGCATCGCCGGAGCCAATAAAAGCGACTATCATGTTAAAAACGTTGTGCCCGGCAGGGATTTTCCGCTTGAAGGTGAGAATATTGCCGTTGCCGATATCCGCTTAGCGGGAGAGGGTGATACGTATAAG
Organism: uncultured Pirellulales bacterium; assembly: GCA_964439135.1. Classification (GTDB taxonomy): domain Bacteria; phylum Planctomycetota; class Phycisphaerae; order Sedimentisphaerales; family Anaerobacaceae; genus JAFGPJ01. The sequence goes on from CAYTNN010000067.1 coordinate 12,994, forward strand.
GGCAAAAAGCTGCTCTTTAAGAAGGGTATCGAAGTCGGACAGGTCTTTAAGCTTGGAACAAAATACAGCAAAAAACTCGGAGCGAAATTCCTTGATGAAGAAGGAAACGAAAAGCCCTGTATCATGGGCTGCTATGGGATTGGCATAAATCGTATCTTCGCTTCGGCGATCGAGCTTGGCAATGACAAGAACGGCATTATCTGGCCGATCAGCATTGCTCCCTGCGAGGTTATTATTACTTCTGTGAATCAGGATGATGAAGAAGTTGCCCGGGTTGCCGGCGACATCTATGAGCAGTTGCTTGGCAAAGGTATTGATGTATTGCTGGACGACAGGACCATGCGTGCTGGAGTTAAGTTCAAAGATGCCGACCTGATTGGTATTCCTGTTAGGATAACCGTCGGTAAGAAGTCCCTGGCCGAAGGTAATGTCGAGGTAAAGCTGCGATCGAAGCCCGAAAGCAGCAAGGTAAGCGTCGAGGATGCGACAGCCAAAGTGATAGAACTTGTTAATGAACTCAAAGAACAGTTGAAAGTCTGATATAGAAAAGGAGATACTAATGAACAACAATAAACTTTCAAGGCGAAGCTTTATGCGCAGCAGTTCTCTAATTGCTGCCGGGACTATTGCCGGCACATTGGCTCGCGCCGGGCAGGCCGTCACCGCGGACGATGTCGAACGGATCGTCAAGAACGGCCGTATCAATCAATCAGTCAGTAAATGGTGCTACGGCAAGTTCTCGGTCGAAGAAATGTGTGTAATCGGCAAGAAAATGGGCTTAAAAGCAATCGACCTGCTTGGGCCGAATGACTTTCCTACGTTGAAAAAATACGGCCTTGAATGTTCGATGATTAACACGCACGGCCTGACGAAGGGGATCAACAGAAAAGAGAACCATGAGGAATGTCTTAACAAAATTCGCACGGCAATTGATGCCGCCGCTGAGTACAAATATCCGAACGTGATTTCCTTTCCCGGCAACCGCGAAGGTATGCCCGACGACGTCGGTGTTGAAAACTCGGTCATCGCTTTGAAGAAAATCGCCGGATATGCCGAGAAGAAAGGCGTCACCATCTGTCTGGAATATCTCAACAGTAAGGTCAATCACAAAGACTACATGTTTGACAATATGTCCTGGGGTGTCGAGGTCTGCAAGAAAGTGGGTTCCGAGAGTGTCAAGATTCTCTATGATATTTATCATGCCCAGATTATGGAAGGTGACATCATCCGCACGCTTCGCGATAATAAGGATTATATCGGCCACTACCATACGGGCGGCAATCCCGGCCGAAACGAAATCGACGAGACGCAGGAGCTGTACTATCCGGCGATTATGCGTGCCATTGTCGAGACTGGGTACAAAGGGTATGTAGCGCACGAATTTGTCCCGAAGAACAAGGATCAGATCGCGTCTCTTGCGTATGCCGTGCGAATCTGCGATGTTTGACAATGTGGAAGCTGAGAGAGCCTAATACTGTAAAGCTTGTCATAGGTGTTTTGGCCGCCAACTATCAGTGTCTGAACAGTGCAGCCGATATACTAACCGACAAGTTCGGTAATGCCGATTTCACGAGCGATGTCTGGCCGTTTGACAAAACAGATTATTACCAGGACCAGACAGGCCCTCGGATATTAAGGCAGTTTTTGAGTATCGAAAAGCTCATCGATCCGGGCAGGCTGGCAAAAATCAAACTCCGGACAAACAAGCTTGAGCAAAAATTGGCCAAAGTTCTGAGCATTCCTCTGCCAAGACCGGTTAACCTGGATCCCGGCATAATCGAGCCTTCAAAGCTGGTTTTAGCCACAACAAAAAACTATTCGCATCGTATATATATAGGCAGAAAAATGTACGCCGAAGTGACACTGATTTTTGACAAGGGCAGTTGGAAGCCTTTGGATCATACATACCCGGACTACAAGCAGCAATGTTACTTCGATTTCTTTGAAAAAGTCAGAACCCGGCTGCTGGAGCAGCTAAAATCGTCGCGTCGCGAAAAAGCATAGCTTAGCCCCCAGGCCCGTCCTGAGGGGCATTTAACGTTATATTTTTAGGGAGTTGTCAGTTTGGCTATATTGGCGATAGCTCTATTGATTGGTTCGTCTGCTCTGTCTGCTCTTCTAACAGCCATTGTGAAAAAGGTGGTCGTTCGGACAGATTTTGTCGCCCGCCCGGCCGCTGAAAGGTACCACCGGGATATCATCCCGCTCGGCGGTGGAATCGCCATATTTGCAACGCTCTTAATCGTCATTCTTGCTGCTATAACGGTTGTAAAGTTTCTCGTGGTTCCGGGCCATTTCGGCTGGCTTGCCGAACGTGCCAAAATCAACCCCGCCGATTTTTTAGCAAGAATCCATGAGCTTCTTGTGATACTGCTCTGTATCGTTATTCTTTTCGTGCTGGGCCTGTGGGATGACAAAAGGCATCTTGGTCCGTTCTTCAAACTTGGGATTCAGTTCGCAGTTGCATTCGTCGCGGCAGCCTTTGCGGAAATCAGGGTCGAGCTTTTTATCGAGAGCTGGTTCATCGCTTCTGTTCTGTCGGCCTTTTGGATTGTGCTGATTATCAATGCATTCAACTTTCTGGATAATATGGACGGAGCTTCAGCCGGTATCGCTGTCATTGCGAGTTCCATTCTGTTTACCGCCGCCGCTTTCAGTGGCCAGATTCTCGTCAGCGGCTTGGCACTTGTCTTTATTGGGACATTGCTGGGATTTCTGGTCTTTAATTTCCCTCCCGCAAGAATATTTATGGGTGACGCCGGCTCGCTTGTTATAGGCTTTTTTGTGGCACTGCTGTCTCTGCGCACGACCTATTATCACGAAGCTCAAAGCGGCCAATGGTATCCGGTTTTTATGCCGCTGCTGGTTATGGCTGTTCCGCTATATGATTTCATTAGTGTAACCCTGCTGCGTATCAGCCAGGGCAAGAGCCCGTTCGTCGGTGACACTCAGCATTTTTCTCACCGGTTGAAGAGGCACGGCCTGACCGACACCCAAACAGTCCTTACGTTGTATCTGGCGACGCTCTGCACCGGCCTCGGAGCGACTTTTTTGTCACAGGTCAATTTGGCCGGCGCTATTCTGATTTTCCTGCAGACAATTTTAGTGTTATTAATAATTGCTGTCTTTGAGACTACCGTCAAAAATGACAAAGAAGCCGACTAATCCGAATCCGTCCAAGAGCAAAGCCCTGGCGTACTTTGAATATGTCCTGCTTGCTCTTTGCCTGGCGGTGATTGCGCTTCGCACGACGTTTACCGAGGGCCCGGCTACGCATTCGACCACTTTCGCGGCTAATCTCGGTGACAATCTTTACAGCTTATCGGTATCGACCGTGCTGATACTGGCCTTTGTCTTGTGGGTTGTATGGAGCTTCTGCAGCAGGAGCTTTATCTACAGGCGTACCGGCATGGAAATCGGCTTGGGCATCTTCTGCGTTGGCGCTTTCGTTGCCGGCCTGGTGGCAGCGGACAAACGGCTGGCAATGACAGATATCGCTGT
>CAYTNN010000067.1:16594-20388 GCA_964439135.1 uncultured Pirellulales bacterium
GACCATCCTCTTACAGGCGTCGGGCCCGGCAATTTCGGAGATTTCTATCCGCATTACAAACCGGCCGCAGCATTGGAATCCGTTGCCGATCCGCACAATTTTCCGCTCAGCATTCTGACTCAATACGGCCCGCTCGGTCTCCTCGGCTTTTTGGCTATGCTTGTTTTGCCGCTCTGGAGAATGATCGCTGCTACATCCGCTGCCGGCTCTGTCGAAATTAACCGGCTCAGGCCGGAATTCAGAACCCAGGCCATAATTATCATGATCGCCGTATTGACGGTGTTGTTGCTCATTCGTCCGCTTCTTATACCCGAAACGTTTGCCGAGACGCTTGACGTTATAATCTATATAATGGTCACGATGTACGTTGCGCCCGCGGCGGTTTTTGTCATCGCGTTCGTACTTTTCGCGGGCCCGCTGCTCAAAACGCGAGATTCGAAATCTGAGATACGCAATACGAATACCGCCCTTGCTGTTTTTTGTGCCGTGCTGGGCGTGACTTTGCACAACTTGTTTGACTTTGCCATTTTCGAACCGGGCGTTATGACCACATTCTGGGCTTTGATTGCGTGCCTTATCGCGATCGATTCGCATACGAAATCCCGACCTTTGCTTGTACTGAAACCTAAGCCATTTGTAAAGATACTGATAGCAGTCGCCGCCCTGGTGACATGCCTGGTTTATTTGAGTTACGTTTTTGTTCCCGTAGCCGCAAGCACCTCTCGGATACGAAAGGCCAATAAGGCTATATCATCGGGGCAATTCGACTACGCTCACGAACTTTTGGAAAAGGCTGCCGGCGACGATGTTCTAAGCTCTTCAGCACTGTCCCTTAACGGCCGGTTGTATCTGGACGAGTATGAGATGACACTGGATAAAAATCGGGATTTGCTGCTGCGTGCCGAAACATGCCTGCAAAGTGCGATCGGGCGAAACGACGCCAGCTTCAAAAACTTCGAGCGGCTAACGGACGCATATCATCAGCTCGCGGAAACCTCGACACAGCAGGAAAAAGCCGATTGGCTGAATAAGGCTTATAAAGCTGTGTCACAGGCGGTCGAACGTTATCCCGGCTGCGGCCGGCTCCATTTCAAACAGGCTCAAATTGCCGACCAAATGGGCAACGCTGAAATCGCAATCGTGCAGTACACAAAAGCAATCGAGATCGAAGATGAATACCGTGCCCAGTTCAGGCAGATGTACCCCGAACGAGAGGACATTGTCAGCCGGCTCGACAAAAATAAATATCTTTATGCCAAAGAGCGAGTGGAAGAACTTTCCATGAAATCCGACAATTGACCGCCGTTTTAAGCAACGTTCAATGTCACCATCGTCACAGTGACATCACACGGAATATAATACTACGAAATCCGGGCGATTATTTCCTCCGATATATCGAAGTTCGCGTATGTGTTTTGCACGTCGTCGTGGTCTTCAAAGGCCTCCATCAGCGAAATTATTCTCTTTGCTGTGTGCTCGTCGGAAATGTCGATTGTGCTCTGAGGCACCATGGAAATTTCTGCGATCTCGATCGGTATTTCCTTTTCCTGCAGGGCCTTTTTCAATTCTTCGTAGGCACCCGGATCGCAGGTTATCTCGAAGACTTCTCCGACTGCCTGCATATCGTCCGCGCCTGCACCTAAGGCGATTTCCAGAAGCTGCTCTTCATCGGAGTTGGCGGCGATAACTGTAATCAATCCCTTCTTCGTGAACATCCAGTTGACGCACCCGCTTGTTCCCAGCGAGCCGCCGTGTTTCTCGAACATTCTTTTGATTTCCGGCCCGGTTCGATTGCGGTTGTCAGTTAGTGCCTCGACCATAATCGCGACACCGCTCGGTCCGTAGCCCTCGTACAGCACTTCTTCAAAACTCATCCCGTCCAGGTCGCCGGTACCCTTTTTGATCGCCTTCTCGATCGTATCCTTGGGCATATTTGCCCCTTTGGCCTTGTCGATCGCATATCGCAAGGTCAGGTTGGCAGAGGGATCCCCGCCGCCCTGTTTGGCCGCCACGATAATCATTCGAGATATTTTGCTCCAGGCCTTGCCGCGTTTTGCGTCTAAAGCCGCTTTCTTATATTTTATACCAGCCCAGTGTGAATGACCTGACATACATGCTCCCAACTAATACTATAAACTAAGAACAATATATTATGAACTAACGCCTGAGCATTATACACGATTTTTCTTGTAGCATAATCATTTTTTTAAGAATTGTTTGTTTAAAGGCACAACAATTCCCTGGGCCGGTTTATGTACGGCCATGAATTCTGTTTTCTGAGAATGGGCGCCCCAACTTAAGTCAGGGCAAAACCTCAGATAGCATCAGCCTGTGGCTAAATCAATTGCGTCCTGGTCAGGATCCCTTTTGCCGACCGTCACCAAGGCGGACAATAGCGTAAACCAATGCCCCGAGCAGTCCAGCCAGAAGGGCGATAACAATCCAAATTCCGGAGCCGCGGTTCAATTGGCGTATATCCATGTAAACCCAAATCGCCACGAGAATATGGACAACCGCGCAGATCACCAGCAGCAAGGCAAGTGCGCCTCCGCCCTCGTCATCGTCATTATCATCCTGGCGTGCACTTTCCAGCTCCAGCCTGCGCTGGTCCAGTTCGAGTTTATACATCTCTCGCTCCATGTCCATTTTCGCTTCGCGCTGCTGCAGATCCATCTCCCGCTGCCGCATTTGCATCTGGAATTCCATATCCTCCGGCTCGAATTCCTGAGAGAGAACCGCCGGGCATGCGAACATACTCACCAGCAAAATACTCATCAAAACATACTGCTTCATTTCATATCTCCTAATTTGCTTGTAAATAATAACAATGATTCCTTAACCATATTTCGGCTTGTTTATCGCTCGACTGCACATTTTTCATGCATATCGCCTTTCTACACTAACCCGTATATCCAGCCGGATTGCCCGTCAATATGCTGATATTAACATGCGCAACAATGGCAGTAAACATATAAATGTCGTTCTTCAAAGCAGTATTATTCCCCACTATTAAATGGGAAAATTCACTTCATTCGGCTAACCGGTTGCTGCGACGACCGATTTATCTCTTTTTCCCACTCTTTTGGTCTGTTCGTGAGCGAGAAACTGGCTTTGTTTGGCTTTGTTTTCTTCGATTCGGCCGGCCGATTTATTTTCATAATCTCCTTTCACAAAAGGCGTTGTGCCAATTAACTCCGGGGCAAATTGGCTTTGTTTTTTCAAAATTGCATCCTTTTTCACTCGTTTAGGATTTAGATATTCGGATTTAGGATTTCCGGCCGAAGACCGGCTTTGGTTTTGTTTTTTCAAAATTGCATCCTTTTTCACTTGTTTAGGATTTAGATATTCGGATTTAGGATTTCCGGCCGAAGGTCGGCTTTGGTTTTGTTTTTTCAAATCGACCTGTTGCTCCACTTTCCGTGTGGCAGCCTCATCCCGCAGGGATGGGGATGGTTCGTACTCCTGCCCGTCGTCATCTTCATGCTCAATTCGACGCATTATTTGTTGTCTCTTAAGCTCGTTCATCATCTTAGTCATGCTGCTCTCGATTCGCCTTTCGTACAGCATCATCCTGTCGAGCACCCTGGAATCGGACCAGTCGCTCGTACCGATTCGTCCGAGCTGCAAATGCCCGATGACATATCTCGGGTCGCCCAGCTTTATCCCCTTGGCATGACATTTAATCATATTGAAGCGTTTGGCCATTGGATTGTCGATTTGATTTTCTATCATCGAGTCAATGGCCTGGTTCTGCATACGCTCGGCCCGCTTTAGCCGCCAGACAAGGCTGACAA
>CAYTNN010000068.1:0-16463 GCA_964439135.1 uncultured Pirellulales bacterium
GACAATCCCGTCACTCAGCCTGATAAATGTCCGCTGGGCCCGCTGAGTTTCATTGCCGGCGAGGGTTTCGCTGTGTTCAAGGCGGATAACAGCAATCGGCCCGGTCACGTGGATTTCAGGCTCTCGGCAGATAATGAAATGATCGGCCTGTTCGACGCCGGGCTCAACCAGATCGACAAGGTTCTCTACGGGCCGCAGACGACCGATGTATCCTATGGCCGGGCGCCCAATGGCAGCGATAACTTTGAGTTTTTGGATCTGCCGACGCCCGGTGCTTCCAATCCGTCAAGCGGATCTGCCACTGTTACGGTTATCAACCTCGTACCCGAAAATGCCGATAAGCGTGTTTTGGTTCCAATCGAAGATATCGGTGAGGTATGGAATACGGATATCAATTTTGACGATTCGGCATGGGAGCCCTGCACAGGCGGTCCCGGTGGAGTCGGCTTTGAAAGGACAAACGGTTATCAAGACTTCCTCAGCATTGACTTGCAAGAACAAATGTATGGTACGAATGCGACATGCTATATCCGCATCCCATTCACCGTTCAAGCCGATGATGTAAGCGGACTAAGCGAGCTGATGCTGAACGTGCGGTATGATGATGGCTTTGTCGCCTACCTGAACGGGGTAAAAGTGGCCGAACGTAATTTTGACGAGATTTCGGCCTGGGATTCGCATGCAAGCTCCAGCCATTCGGATTCCGCCGCCGTAGTCTTCGAGGAGATCGACATCTCCGAGTTCATCAGTGACCTCAAGCTGGGCGACAATTTGCTTGCAATCCAGGGTATGAACGCATCTACAACCAGCTCCGACATGCTCATCAGTGCCGAGCTTGACGGGGTTATCACGGAGGCAACCGATGATTTCCCATACGCTAATGCCCTGGCTCTTCTGGACGGCCTGCGTGTGACAGAGCTGATGTACCACGCATCTTCCGGCAGCAGCTATGACTATATCGAGCTGCAGAATGTCGGTGAGTCAACTCTGAACCTTGCCGGAGTTCGTTTGAGCGACGGGATTGATTTTACGTTCGGCCAGATGCTGCTCGAACCGGGCCGATACGTTGTGGTTGTCAAAAACCTCACGGCCTTTAGGTCGACATACGGCACGGGCTTCAACGTAGCGGGCGAATATTCAGGCAACCTGAGCAATGGAGGCGAGAGGATTGTTCTGAGCCTTCCATCGCCCCTGGATGCTGCTATACTGCGATTCGAGTATAAGGATACATGGTACCCGGCAACCGACGGTGACGGCAGCTCGCTCGCGATCAATGACCCACTCACTCACCCGGCGACTTTGAGTATAGCCCAGAGCTGGCATCCAGCCACTCCCTCCCCCGGCAGGCTTTGAAAACTCAGTATTTGCGGATTCGGCTTGAAATTAACAATATTATTGATTCGAACGCCAGTATGATTACAATTCTGGTTCGGATTGAAGTTAGTCCTGGTTTTGGATCGACGATTTGTAGCTTTTGATATGGATGGCAGTCGGAGCAGGGGGCGCCTTATGGTGGAGTCACGGAGTCGCAAGGATGGTTGTTTTGGTAGGAATTGACGAGGCTGGTTATGGACCGATCCTCGGGCCGTTAGTCGTATCGTCGAGCACTTTTTCGCTGCCGCATAATCTTCTGACTTCCGACCTGTGGCATATTTTAAGCAAAAGTATCAGTGACAGGCGTAAACGGCTTGCGGGCAGATTACTCATTGCCGACAGCAAAAAGGCTTACAGCAAGTCGATCGGGATAAAACATCTGGAGCGAACGGTTCTGACGGCATTGAAATGTCTCGGTAAAGAGCCGGCGACGTTAACCGAGCTTTTAGAACTGTTATGTCCAAGCTGCCTTGAGCGGTTAAGTGACTATCCCTGGTATCAGGATATCGGGGATTATTCTCTTTCGATCGATACGGCTGATAAGGAAATTGCCTCGGCGGTGCTGGCCGATGACCTGGCCTCTAACGGTATCGAGCTGCTTGAGCTGAAAAGCTGCTGCCTGGACGTTGCGTACTACAATAAAATGGTGGCTGCCGTGAAGAACAAGGCGAATGTTCTTTTCACCGCTACGTGCAGCCTGATTAAGAGTGCTTATGACAACTTTGCGGATGACGATTTGCAAATCATCGTCGACCGGCAGGGCGGGCGGGTCCACTATCGCAAGAATTTGCAGCGGATGTTCGGCGATATGGAATTGAAGATTATCTGCGAGAGCCCGGCGACAAGCAGCTATGAATTGCAGGCCGGCGGCAAAGCTATGCGCATGCATTTTGTAGTAGGCGCCGACGGGCGATTTTTGCCGGTCTCGCTGGCATCGATGGTTAGCAAATATCTCAGGGAGCTACTTATCGGCAGTTTAAACCGTTATTTTATTGGCTTCAGTGACGACTTGAAACCGACAGCAGGATATTGGAAGGACGGTTTGCGTTTTATCGAGGATATAAAAACCAATCTTCCTCACGTTCAGTTCAATAGCAATCAGTTGATTCGCTCTCGTTGATAACAATCGAAACACGGCATAAATAATGCTTTAAGGTGCGGACTTTTGCCATAGCTTTAATACTTTTGCACTTCAATAGAGCGGCGGCGACATAATGGCAGTGTGACTATCGCTGCTGCAATTCTTCGGTGAGGAGGCGGATATGACGGTTCTCTTCTTTGATAATCTTGTCGATTGTATCTTTGCTGGCCGGGTCACGGGCGAAGTCCTTCAATCCGCGATAGAAGAAGATCGCTTCTTTCGAACGCCTGATGGCATCCTTGAATATCTCCTTTTTGTTTTCATGGTCGGGCGGTCCTTTTAGCGAGCCCGGCGTAGTTGCAAACACGGCAAGACCCGCCATTACATCGGGATTGGACAAGACATAATTATTAGGATCGAAAGTTCCGAATTCGCCGGTCTGTTCGGAAAACCGTTTTCGTCTCTGCGCGAGAATCTTTTCGTGCCGGGCTTTCCATGTGGCCAGTTTGTAGCAGGTATCGCGAACTTCCATGTCATCGAATAATTCCGCCGTTTTGAGGTAGAACTTAGCGCCGTTGTGCTCGATCTTTTCGGCTATTTGGAGAACTTCAAAGACGTTAAATTTAGTCTGCATTATTCCACCTTCCCAAAAAGCCTTATTCTTTCATAATTTGCCGTATCCGCTCAGCCGATGATTGCCATTGTTGCAGATGCTTCCACAGGTGCAAATTTGTCTCCGCGACTGCGCCGGGCAAAGACAAAAGCCGTTGATACCGACAAATTCCGCATCAAGTGCGAAATTACAATTCCTAAGACCACAGGTGGCAGAGCAGTACGCTGCTGAGCCTTTATATTATTAAAATACCAGATTCGTTCTGTAACTTCAATCACATCGGCATAGTTTTTTTAAAATAATTCGATCTGGAAATCACAGTACAATAGTCTATTATTTCTGTCTGTCCGTCACTTCCCCGGGACCCGGTTTTTTATTAGTTTATTTTCAGAACGGCGGCGGCGCGGAGTTTGGAATTCTTAATCGAGTTAAGCACTTCGTTGGCCTGCTCTAACGGGAATTCTTCGATTGTGGGCACTATTGGAATTTGTGCCGCCAGAGGCAGGAATTCTTCCGCATCCTGACGCGTAACGTTGGCTACGGACTTTATTTCTTTTTCCAGCCAGAGATATTCGGCATAATCGAGCGGTGGAACGGGTGTTTCTTTACGAATTGCGTTTATAATCAACCGGCCGCCCCTTTCCAGCACGCCGAGAGCGTCTCGGACGCATTCTCCGACCGGCGTGAAATCCATGATCTTGTTCAGCTTCTCAGGCGGTTTGTCGCCGGAGTAGCCCGTCCAGACGGCGCCGAGGCTTTTGGCCAGCTCGGCATGCCGGGCTGTTTTCGTAAAGACAAAAACCGGGCTGTTCGGGAACTTATATTTGATTATCTGGATAACGATGTGAGCTGAAGCACCAAAACCGAACAGGCCGATCTTCTGGCCGTCTGTTACATCCGCAAGCCTGAGCGTGCGATATCCGATTACCCCGGCACATAAAAGCGGGGCGGCTTGTGAGTCTGAAAACCGCTCCGGGATCGGATAAGCGAAATCCTCGCCGATAACCATAAATTCTGCGTAGCCGCCATCGGCGTCTTTGCCGGTCCATTTGGCTCGGGCGCAGAGGTTTTCGCTGCCTGTTCTGCAGAACTCGCATTGGCCGCAACTGGAAAAAAGCCATGTAATTCCTACCCGGTCGCCGATTTGATATTTCGTTACGGCTTTGCCCTTATCAACGACTTTTCCAACGATCTGATGGCCGGGGACGATTGGTGATTTTGTGGTTTTAAGCCTGCCTTCGGCTTCATCGAGGTCAGTATGGCAGGCTCCGCAAACCGAGACCTTAACGAGGATTTGCCTGTCGTTCGGAGCGGGAGTTGGCAAATCGGCAGGTTTCAAGGGCTTCTCTTCAATCGGCGATTGTTTATCCAAAATCATCGCCTTCATTGTGAGGTTTCCTGCTCAAGCCGGCTTGCAAAGACCTCGTAGCTGTTCCTGCCGAAAAGGCAAAAGACAACTTTTTCCAGGCCGGTTTGGCCTTTAAGATAATCGATGGTGGTTTTCAGCATGATTTCGGCGCATCGCCCGATGGGAAAGCCGAAAATTCCCGTACTGATTGCCGGGAAGGAAATGCTCTTTAGATGATTTTCATCGGCTGTTTTAAGCGAGTTTAGCGTTGCGTTCTTCAGTTTTTGGTCCTCGTCACCTTCGCCCATACGAGGCCCGACGGCGTGAATTACGTGCTTTGCTTTCAAGTTGCCGCCGGTTGTGATAACGGCGCCGCCGACAAATGTCCCGCCTGTTTTGTCGCATTCTTCCTGAATTCTCGGTCCGCCTTTTCGCCTGATCGCTCCTGCGACTCCGCCGCCCAGAATCAGTTGGGCGTTGGCGGCATTGACGATGGCGTCGGTGTCCATTTCGGTAAGGTCGGCGTCGAGCAGTTCCAGAACGCGGTTGTTTATCTTCACTTTCATCTTAAGCGGCGATTTATTAAAAAATTCTGTTTCTGTCCGTAATGAATTTATCGACTTTATCCATCAGGATTCCCTCGCCGGACTGTTTTGCGTTATCCGTGGTGGTTTTCTTTGGTATTGATTTCTTCTGATGCGACTTGGATTTGAATTCAGCCTTGATTTTGACAATTGTATCGTCGGCATGGTCTTTGATGCCGGCAATTTCCCGGGCCGCTTCGGCTTTGACTTTCGCCAATTGTTCCGCGTATGAGCCGGCCTTTTCTCGCAACTCCGCTTCGATTTTTGCCCTTTTATCAGCTTCGGTCTCGGCCTTTTTTTCTGCCTTGGCTCTTAGTTTGGCTTCGGTTTTAGCTTTCGCCTCGGCTTTGGCTCTTGCTTTCGTCTCGGCCTTTGCTTTTTCTTCGGCCCGGGCTTTTGCCTCGGCGTAAGACCTGATCTTTTTTTCAGCTTCGGCAAGCAATTTTGTTTCGCTTGTATGCCTTGCTTCGATTTCCGCCTTCAGCTTCTCTTCGGCTTGTACTTTCGCCTCGGCATAGGACCGTATTCTTTCTTCGGCCCTGGCCAGGGCCTCGCTATGAAGGCGTGCACCTTCTTCGACATCTGGTTTTACTTGATTATCAGCCTTAACGTTTATCTGTGTTTTGGTGACTGTTTTTTCTTTCGCACTGACAATTAGCTGGGCTTTGGCTTCAAGCCTTTGTTTTGCATCTGAATCATTAATGTCCTGCTCGCCGGGTTTGAAAAACAGCGGTTCTGCGAACTGGATTGCGATACGGTTTACTTTGCTGGTAAGGTTGTCAATCCGGCAGACGCGTCCGATGCGATTGAAAAATACCGTGTCGAAAGAGTCACCCGAGTCAAAATGTGGAACGCCGAAATTTGTTGTTATCGATTGATTCGGGACGGGACAGTTTTCGTCAGCGTGGTAAAGAAGCGCCATACCTTTGCTGGAAACGTCGACCATCTGGCCCGAGAGAGGTTTTTGCTTCGGATTCGAGGCAAACCGGGCGTGCCAGCGATAACGTAATCTCTTCTCTGTTCTTTGCTCCCTGGTTTTTCCCATTCCTGGCACCGTAAAATCCTTTTTCCTTCCGGGCTGAAATAGCGACCAAAAACAAAGCACGAAAATAGCCCGAAGCCGGCTAAAGGTCAAGACAAAAATCCCCCGGATGATTTGGCTGAAATGGCAGCTTTTCGGCCGGAATTCACGGAAGATACAAAAGCAGCCGGCAAATAGGATAACCACGTGTTTTCAGCCGGGCAGGGGGGATGCAGTTTTATTGCTCAACATTCGAATTAGATTTTGCCGATAAAACATCTGCGGGCGATGAGAAGTGTTTTATTGTAAGGCAGAGGCCCAATAGATAAATGTTTGAACCTGAATGTCAAAATATAGATTGCCCGCAATGCTTTCTCGGTAAAATATATTTTGACCGTGAAATGGGTTACTACTGCATGTTATGCGGCCACGAGTTCAGTGTCGTTGACATGGAGGTGCTCATCGAAAAGATTGCATTAACTTCCCGTCCGGCACAGAAATCGGAAAGCAGCCGGAAAAAGCCCGCTGCGGAAATCAGGGAACTGCCTGCTCGTAAGGCCAAAGCGAAGCACGTCAGCCGCGATGTCATCGAGCGCAAGAAGCCGGAGCAGTAGGTTCTTGAACCTCGATAAAAGCCTGTAAGATTTCCTCCGCTATTCTACATTCGCAGAATGCATCCAGGGCTGTTTTTTGATTTTGCGTTATTAATATGGATCTATAGGGAGGTTTATTCGGGGCGGCATGATTCGAATATCCAACCTTACGGCTCCGGGCCGAACGCTCCGGCCAAATTTAGCTGTGCCCCACACCACATAAAAAAAGCCCTGGAACAAACCAGGGCTGGAGCCGAAACTTTTTTCTGTTGGAAAGATATTATATAAGTATTATAACCTTTTTTGATGGTTTTGTCAAGATGAAAAAAGTTTAATTCGAAATAAATCCAGGGTCCGTATAAAATCATACTCTCAGGCCCTCCGGGCCGGATCGTCGTTTAAATGGCCCGTCGGTTTTTTATGTTGACAGTTGATGAGGTTTTATGAGATTGTGTTGATTATTCAAAACTGTGAACAGGCATCTGAAGGAGGTGAATTAATTCGAACCTATTCTTTAGAACTTGCGTAATTAGGAATGATTAATTATATTGGTCTTTATTTGAAGGAGACTATATGAAGTTCGAAGGACAAAAATCTTCCGGACGGGAGAAAGACGAGGCAGCAATCGAACTTCTGAGGCAGTTGACACGAAAGTTGTGCTCGAATGATATTACAACTGCCCGGCTGGCGGCTTTCAACCTTTCATGGATGCAGGAGGATGGTTTGGCGATTCTTACGCAGGTATTGCTCGGCGACTTCTCAAGGACTTCCAAGAAGGCGGCGGCATACGGACTGAGGAGTATGAAGGGCAGGATGAAAAAGCTGGCTTTGGAGGTTCTTGAGCAGGGGCTGAAACAGCGTGATCGCACCACCAAAGCGGCATGTATTAAAGCCCTGTCTCTGGTTAAAGGCGGCGCTGCGAAAAAAGGACCCTCTAACGAAAAGCGCAGAGCGGACAAGCCGAATATACAGGAAATTCAGGCGAAAAGCGAATTAACAAAAAAGCCCCTGCCTGAATTACGCGATCACAACAGGGGCTGAACCAGTAGCATCTGGTATTCAAATTATAAGACTATATTTATGTGCCGTCATTGACGTTAAATGTAACGTTTTTTTCCGTATATGTTGCTTGCATATCACCATTTCTGAAAACAAGCTGTGTATAGCTTTTTAGCAAAAGATTAATAACGCCTGCTCGACAAACGTCTGTAAGTCTCAATTTTGCTTTCCCATTTGTGTGAATCAATCCCGGTTGAATTTCCTTCAGATAGCCGCAATCCACACAAACATTTCCATACGAATTTCAGCACTCTCATGTCGTCACCCTCATATCAATACCATATTGCCTCCATCCCTGGAAAATATTCAGCAAAAACTATAGTTAAGTGCCACCTTCGAGGCTAAATGTAACACTTTTTCTCCGCTTTTGTCATTGAGGGGATTACACAAAAAGTCGTATATCACACTTGGATGTCACAGGAGATATGCCTGGCAAAGCGGGCTTTAATAACGATATCTTGTTATAAAGGGCTTGCCGGATCTGTTAAATCTAATCAGGCAAAACAGGTTCGATGATTTTATGCTGAAAAAAGCAGGCCGAGCGGAGGAGAGGGAGAAAACTAAACTCGGCCTGATCAGGTTCCGTCCTATAATTAACACTACGCTTGGTGCTGAGCCTGTGTTCAGGGAAATAAAGAATCGCAGCACAAAAGCTCTTAATTCTATGACGGAGTTGTTTTCAGCCTAAAACCGTTTTATTACACAATGATAGGGGATTCGGCATTTAATTCTCTTATCGTCACCATAGTCAAGGCAAAATCGAAAAGAGGCTGAGAAGCTTCTGTTGGGGGAATATTAGTTGCTAAACCACGAAATCATCATTTAACACAAAAAAGTAACAGGCGGCGCCCGGATTCGAACCGGGGAATAACGGTTTTGCAAACCGTCGCCTTAGGCCTCTTGGCTACGCCGCCAATTAAGATCAGCTTTGAGTTTACAATCAGTTAACCCGGATTGCAATAAAATTTCCCACATATCTTATGCGTTATGGGATTTTTTGCGATATTGTTGCTCGTGAAAAAGTCTGATTTATTTAATATCTTGATTACCTGAGATTTTGTCTGTCAGCCTCGCCTCAGCGGTATCCGAGCCGTCATTTGGCCGCCGCCCCGGTTCCTGAGGGCCTGTCTTTGACACCAATATGGTGGATTCTCGTAGTCAAAGCAACAGACCGTGGATCTCATTTCAAGCACATTATCCCATGAAATCGAGATTTTCGCCAAAATTGGGGAAAATTATGTTAACATAGAGTCAAATGGTGCGTCTTAATCTATGGATGCACCGATAGTGTAACCAAGGTGAGTGTCCAGCTCTGGTCATGCAGCAAGTTGCCAATCGCTTCGGGATTTTGTGGTCTGCGAGACCGAAAGGGAGGGGATAAGAGCGTTTTTGAACTGCTCAGAAAGCTACTCATGTAGCCTGTATTGAAGATTGGCGCCGTTCATCGGAGAGGCTTGTGAGTGTTGACTAAGAGAGAGCAATGTGAGTAGGAGTGAGAAAAGTTTTATGTTTCGTAGATTTTCTTTTGTGACGTTGGTGTGTTGGGTGCTCGCAACTGCCATCCTGCCTGGTATTGCCGTCGCGTGTAGGCCTGAAGAGTATAAAGCAGAGGCCGATTGACAGAAGCGGTAAACATAATTGGCGGCTATAATATGGTAGAAGTAAAGAAGATAAGAAGTAGCGGCACAAGAACAGGCGGCAGATCGGCATTTTCGAGACGAATGCTGTTGGTTTTCATTTGCATCGCCGCTGTTGTCTCTGTCGGTGTGTTGGCGCTTTTGAGGAAGACAGCAGGCGGTTCAGGCGATTCGAATCCAGGCACGGGCCTGTTTACGGTGAAACGCGGTGATTTAGCTATCACCGTGACCGAAAGCGGCAGCATCAAGGCGGTCAAAACGGAGGACATTAAGTCCAAAGTGGAAGGCAGGGCGACTATAGTCAACATCGTCCCTGAAGGCACCATCATAACCCCCGAAGATGTAAATGACGGCAAGGTTCTGGTTGAGCTGGATTCTTCGGAATTGAAAGAACAGTTGTCACAAAGGGAAATCCAGTTGACCAGCGCCGAGGCAGGCTATGCCGATGCGAATGAGTCGTATTTTATTCAGGTAAAGCAAAATGAAAGTGACATTACCGCTGCCGAGTTGAAGATGAAGTTTGCCTTGATGGACCTTCAGAAGTATATCGGGGAGAGTATCGCGAAAACAGCAATTGAGCGAACCGGGTCTGATCCGAATTCGAGCTTTGACACGTTATTGCTCCTGAAGGACCCCAACAGCCTGGGCGGCTCGGCCTCCCGGCAGCTCAAAGTATTGAGAAACGACATTCTGCTTGCCCAGGGGCAGCTTGAAAAAGCAACGGACGTATTGGAGGGTACGCAAAAGCTTCACGATGCGAATTACGCATCCGATCTGGACTTGATGAGCGCCCAGTTGGATGTGGATCGATTTCGGATTCAAAAGGAAAGTGCCGAGGAAGCTCTGAATCTGTATCAGCTCTATGATTTTCTGAAAGAGACCGAGAAGTTCCTCAGCGACTACCAGGAGGCCACGCGGGAATTAGATAGAACTAAAGCACGTGCCCGTGCACAACTCGCCCAGGCCAAGGCGAAGCGTGCAAGCGCAAGGTCCACGTTCGAAGTACAGGGGCAGCGTCTGAATAAACTGCACGAGCAGATTGAGGCTTGTACGATTCGGGCGCCTGCGGTGGGCCAGGTAGTCTATTGGTCGAGCACAGAACGGTGGGTAAGGATAAAAATCGAGCAGGGAGCGGAGGTGCCGGAAGGTTATAGGATCATAACAATACCCGATGCGTCCGAAATGAAGGTCGAGGTCAAGATTCACGAGACCTGGATCGACAGGATTGAGCCGAACCAGCCGGCCGATATAACGGTCCAGGCATTTCCGGATAAGACCTTTACAGGCAGGGTGCTGAAAAAGGCGCCGTTGGCCGACCAGGAGGACTATCTGAATCCGGACCTCAAAGTTTACGCAACGGACGTGGGCATTGACGGAACGCACGACTCTCTCAAGACCGGTATGACCGGGAAGGTCACGGTGATGATTGACGAGCTGCACGATGTTCTTTATGTGCCGATACAGTCCGTTGTCACGGTGGAGGACAAGAAAGTTTGCTATGTAGCCGGAAGCCCTGCCCAAAAGCGCGAGGTTGAAACAGGATTGTTCAACGACAATTTCGTTGAGATTAAGAGTGGTTTGGCTGAGGGCGAGAAGGTGCTGCTTAATCCGCCCAAATGGACTGAGCCGGAGAAAACAGAAGAACAGGCGGAAACTGAGTCAGTCCCGGCGAAAGAACAGGCAGAAGTACAAGCAATACAATAAGAGTTAGTTACTATGCGTTGGTCAGGTGCTAAAAGGACGGTAAAGTTAGGCATCAAGAGCCTTTGGATGCACCGGCTGCGGTCCGCGCTAACGATGCTCGGCATAGTCTTCGGCGTCTGCTCGGTGATCGCCATGCTTGCTATAGGCGAAGGGGCCAGCCAGGAAGCACAGAGGCTGATAGCGCGGCTCGGGAGCAGAAACCTGATTGTCGAGACGGTTGAGCCGCCTGAGGAGCGAGCCGATACGAGTGATGCACGGCGAATGCGGAGTTACGGTCTGACCTATAAGGACGCCGAGTCAATTCGCAACAGTCTGCCGGATGTCGAGGTTGTCGTACCCATCCGCGAAATCGACCAGGAAGCACGATACGGCAGTCGTAAGGTGGCTATCAAAATCGTGGGTACCATTCCGTGGTACACAGTGGTTTCGCCGGTTCACGTGGTTCATGGGCGGTTTTTGAGCAGTATCGATCTGCATCAGCAGCAAAGTGTGTGCGTGGTCGATGAGCAGCTCGTGAGCAGTCTGTTCGGATTCGACGACCCGCTCGGTAAGGACATCAGGATAAGGGGCAGTTGCTACCGGGTTGTAGGTGTGGCCGGGACACCGTCGGCCGGGAGTGGACAGAATGGTTCCACAAGCGCTATGGTGGCGGCAACGGGTTCCGACAGTGGGGCCACCGGCAGTGTATATTTACCTTTGTCAACCGCGAAGTCCCGATTTACCGAGTTGAGCGCCAGCTTTAGCGGGGGCAGCGAGAGTATAGAAAGAGTACAGCTACAAAAAATCACAGTGAAGGTCAAATCAACTGACCAGGTGTTACCCATGCGTGATATTCTGGATACTCTGCTGGCTCGCCTTCACAAGGATAAGAAGGACTACCGCATAGTTGCGCCGCTTGAACTGCTGTACCAGGCGAAACGAACGCAGCGGATTTTCAGTATCGTACTCGGCTCGATCGCCGCGATTTCGCTCCTGGTCGGCGGCATCGGAATTATGAATATTATGCTGGCTACCGTTAGCGAGCGAACGCGAGAGATCGGTATCCGCCGTGCCCTCGGTGCTACGAAACGCGATATAATCGTTCAGTTCCTCTCGGAAACGCTTATGCTGACATTCATAGGGGGCATTCTGGGAATTGTCCTGGGTTCTCTTATACCGTTTCTTGTGACTCATTTCGGCCACATGCCCACCGTTATTACGGGGCTGTCCCTGGTCCTGGCCTTTGGCATTAGCGCTGCGGTCGGGGTGGTCTTTGGCATGTATCCGGCTTATCGAGCCGCCAATATGGACCCGATTGAATCGCTCCGGCATGAATAAGTTTACCCATTAATCCGGCCCGGCTTATGAGCAATAAACTTACATAAGGTTCTCTTCTTCACTAAGAGCGGGGTCGAAATGTGAGCAGAGTCGAATTATGCAAAAAGACTGGCATTCGAGATTATCTGAGAAATTTCACCTGCCGGCCCCCAAATCCCATATTTTGCCGGCCTTTCTTGATTGAGATTTCAGATAAAATGCAGAATCAGAAGCACTTAGCACTATGAAGGGCGTTTTCCTCTTTGCTTTGGCGGCTTTGTGTTGTATAATGAATGTTGTTTTGAAGAATGGAGATCGGGTATATGTAATTTGAGGGCATCGGTGATCTCAGTCGATTTGTTTCTCATCTCCTGAACGAATTAGCACAAATTATTCTTTAGTAAGAAGTTACTGTTTGAAAAGAAGCAAAGTAATAGAGATTATTCTTTTTCAAAAATCCGGTTTTAGCATAAATATAAGCAAATATTATATTGGAAAAGTGATGAAAAGTATCAGAGGAGAGTTTAATGCTTCGCAGTCCTAATGACTCCTTACGGAGAATTCGGCTTGAGGCGTATTTATGCCGGGCTCTCGGCATTGCCATTATTCTTGTTCTTGCCGGCTGCAGTCCCCAGCAGTACAAAGCCGAGGCCGACAAAGAGGTGTATCAGATTATCGATAACAAATGGCAGGACGACTTCGGCCATAAATCCAATTACATAATCAGCGATAGTAATATTCCTCCGCCGCCTGATGACATCCGGATTGAGCGGGCAGTGCCTGCCTCAGGTATGATCAGCCTTGCACAGGCGGTTGCCATGGCTACCGCGTATAACAGGGAGTACCAGGGGCAGAAAGAGCAGCTTTATCTAAAAGCACTCGATCTTACACTGGCCCGCCATCAGTTCGCACGGAAATGGTTTGGAACTGTTGATGCCAAATATAACAGTGATAGTGAGGGCGAAAAACTTACCTCTAATTCAGGAGTGGGTTTTCAGCAGCTTCTGGCCGATGGAGCGCAGATTAGTTTAGGTATCGCGATTGATTGGGCGCGTTTTCTCACCGGCAACCCGCGGACTTCGCTGGCCTCGGTCCTAAGTGCCAATGCAACTCAGCCGTTACTTCGTGGCAGGGGTCGCCAGGTAGTTCAGGAGAATCTCACGCAGGCCGAGCGGGATGTTTTATATCAGATACGCTCGTTCAACCGCTATCGCAAAGCATTTGTGGTTTCGATCGCGGATGACTATTATCGCGTTTTGGAGCTGAAAGCCAGTGTTACCAATGCCGAAAACAGCTATTACAGGCTGGTTGAATCAAGAAAGCGCCTGGAAATTGAGGCCGAAGCCGGCCAGGCAAGGCCGTTCGACGTGGACGAGGCCGAGCAGCGGGCTCTGAATGCGGAAAATCAGTGGGTTCAGGCCCAGCAAGGTTACGAGGGGGCCCTCGATGAATTCAAGGTAACGCTTTCTTTACCGCCTAACGCTCAGATAGAGTTGGACGAGAAAGAATTGAAGGCCCTGGAAGAGATCGGTATAATCGAACCCGGTTATGAATTGAATGAAGCGGTTGAAACGGCATTTCTTCGTCGTCTGGATTTGGCAAACAGTAGAGATAAGACCGATGACTCGGCAAGGAAAGTGGAGCTGGCTGCCGATGGTCTTGGAATAGAACTCAATCTGGTCGGTAGCGCCGGCGTCGGTTCTACACCCGAAACCGACTTCGACAGATTGCAATTTCATCAGGGAAACTATAGCTTAGGTCTCGAATCGAATGATCTGGGTTTGGACCGGAAACTCGAACGCAATGAATATCGTAAAGCGCTGATTATATTAGAGCGGCAGCAGCGGCAATATGAGATTGACAGGGACAGGATGGAATTGGAAGTGCGTCAGGCCCTTCGAGCGCTGAAAGCGGAAGCCGAACGGTACCGTATTCAGAAAATGGCATTGGATTTGGCCGTGCGGCGGCTGGAAACTCAGAAATTACTGCTGGAAATAGGGCAGGGAAATGTCCGACTTCTGCTGGAGTCGGAAGGAGCCTTGCTGGAGGCTCAAAATAATGTGACGCGCGCCCTGGTGACCCATGCAATTGCAAAGTTGGGCTTCTTCAAAGACATTGGTATTTTGCAGGTCAAGCCGGACGGAATGTGGGAGCAGCAGGTGCAATGATCCGCGATAAAGATAAAGCCGTAGAATTCGAAAAAGATGCGCCAATCCTGCTGATGGAGCGATTGTGCAAGAGTTACGAGCTCGGCACAATGGAATTGAAGGTTTTGCGAGACATCGAGCTTACAATCCACAATGGCGATTATGTGGCCATCATGGGGCCGAGCGGCTCGGGAAAATCCACCCTGCTCAATATGATCGGCTGCCTCGACCGCCCGACCAGCGGAGACTACTGGCTTGGCGGACAGAATGTCTCCCTGCTCGACGATGACCAGTTGTCCCTGATACGGGGTGCTCGTATCGGTTTCATATTTCAATCGTTTAATCTGATCAACCAGCTCAACGTCGTAGAGAATATAGAGGTCCCGATGTATTACCAGGGCTTCTCCGAACACGAAAGTGCCGAGCGAGCCATGGAGTTAGCCACAATGGTAGGCCTCGCCGAAAGGCTTGATCACCGGCCTTCGGAATTAAGCGGCGGCCAGCAGCAGCGGGTGGCAATCGCCAGGGCACTGGCAAATGATCCGCTGATTATCTTAGCCGATGAGCCGACCGGCAATCTTGATTCGGAAAGTGGCTCGGAGATATTGAAGATTCTCGTCGGTCTGCACAAGCAGGGCAAAACACTCATCGTCGTGACACATGATGAAGGTATTGCCGAAAATGCGGACAGAGTCGTGGAAATTTTCGACGGCCGGATAAGACGGAAGTAATAAAAGACAAACTCACGGTAAAACTATGTTTTTATTTCGTTTCAAACGCACGGCTAAGTTAGGAATCAAAAGTCTTTGGATGCACAAGCTGCGTTCCACTTTGACTACATTAGGCATTATCTTCGGGGTCTCTTCTGTTATTGCCATGCTGGCCATCGGCGAGGGCGCCAGCCGCGCGGCACAGGAACAGATAGCCCGGCTCGGCAGCCGGAATATTATCATCAAAACGGTGCCGCCGCCTCAAGATAAAGATGTCGGCAGTCAACAAGAAAGCATGCGTGTGTACGGCCTGACCTATCTCGATGCCGAGCGTTTTCGCAACAGCCTGCCCAACGTCGAAGTCGTTGTGCCGAGCCGTCGTCTTACCCAGCAGGCATGGTACCGCAATCGCAAAGTTGCCATCGAAGCTATCGGTACGGTGCCCTGGTATCCGGAGATATCACCGGTCCGGGTTAAGTCGGGGCGATTCCTCAGCAGCATCGATATGCACCACAAGCAGGGCGTTTGTGTTATCGATGAAAAAGTGGCCAGGGAATTGTTTGTCTTTGACTATCCGCTGGGCCAGGATGTAAAAATGGCGAGCGATTATTATCGTGTTGTCGGGGTCGTCAGTGTCGCGGATGCTGTCTCGGCAGTAAAGACTATTGACAATGGCGCCGCAAAAGGAAATAGTCAGGGCGGCGCGAACGTGGGGAATATCTATATCCCATTGACGACGATGAAGAATCGCTTCGGAGAGATATCTTTGCAGATTGGAACCGGCGGAGCCTCTATCGAGAAAGTTGAGCTGCAGGAGGTTATTGTGAAAGTCGGTTCCATAGACGAAGTGCTGTCGACACGCGATACTTTAGAGACAATATTGAGCCGGTTCCACAAGAAAAGCGACTATCAGGTTGTCGTTCCCTTAGAATTGCTCAAGCAGGCCAGGCAAACCCAGCGTCTTTTCAGCATCGTTCTGGGTTCCATCGCTGCGATTTCACTCCTGGTCGGCGGCATCGGGATTATGAATATTATGCTGGCCACCGTCAGCGAGCGAACGCGTGAGATCGGCATCCGCCGTGCACTCGGCGCCCGGAGACGCGATATTATAATTCAATTCCTAACGGAAACTCTCATGCTGACCTTCCTCGGCGGCGTTCTGGGGATTAGTCTGGGATCTCTGATCCCGTTTCTGGTCACACGTTTCGGCCAAACGCCAACGGTAATTACGGGTATTTCGCTTGTATTGGCTTTTGGAATCAGCGGGGCGGTCGGCATAATCTTCGGCATTTATCC
>CAYTNN010000068.1:16563-20380 GCA_964439135.1 uncultured Pirellulales bacterium
CAGCGGATGTTCTCTTCGAGTTTGAATGTTCTGCTCAATGCGTCGATGCCCCATCGCACGTATTCGGTGTTATTGACGTGCCCGTTCAAATCAATTGAGCTGCGAGGCACACGCACGACGTCAACTTCACGATAGTCACTGTGGGGCTCCAGCCGGCGGAGTTCATCCGGCAGGGCTTTGATTCCGGTTTTGGGCAAATTCAAATCGAGACGGAACAGGTGTCGAGGGCGTCCCGCCCTCGAATCGCGGGCAGGATGCCCGCGACACGAAGACAGGTTTTTCAGCCGGTTTGTCTGTTTGTTCAAGACCATCAAATCGCTGCCGGCACGAAACAGCTCGGCACCATTCTGGTCCGTACCGACAAATTCCCTTGTAGCTATTGTCCGGCTGTACCCGCTCGGCCACGTCCTGAGCGTGATTTCATCTTCCCGCCACGGCAGCCTACTGATTTCTATTCTGATATTTGAAAGCACCCAGTAGCCGTTCATTTCGCTGAGCTTGTCGAATCCGAGTCCGAGCTGTTCGGCGTGAAGTGCCGCGATTTCCTGCAGGTACTGCATCAGTGAGAATACCTTAATCCTCCCGTCAACGCCGCACTCATAAGTCCTGATCCGGAATTTTTCTTCTTTGACTTCCACGCCCCGAAAATACCAGATTTAATCTTTGTGCACAATAGCACTGCCAGAATATCTGGTCGTGCCCGAGAAAAGCAGAAAACCTCATTACAAAGAGACAAAAGTGTGATAGCATAAAGATTGTGGATGGTTACAGACGAGGCAGCCAAGGTGACGAAGAAGAGAAATATGTATATCCCCAGATATCCAAGATATCCTACAAAATCTGCGTAAATCCTGTATAGAAAGCTTCCTACCCCCAACTGAAGCTGAGTTTTTGCCCAAATTAGCACAATTCTACATTCTCAATTCAAAATTCGAAATACCTTCCCTTTTTCCTTTCCACTTTCTGCTCACCAGCCACTAATATATTGAATTAGAAATTTTTTTTTCGACTGTAACCAAAATCAATTTCCGTGCACTTACTAAATGAAGAGTCAGTGCATTAGCACTGCTGGTGTATGACGAAACAGGTTCTTGCCGGGTTTTACAGTGAAGCCGCCGTTCGTAGGCGACCTATATTGAAATTAGGAACAGCCATTAACAACGATTAAAGGAGAAAAGCGATGTACAACAAATATCGAAGTATCCTATGTCTCTTAACAATCCTTGCCCCACTCACAGCATGGGCAGCAGGTGATTTTTATGATCAATCCGTTTTATATACTCTGGAACTGACCTTTGAACAGATGGATTGGTGGCAGCAATTAGAAGCGAATTATGCCTCAAAAGAAAATATCCTGGCCGATCTAACAGTCGATGGCGTCGTCTATTCGGATGTGGGTGTTCGTTTCCGAGGGAATACGTCGTACATTACCACTGAAAACACGCTTAAAGCACCTTTTAACATCGAAATCGACTATGTCAATGAGGACCAGCGTCTTATGGGATACAAAACCCTGAATCTCATCAATGCCGCTGAGGATCCCACGTTTATGCGTGAGGTTCTGTATTCGAACACCTGCCGTCTGCAAATCCCCAGTGCCAAGGGTAATTTTATCAAATTGGTCATTAACGGTGAGAACTGGGGTGTATACGCCAATATTCAGCAAATCAACGCTGAATTGATTAAGGACTGGTTTCCCAGTAATGACGGCACACGCTGGCGTGCCCAAGGAATTGGTGGCGGTGACGGAGGTGGTACAGGTGGTGGAAATCGACCCCCACCTGGAAATCAAGGTCCCCAGACACCACCCGTCAATCCTACTCAACCGGCCCAACCAGGAGGGGGTACTGAGGGCGGCGGTGTCGGGGACGGTAGTGCGGCCCTGACTTGGTTAGGGGACGATCCAAACCTTTACGAAGCAGTGTATGAACTGAAAAACAGCAAGCTTGATGAACCCTGGACCGGCCTTATCCAAGCCTGTGACGTACTCAACAATATGCCCCTCGATGAACTGACCACCGAACTCGATACGGTTCTCAATGTGGATCGTGCATTATGGCTCTGTGCCTTTGAAATCATCTTCCATGACGATGACGGTTATGTCCATAAACGTGGTAGTGACTATTGTCTGTACTATGAACCTGAAACAGAACGCCTACATTTAATACAGTACGATGGCAATTCCTGTATGCGATCCGCCAATAACAACTGGTCTCTCTTTTATCGAGCCGATGATACCAACGTGCCCATTATGAATCGCTTGCTGGCCATCCCAACCTATCGCCAGCGATATCTGGCCCATGTACGCACCGTCCTGGATTCTTACCTGACCGAAGAGAGGCTTTATCCCATGATTGATGCATATCAAGCATTAATCGAAGAGGAAGTCACACTCGATGAAAAAAAACTGGAGTCCACAGCCGAGTTTTTCACAGGTGTTGATGAACTCAAGGACTTTATTCAGATACGTCGATCCACCCTACTCACCCAGGAGGAAGTTAATGTTCCAACTCCTGCCATCCTCTCAGTAAATCAAACAGTCACACAGGAAGAAGATGGCCAATCTCTGGCCCTCGCTGTGGAAGTCGGCAATACAGTACCAGTTGCTATGGTCCAATTGTATCTGGCAGATACGCCCTATGGCCCCTTCGTTGCCACCGAAATGACACAAGAGTCCAAGACCATTTATCGCATCTCTTTGCCAACTCATGCTCCAGGAACGGTACTGCGTTACTATGTCGAAGCCACTGCTGAAAACGCATCTGGCACCATCACCTACAGCCCTCCTGGTGCAGAGCATGACGTTTATACCTATATCGTATCCTATGGTCAGGCTGAGAATACACCGATTGTTATCAATGAGCTGATGGCCAAAAATGAATCCACACTGACAGATCCCCAAGGTGAATACAATGACTGGCTGGAACTCTACAACCGCAGCGAACAAACCGTGGATCTCTCTGGCATGTATCTGAGTGATAAACCTGAAAATCCCCTTAAGTGGCAATTCCCTGAAGGTACAACCATGGAGGCCGGCACCTACTTGTTAGTCTGGGCCGATGAAGACAGTGACGACCAAGGACTACACGCCAACTTTAAACTGTCTTCGGATGGCGAAACCATCTGGCTCTATGACACTGATGAACATGGCAACCTACTATTAGACTCAGTGGTGTTCTCTGCCCTGCAACAAGACCAAAGTGCCGGTCGCCTCCCAGACGGTCAAGGGAATTTTCAGGTACTGGTGAATCCGACACCTTTGGCGACTAATCAATCACAACAATTATAGTATTACCTGCTCACAACAAAGGAGATGGCTTAACAATGCACAGATCGTTATGCCATCTCCCGATGTTTTAAAACCCCTTGTGGGGGATATCCGAGGTGGGGGAAACGAGGGACAACCACAATCCTGTTCGGTCCGGTGTTTTCTTTCCAACTGGCCGGATTAGCCCGCACACGCAGTAAGCGCCGTCTCACGGAGACCTTGCCATTGACTATTTACGATCCATTCGACGATGCTCAGGACAGGTTTACTATTGATTATTTGATATCTTCTCTGAGGTCTCTGGGGCTGAATAATGAACGCCGTGTATCGGAGATTTATTTCGATTTTGCCCGCCTTTTTCCGTTTAGATTTGTATAATGTATAACAAATACGTATATCGTATTTCGTATGTGGTATGTCGTAAGTGGAATTGAGAATTTAGAATTGAGAAATATAGAAGTAAATAGGCAAAAATGAGAGTAAATCCGGTGTTTATTCGTAATACAATCTTTTAACTCCTTGTTTTTTATGCGTGTTTTTCATGCAGCG
>CAYTNN010000069.1:0-16723 GCA_964439135.1 uncultured Pirellulales bacterium
GCTTAAAAGGCGGCAAGCTGCGCCAGGGCGGCAGATTAGCCGATATAGCCCCAACACTGCTGGCAATAATAGACCTGCCGAAGCCTAAAGAAATGACAGGTCAGAGCCTGATAGTAGACTGACGCTAAAGAAATCGGGTAAGAAGCTCACAGAACGCAGAGCGTTACAAAAGAAAACAGCCTGCGGTTACTTCTTAGAAATAAAACCTGGTGAGAAAAAAACAAAAACCAACCTGTTTTATTATTGCAGGCCCCAACGGCGCGGGAAAGACGACATTTGCATTACGCTATCTACCTCAAATAGCGGGCTGTCGCAACTTCGTCAACGCCGATCTTATTGCTTATGGTCTTTCACCTTTCGACTCGTTATCCGCCCAATATGAGGCCGGCCGGATTTTTCTTCGTGAGATACACGCAAACATCGACAAGCGGGTAGATTTCGCTTTTGAGACAACGTTGGCAGGTCGCAGTCAAATTAATCTGCTGAAAAAACTCAGGCAGGACGGCTGGCAGATATTCCTGTTTTTCCTGTGGATACCAAACGCTGCTTTTTCGAAAAGACGCATTCGTGAGCGCGTTAAGCACGGCGGACATGATATTCCTGATGATACAATTTACCGCCGCTTTCCACGTATAATGCACAATCTCGTTAAAATTTATATCCCTCTATGTGACAAGGTTGTATGCTATGATAATTCTGAATCGGAACCCGTTATTGTTTTTGTACAAGATAAAAACGGGCAAAAGATTTCAAATAATGATATATATGAAAAAATTGTAAGGTGTGCTAATGGTTACAAAAGAAACCCTTAGAATGGCACTTCGTGCAAAAGAATGTCTGAGAAAAGCAGTACGGGAAGAATTAGAGCGAAAAGCATTGCTGGGCCAGTATGTTATTATAAACCATAATGGTAAAGCCTGCCGTGTTCCAGCTAAAGAAGCATTGAAAATCGCCAAAGCCAGATAGCAGGCTTTGACATGTCGGAGAACATAGATATAACAGGTGAATAGTTATGAAACTTGATTTAAGCAGTCTCCAAAAAGCTATTGAATCTTTGGAAAAAACAATAAAAGTTGCTGAGAACAAGGCGTTGGCTGCCAGGCTGGACGAAGATGCTAAAAATGCTATAAGGTCAGGAGTAATCCAGAACTTTGAATTTACCTATGAATTATGCTGGAAGTTTATGAGACGATGGCTCAGAGAAAATGCCGCTGTCGAGGAAGCTGAATATCCACGCACCCGCAAGGAGCTTTTTCGTCTGGCAGCACGTTTCGGCCTGATTAAAGAACCTCTGTCATGGTTTTCTTATGGCGATGCACGCAATCTGACCTCGCATACCTATGATGAAGATAAGGCCGAAACGGTATATCAAATAGCAGTGGGTTTCAGAGAAGACGCTAAATATCTCATGGAGAGACTGCAGGAACGCAATGATTGATATCGAGGAAAAATATTTAGCAGAAATCCGCCGTATTCTGGGCGAACATGTGTCTGATTGTGAAGTTCGTGCTTTTGGTTCACGCCTCGAAGACAAGGCGCGTGATTTCTCCGATCTCGACCTTGTGTTGGTTGGTAGCGAAAAACTAAGCTGGCGAAGGATAGAATTACTCAAAGATGCCTTTGCTTCATCCAATATCCCAATGATCGTAGATGTAATTGACTGGCACGCAATATCAGACGAGTTTAGAGCGATTATAGAAAACAATTACGAGATCATTCAGGAGAGAAAATAGAAGTTCGGTATATATCTGTAATGGCAAAGCCTGCCGTGTCTTGGCCAAAAAGGCCCTGAAAATCTCCAAAGCCAAGTGATTCGGCTTATCCAATGAAGCCTCTGTTATGCAGGAAGCAAAGGCAGGTTGAAACTGCATGTTTCAAAGAAGATTTATTTTTTAACTTTCAATTGTCAATCAATTCTACCCAAACTGAACTTTTGTTCCAACGGTAGAATTTTTTATGTAAACCGCCTGCGAATCCCAACCAGTAGTGTGAAAAGCTGCTGGAATTTAATAAGGAAATGGAATACAATGAAAAAACTATGGGACAGATAAAGGTACTTGACCGGAATATGATTGCCGCGGGCGAGGTGATCGAACGGCCTGCAAGCGTGGTCAAGGCAAGAACTTTGAGATATCTTGGAGTAGGGCTTTGTGGACGTCTTTAATCTTTTCCAGCAGAGGTGCGATTCTTTCTTCATCCAAATCAAAGGAGTATGCATGACTGAAGAAATGCCGAAAACCTAAATATTCCTTTAACATATCTGACGTGTTCCGTGAAATTATTTGATTGGCAACACATATTTCAATCAAATCGATATGCCAGGATGGTCCACGCGGGATGCTTAAACCCCTGGAAACGACTAATTGCTTAAAAATGTTCTCGATGCCATTGTAAAAATTGTGAATAAGCGCAGCTACACCGGCCAATTCCAGCGAAGATAACTGTTTTAGAGAATCCGGCCTTGGCATCTCTAAGAGGACTCGTTCTATGTTCTCAAATTCCGCCTCGATTTTTTCTCTTGCGTCAACCATAGATAAGAATCCCTTCCCGTTTGACCAGTGCATTGAACTTTGTATCTTTTGAAAGATCTACAAGGTCAACAGGTTTTGACAAGTGGAACATCAGGTCGCCATAGAATTCGAAGAAACGTCTCGGCTCAATTCCAATTACGCCCAAGTCAATATCTCTTGCTTCTTTTTCTCTCTCGGTAATTGAGCCGAATAAGAGAATCTTATGCACGCCGTATTGGCGAGCGAGAAGCAATATTGCGTTTTTGTCTTTTTCTGTAAGCATAAAGTCATTCCTGCTTTAAATTTAATCCAAATCGAATCCCATTACAACAGCAAAATGTTTCTTTCACTAACAATGCACATATTTTTATTTTCATTGTTAATAAATCATTATGTTTATGTCTTAACGAAATACTGGAATTCAACAAAAAAATGGATACAATGATTCAGCTATGGGACAGATAAAGGTACTTGACCGGAATATGATTAATATGATTGCCGCGGGCGAGGTGATTGAACGGCCTGCAAGCGTAGTCAAGGAACTTGTGGAGAACAGTATCGATGCGGGGGCGACAAAGATAACGGTAACCATCGAAGACGGCGGCAGAAAGCTCATATCTATCACCGATAACGGTTGCGGTATGGACGCCGATGACCTTGCTCAGGCCTTTGAGCCGCATACCACGAGCAAAATCAAGGCCAGCTCGGATTTGCTCGGCATATCAACACTCGGCTTTCGAGGCGAAGCACTGGCAAGTATCGCTTCGATCGCACAAGTTCGGGCCCTCAGCAGGACGAAAGACTCGACCGGTGCCAACTGCGTTGAGATCGATTGCGGAACCAAGACCGGCCTTGGCCCATGCAGCGCCGATTACGGTACGACCGTCCAGATCAGGGACATTTTTTATAAACTGCCTGCCCGGCGTAAATTTCTGAAAACCGCCAACACCGAAATGGGCCATATTACCGAGCAATTCACACGCATCGCACTTGCGAATGAGAACCTGGATTTGACGCTGATACGCAACGGCAAAGAACTTTATAGGCTGTCGGAAAAGGATGACCTTCGCCAGCGTATAACCGAGTTGTTCCCAATACCTTCGGGCGATATTTCCGAGAATCTGATCGAGACGCAAAGCAGCGAAAAAGGCCTGCACGTCCACGCCCTGATGGGCAAGCCGCTCATTTCACGGACAAATAATCGCTTTCAATACGTGTTTCTAAATGGCCGGTTCATCCGTGACAAATTTATCTCGCACGCTATCAAAGAGGCTTATCGCGGGCTTCTGGAGCCCGGTCGATTCCCTGTCGTTTTTTTGTTCATTCGGATGAGCTTTGAAGACTACGACGTGAACGTGCATCCGACGAAAATTGAGGTGCGTTTTTATAATTCGAATCTTGTGCATTCGCAAATTCTCGGAGCCCTGCGAGAAAAGCTCCTGGGGACGAATCTTGAGATGCCGGGCAAGCTGCCGGAAATGCAACACACGGGAAACACGTCGCGCCATTCGCCTCCGGTGCGGGATAGCAGAATTGCCGATGCGATGGCTGAGTTCTTCAGAAAGCACAGGCCTGCTCAAATGCAGCAGCAACTGAGATTTCGCCCATCGGCGCCGGGCGAAATCCATGCCGTATCTCGCGAGAAATCCGCGCAGTACGATAGAAAATATCTGCAGATACATGATAGTTTCATTGTGGCACAAACCGAAGATGGATTCGTCATTATAGATCAGCATGCGCTTCACGAACGCATCATGTATGAAGATTTGTGCAGGCGGATACGGAAAAACAAACTCCAATCGCAGCGACTGCTGATCCCCGAGAGCTTTGAGGTCACCGTCTCCGGGGCCGAGGCCCTGAAAGCCAATGCCGAGCTGACGGACAAATTGGGAATTGAGCTTGTGCCGTTCGGTCCCAGGACAATGGCTGTCCAGGCATTTCCCACCCTGCTTTCGGGTGTTCAGCCGCTCGACTTTATTCAGGATTTGATAGACTTGCTCGACCGCAAGGATGTGGGGCTCGATGCCGAGAGACTGCTCGATGAGGTCTTGAATATGGCTGCATGTAAGGCGGCAATCAAGGCGGGCCAGAAGCTGACCGACAGCGAAATTGAGCAGTTGCTTTCAGATCGGCAAAACGCCGAGTCGGCAAGTCGCTGTCCACATGGCAGGCCCACCACGATAAAGTTTTCGATCGGCGATTTGGAAAAGCAGTTCAAGAGAACCTGATGAATAAGTGGCGGTGGCTATTATTGATCATTTCATGCTGGATGGCCGCCGGAGCTGCCATGTTTGGCCCCCGGCAAGATCGGGACAGTAGTGGTGCCCCCCTGCCGGACCGGGTTGACAGTATTGTTTCTTTGGCGCCGAATATTACCGAAATTCTTTTTGCGATAGGGCTGGGGGACGAAATTGCCGGTGTTACGCTCGACAGCGATTATCCTCCGGATGCTGCGGAGAAGCCTAAAGTCGGGACGTTCTGGCAGCCGGACATTGAGGCGGTAGTGGCCGCCAGGCCAGACCTGGTGATTACGCTTGGATTCGAGCAGCAGAAGAATCTTGCCGAGCGATTGAGACGAATCGGTTATAACAGTCTGACAGTGAATATTGAAAAGGTAAGCGATCTTTTCGATGCTATCGAAAGAATCGGGGCCGCGACCGGCAGGCATCTACAGGCAAATGAATTGATAAGTCGTATCAGGACAAAGTTGCAGCAGCTCGCGAGCATGGTAGGCGCCGGGTCCAAAGTCAGGGTGCTCTGGGTCGTTCAGAGAGAACCTCTGCGGGTGGCCGGAAGAGACACATTTGTCAACGAAATGATTGAACTAGCGGGCGGAGAAAATGCAATCGGGCCAACAGTGCATAAATATCCCCCGATTGGTTCTGAGCAGGTTATTGCCTGTAATGCCGACGTTATTATTGAATCGGCGATGAGCCGGGAGGACATTGAGAACCAACGGGACAGGGCGTTGCAGCATTGGAATAAATTTAAGTACCTGCCTGCCGTGGCAAACCGTCGAGTTTTTGTAATACCCGGCGATACTGTCTCACGGCTTGGACCGCGGCTATACGAGGGGACAGAGACAATTGCCAGATGTTTAAGGCCCCATCTTTTCGAGAATTGAAGCAATGAAACAATTGTTGACGCAAAAAAAGCTGATCGCCAGGATCGGGTTAGCCCTTGCGGTGCTTGCGGCAGTGATGTTTATATGCTCTCTTATTGGCACGGAGACAGTTTCATTGAAAGCCGTATTTACCGGGCCCGGCACGCAGGCGGCGCCAAATCCCGATTTTGAAATCATGGGTTTCAGGCTGTCGCGAATTATTCTCGCCGGCCTGGTGGGCGCGGCACTGGCATGTGCGGGAGTTGTGTTCCAGGTTCTTTTGCGGAATCCTCTTGCCGATCCCTATATATTAGGGATATCGAGCGGAGCCGGATTAGGGGCGATTATCGCCGTGATCAGCGGGTTTAACTGGACGCTTTGGGGACGCTCTCCCATTGCGGTTTTCGCATTTGCGGGGGCTTTGGGGACGGTCTGGCTCGTGTGGTTCATCGGACGGCTGACGGGAAAGTTTCATGTGACGGGCCTGCTGCTCGCAGGGGTCGTGGTCAATGCCTTCTTTTCGGCGATGATGATGTTTCTAACGTCGATAGCGAAATCGGACCAAGTCTATGCGACAATATTCTGGCTGATGGGCAATATGATGGAGGGAGATTTTCTTGTGCTGTGGATCGGGGCTGGATGTGTCGTTGGAGGAATCGTGGCATTGTTCTTCATCAGCCCGCAGCTAAACGCTTTGAGCTTCGGCGCCGATGACGCCAGGAGCATGGGCGTAAATGTCGCCCGGACCCGGACAATTGCCTTTGGTATCGCAGCGGGAATCACCGCTGTTGCGGTCAGTCTGAGCGGACTGATTGGATTTGTCGGTCTTGTTGTTCCGCATGGAGTAAGACTTGTTTTCGGCCCCGACCATCGCCAGTTGATCCCGCTGAGCGGAATTACCGGGGCGATATTCCTGGTTATTGCCGATACACTGGCTCGTATTATCGTTGCTCCGGCGCAGTTGCCGGTTGGTGTGGTGACAGCCATTGTCGGCGGGCCTTTCTTCCTGATTTTATTGGTAAAATACAGTAAAAAAGTAAGCTGGTTGAAATGAGCGGCATTATCGAAGTTGATAATTTAAGTTTCGGCTATACATCAGAGACTACAATTCTGAAAGGTATGAGCTTTAATGTCAGGCCGGGGATGTTTGTGGCGATAGCCGGTCCTAACGGGGCCGGCAAGAGCACACTGCTAAACCTGATGTGTCGAGCCCTGACGCCGAACTCGGGTACGATCAGGATTGACGCGGCGGCGATTGAATCATATGGCACCCGGGCTCTTGCTTCAAAAGTGGCGGTTGTCAGGCAGGAACTTGCGCCGATATTCGGTTTTTCGGTCATGGAAACGGTTTTGATGGCAAGGACGCCTTATTATGGCTCAACAGGATTCGAGGGCCGGGCCGACAGGGAAATCGCGAATGATGCGCTCGAAGCGACAGATACGGCTCGGTTTGCCTGCCGCCCGCTCACAAGTCTGAGCAGCGGCGAGCGGCAGCGTGTTTTTATCGCCAGGGCACTTGCTCAAAACAGCCTGATTATGCTTTTGGACGAGCCGACGAACTTTCTGGATCTGAAACACCAGGTTGGCATATACGATTTGCTCAAAACCGCACAGGTTGAAAAAGGTAAAACAATCGTGGCCGTGACGCACGATATCAACCTGGCGAGTCAATATTGTGACGAAATTCTGCTTCTCGGCGCCGATGGCAGTTACCATATAGGAAAGACAAAAGCTGTTCTGTCCCCGGAGAAAATCAAAGAGGTCTTTGACGTCGATGTCTTTGCGGGCAAGGTTGGACAGGAAAAGTTTTTTATTCCTTTAGGCAAATTGGCTAAAAACAGCAGAAAAACCAATAGCGAACCATGAAATATCAGGTTGTAAATGCTTGTTTTAGAAGAATTTAGGTACTAATCAATGATTTAGCTTGAATAATCTCTTTACGTTGTCTATACTTTCCGGGCTGAATTGGGCTATTCGATATACAAACAATGCATGGATTATACTCTGAGATGTTATAATGATTATTCATGCAGATGTCTCAAGTTGTACGGCAGAAGAAAGGTGGACAAAGAAGTGGTACAAAAACGTAAAAAGACATCCAGAGAGCAAGTAAGCTCAACCAGAAGAAAGAAACGCGGTCTGGTAAACGCCGATGCTAAGCATTTCAGAGAATTGCTGATGGAGAAACGCAGGGAAATCCTTAGAAACGTTACCGAGTTTGAAGATGAAGCTTTGAGGAAATCCCGTT
The DNA here is from genome assembly GCA_964439135.1 of uncultured Pirellulales bacterium. Lineage (GTDB taxonomy): Bacteria > Planctomycetota > Phycisphaerae > Sedimentisphaerales > Anaerobacaceae > JAFGPJ01. Next base: position 7,862 of record CAYTNN010000069.1, read on the forward strand.
TGGATGCAAGCGGAGATTTGTCAAGTATGCCGATCCATATGGCTGACCTTGGAACGGATAACTACGAGCAGGAATTTGCCCTGGGATTAATGGATAGCGAAAGGAAGCTGCTGAGAGAAATTGACAATGCATTGGGACGTCTTGATAATAAAACTTATGGTATCTGCGAAGCCACCAGTAAGCCAATATCCAAAGCTCGGCTCGAAGCTCAGCCCTGGGCCAGATACTGCGTTGAACATGCCCGGTTACTGGAACAGGGACTTGTAGCAGAGCAAGAAGAATAAATTTTAGTATGAAACATAGATGTCCGGTCTGTCAAAAGACCGTTAAAGGATTAACTCAAGAAAAATCTGAAGAAGCAAGATTCTTTCCCTTTTGCTCCCGGCGGTGCAAGCTCGTAGACTTGGGCGCCTGGCTTGATGCCGAGTATAAAATAGAGTCCAGCCTTGAGTCGCAGGAACCAGGCGTACCATCCGGCATCTCCACCACCTCTTTCGACAATCAGTAAAACAACGGCTTTCAGCAACAAAATCTGATAAAAATTTGTTGAAATCGACCGGTGATAGGTTATATATATCTGCATTCGCTCTTTACTTACCCAACGGCAATTGTAACCTTCTTGAAAGGAAGCAAAATGGTCAGTGGCAAAGAATCCTCTCAATTATTTGACGATCTTATCTTTCCAAAAATATTTCAGACTTTTCGTATGTCGATTCAGCCAACGAAATTGATAATCACCTCTGTTGCACTTGCCGTAATATGCCTTGCAGGTTGGATTATGGATTTTAGCAAAACTGTTGTTGCCACAACAGGTACGCAGGCCCAACTCACAGAATTGGATATTTATATGACGGGTTCCAGTCAACTGTCGTCATACATTGAGGGTTTCAGGGAAAAAGGCAAAGACGTGGGCGTATTTTCCACCCTTTGGCACTTCTCCGCTAAAAAGTTTCATGGTGCGGTAGATTCCGTATTTGCATTGGACTTGCCGGGTATTATAGGAAATATTACTGATTTTTTCAAGGCGTTGGGATGGGCTCTAAAGTACCATATGGTCTATTGCATCATCTTTTTCATAATAATACTTGCCGTGATTTCCATCTCCGGGGGTGCTGTCTGCCGGATTGCAGCCCTGCAATTTGCCCGGGGAGAAAAACCGGGCTTGACCGAAGCGATGCGATTCAGCACAAAGAGATTCGTAAATTTTTTCACGGCACCGTTAGCACCGATCGGCATAATTATTTTCATAGGACTTTTCATATTTCTTTTGGGATTGCTGGGTAATATTCCGCGGGCAGGAGAGTTAATAGTAGGTCTCAGTATGCCGCTGGCCTTATTTGCGGGTGTATTGGTAGCGGTCATTGTGATAGGAGCTGTTGCCGGATTAAACCTGATGTTCCCTGCGGTAGCGTATGACGGTTCCGACTGCTTTGACGCTATCAGTCGCTCCTTTAGTTATGTATATGCCAGGCCATGGCGGATGGCTGTATACACTGCGATAACCGCTGTTTATGGTTCATTTTGTTATGCATTCGTTCGACTTTTTGCTTTTTTGTTGCTCTGGATTACCCGTTGGTTATTGCAGCTTGGCCTCTGGGCCGATAACGGCAGTAAAGAGATCAATAAGCTTGCGGCAATCTGGCCTAAGCCCGAACTCAGGTATTTGGTTCGCTTTTCACCTCCGGCTGAAGCCAACTGGACGGAATGGGCAGCAGCTTTTCTGGTATACCTGTCTTTGTTGGTTATTGTCGGATTGGTCGTCTCTTTTATCATCAGCTTCTATCTTTCAGCCAATACCATTATCTATTCACTTATGCGAAACAAAGTTGACAATACTGCTTTTGAGGATATTTATATGCAATTCGACGAAGCAGAAGTTGAGCCGGCTGCCAATGAACTGCTGCCTCAGGAAAAACCGCCGTCGCCGGAGCCAGAATCGCAACCAGATGAATAATCTACGCAACAGTGACATAGTGGGCTCTTTGCGTGAATGTCGGAGTATGCCGGACAAACCGAAACTGTAGTGCCGAGAGAATATGCCTGAGACAAACACAAACATACAGCCAAACAACAAGGATAAAGGTCTGCCGCAATTTTCAACTCCCTTGCCTGCCTTACTGCTTCGTGTCCGCAGGCCTATGATTGTACTTGCCCACATAATTGCTTTCGCATCTTCTTTGATGCTTTCTTTTCTTGTAGTACAGAATATGCAGTTCAGGGCAGAATGGCTTGAATTATATCCCGCTTTGCTGATGCTTTTTCTTATCATAAAGCTGCCGGTATTCGGTCTCTTCAAGCAATATCGCGGCTGGTGGCGCTATGTCGGGATTTCCGATCTTCTCGGGATATTCGGAGCGTCACTTGTCAGCACATTTATTATCGTGGTTTTATGGTTTGCAATAGGCAATATTCCTGCCGTTCGTATAAGTTTACCATTGGGCCTGGAGAGGCCTGCCGAAGGTGTATGTATCGCCGATATGTTTGCTACGGTTTTTATGCTTGGCGGGTTAAGGATTATTATAAGGCTGTATTTTGAGGAGTTTCGCACCGCCGAAGCCGGTCGGTTGAAGCGATTTCTAATAGTTGGCGCAGGCAACGCCGGCGAGGCGCTGCTGCGAGAAATCCTCCGCATGCCCGTGACTCAATATGATGTTGTCGGCCTGATTGACGATGACTCTGTCAAACAGGGCACTCATATTCACGGGATACCAATTCTTGGTACAGTTGAGCAACTGTCTGAGATATGTGAAGAACACAAAATCGAAGAAATTGCCATCGCAATGCCCTCGGCGAGCCCCCAGCAGCTAAGGCGCGTCATCCAGGTTTGCGAAGGGACCAAAATCCGATTTCGTACCGTTCCTTCGATTACGGATATCGCTTCCGGCAAGCTTCGTGTCTCTCAGATTCGAGATGTTGATATTAACGATTTGTTGGGCAGAGAAGCTGTAAAGCTTGATATGGACCTGATAGAAGCCTTTGCAAAGAATAAGATCGTTCTGGTAACCGGTGCCGGGGGCTCCATCGGTTCGGAAATGTGCAGGCAGCTATGCAATTTCAATCCGAAGCTGCTTTTACTTATCGAGCAGGCTGAAAATCCGCTGTTTTATATAGAACGGGAATTAAGTAAGCAATTTGCCGGAGTTAATATCAAGGCGATTATCTGCAACATTACCGACAAGACTCGTGTGGATGAGGTTTTCCGAGAGTATAAACCACAGGTTGTTATTCATGCCGCCGCTCATAAACACGTGCCCTTGATGGAGCTTAATGCCAGCGAAGCTATTAAAAACAATATTATGGGCACGCAAATTGTTGCCGACGCAGCAGACAATTATGGCACTACTAATTTCGTGATGATCAGTACGGACAAAGCCGTTAATCCAACGAGTATAATGGGCTCATCCAAGCGAATTGCCGAGATGTATATTCAGGACTTGAGCAGGACGAGCGAGACGCACTTCGTGACCGTACGGTTCGGTAATGTACTCGGCTCCGAGGGCTCGGTTGTGCCCATCTTTAAGAAACAAATAGCCGAAGGAGGACCCGTCACCGTTACGCATCCCGAAATGAAGCGATACTTTATGACTATACCGGAGGCGAGCCAGCTCGTTTTACAGGCCGCGTCTATGGGAAAAGGCGGAGAGATATTTGTGCTCGAAATGGGCGAGCCGGTGAAAATTGTGGCCCTTGCCAGGGAGCTTATTACGCTCAGCGGCTTTCGGCCCGGCGAAGATATTGAAATGATTTTCACAGGCCCAAGATCCGGCGAAAAGCTCTTTGAAGAGCTTTCGATAGAAGGCGAAGATATGCAGCGAACAATGCACCCCAAAATCAGCATATGGAAGAATATTCCGATGGATCGTGACAGGCTGCGGGCCGGCATAAATGAGCTGGTCACTATTGCAAAAAATCAAACCTACAGCGAAATTACCCGGAAAATTAAAGAGCTTGTACCGGAATATACCGGCGGAAATAACCATACTTAAACTACCGTCGTTTCTTAAAATTGCGGCTACTGAACTCCTTTCTTTTAACACCTGTATTGAGGCTATAAGTGATTCTCCAGGGATTTTACTTGACTATAAGACGGGCAATTTAGTATAAGTTAGATTATAGACATCCGTGAGTTTTTATTTTGCACCAGGCGATATTTTTTTAGCTTATTTCTGATTTTAGCTTTGTAATACAGGAGGTGATATTAGGTGGCTACATTCATCCGGGAGAAATTAGACAAAGTTTCGAAAAGATAATTATCAAAATCATTCTATTTAAAGGAGGACAATTATGAGCGGAAAATTAACTTACTTAGTCGTTTGTTTTTTCCTGGTGCTGAGTCTTTCTGAGGGCGCCGAAAGCGCAACAATGGTTGCCCACTGGCGGCTTGATAACGATGCGACGGATTCGGCAGGTGACATTGACGGGACGCTGATGAACAATGCTGAGTTTACGACGGACGCAATTGTGGGAAGCCATGCCTTAGTGCTTGAAAGTTCAAGATCACAGTATGTTGATTTTGGTAACCCGCAGGAGTTGCCGGACGGTATATCCCCACGCAGCATGTGCGGTTGGGCCATGACAGATACGATTGCCGGCGGCTGGCGATGGATCGCAGCGTATGGTTCGGAGGGAACAGGTCTGGCTATGTTCATCGGGATGAGCGGCACCAGCTTGTACGGGGGAGGTTATGGCGATGATGTTTTTGCGAGTGGTTTTTGGGACGTCGGTGTTTGGCATCACATCTGCCTGACGTATGACGGAAGCATAGCAAGATTGTATGCTGATGGCGACGAGGTAAACAACGCAACAAAAAACTGGAATCTTGTTTTGAACAGGGCACGTATCGGGCAACAGGTCAATAACTATTCCGAATTCTGGGACGGCCAGGTCGATGATGTTCGTATCTACGACTACGCTCTTTCCCCGGCTGAGGTAAAAAGGCTTGCGACTCTTCCGAAAGCTACGAAACCCAGCCCGGCCGATGGTGCCATTTATCCGGATACATGGGCGAGCCTTTCATGGTCACCGGGTGGTTATGCGGTTTCGCATGATGTGTACTTAGGCGAGAATTTTGTTGACGTGAACGACGGCGCCGGTGGGACGTTTCAAGGCAATCAGGATATAACTTATTTTGTGGTCGGTTTTCCCGGAAATCCCTATCCGGACGGCCTGATTCCAGGCACGACATACTATTGGCGAATTGACGAAGTTAATGATCTGGATCCGAATAGCCCATGGAAAGGTGACGTCTGGAGTTTTACGGTGCCCAGCAAGATTGCTTACAATCCTAATCCGCCCGATGGCGCCAAGTATGTAGACCCAGGTACGATTCTGCGTTGGACGGCTGGTTTCGGCGCTAAATTAAGTACAGTATTTTTTGGCGACAATTTTGACGATGTTAGCAACACGACCGAGGGTATGCCGGTAGGAACTTCTACCTATAATCCGGGGACATTAGAATATGAGAAGTTTTACTATTGGCGGATCGACCAGTTCGACGGATCAGTTACGCACAAAGGCGATACATGGAGCTTCAAGACGATACCCAACGTACTGATTTCTGATCCCAACCTCGTATGCTGGTGGAAACTCGATGAGGGCCAGGGTTCTATTGCACTTGATTGGTCCGGCCATAAAAATGACGGCACGCTCATGAATGGTCCAGGTTGGGTAACCGGCTATGACGAAAACGCTCTGGAGTTCGATGGAAATGATGACTATGTTAATTTTGGCAATACGTCAAGTTGGCCTGCCGGAAATTCTGACCGCAGTATGTGCGCATGGGGCAAGACAGATACGATTGCCGGCGGCTGGCGCTGGATCGCGGCGTATGGTTCGGCTGGCACGGGCCAGGCTATGTTCATCGGCATGAACACTGATGCTCTCTACGGCGGAGGTTATGCCGATGATGTCTTTACTAATGGTTTTTGGGAAGTAGATGTTTGGCACCATATCTGCCTGACATACGATGGAACCACGGCCAGATTGTATGCTGACGGTATCGAAGTGGCAGCAGAAGCAAAAAACTGGGATCTGGTTTTAAGCCGTGCCCACATCGGACGGCAGGTCAATGACATAGCTGAATTCTGGGATGGCCTGATCGATGACGTTCGCATCTACGACAAGGTGCTGACTCCGGATGAGATTATGAAGGTTATGACAGGTGACCCGATGCTTGCGTGGAATCCGAGTCCGGCCAATGGATCGACGCCGGACATCCATGCTGCGTTACCCCTTAACTGGTCACCGGGAGACCAGGTTGCACAGCACGATGTGTATTTCGGCACCGATGCGGATTCCGTCGCGGACGCCGATACATCAACGGGCGAGGTATATCGAGGGCATCTGAGTGCTACTACTTATACTCCGCCAGAAGGCGTTGAGTGGGGCGGCGGGCCTTACTACTGGCGTGTCGATGAATATAATACCGATGGCACGATCAGTAAAGGCAAAGTCTGGAGCTTTACTGTAGCCGACTATCTTTCCATTGATGATTTTGAGGATTACGATGCCGGCGACAAGCAGATATGGTATGCATGGCTCGATGGCCTCGGCTATGGTACGCTCGGTACTGAGCTATATTATGCCGGCAATGGAACAGGAGCTGTTGTAGGTGATGAAACCACTGACTCTTATACCGAGGAGAGTATCGTAAACAGCGGCGCCCAGGCAATGCCGCTTTCCTATGATAACAATAAGCAAGGCTATGCCTACTATTCAGAAGTTGAGATGGTACTGACGAATCAGCGTAACTGGACGGAGCAAAGCGTTGTCGAATTGTCGCTGTGGTTCAGAGGCTATGCGGCATCCGTCGGCAGCTTTGTCGAAGGGCCGGTCGGTACCTATACTATAACTGCTTCCGGCGCAGACATCTGGGTGGTGAACGGCGTGGAAGCCGATGAGTTCCACTTTGCCTATAAGATGCTTTCAGGCCCCGGCTCGATAGTGGCAAAAGTTGAGAGCGTTGATAACACCAACGTTTGGGCCAAGGCCGGCGTAATGATTCGTGAGTCGCTTGACCCGGATTCGGCGCACGCTTTTGCTTGTATAACTCCTGAAAGTGGAGTTGCCTCTCAGGGTCGCTATGATACGGGCGGTGCCAGTTTCAATACGGCTCAGGTCGGAATCGCCGCACCTCGCTGGGTGAGATTAGAGCGTGACATTTCCGGCAACTTTACAGTTTCTCATTCGGCGAACAGTTCGGCCTGGTCTCCGGTCCAGGGTGCAACTCCGCAGAACATCCCGATGAACGCGAACGTTTATATTGGTTTGGCTTTAACCGCCCATGATGCCGCCTTAACATGCCGGGCCGTTTTCTCCAACGTCACAACTACCGGGACAGTTGGCGCGCAGTGGACGCATCAGGATATCGGCATAATCAGCAACGATACCGAACCGCTTTACGTGGCGATCTCTAACAGTGCCGGTTCACCTGCAGTTGTGTACCATGATAATTCTGATGCAGCAACGATTAATACATGGACTGAGTGGGTCATTCCCCTGCAAACTTTTACCGATCAGGGCATAAGCCTCGGCGACGTTGACAGGATTGCGATAGGCTTAGGTACCAAAGGGAATATGATGACGCCCGGCGGATCGGGTAAGATGTTTATCGACGACATACGTCTGTATCGGCCGAGAGATGCCGCTGCAGAGTGATTGCCGTTCTCAATGTAACAAGATCAGGGCTTATATTAATTCAGGGCCTATACCGATTGACATGGTATGGGCCCTGTTAGTTTTTATGACCTGCCGGGCACAAAAATAAAACCCCCAAAACATAAATATATTTTGGGGGTAATTGGTAAAATGAATTTTGTGTTACCAGCCGACTATTATGGCTCGTCACTGTCGTGCCCGTTATTTCGGGGATGGGCGTTGTCATAGACCTCTTTGAGTCTTTTTGTGGTAAGGTGCGTATAAATCTGGGTTGTCGACAATGACTGATGGCCGAGCAGCTCCTGGACGCTTCTCAGATCGGCGCCGTTGTTTAACATGTGAGTTGCAAAGCTGTGCCGCAGAGTATGCGGGCTGATTTCCGGATCCAATCCGGATATTTTAAGATACTTGTCCATCTTGCGGCGGACACTGCGCGTGCTGAGTCTCCGGCCGTGCTTATTCACGAACAAAACTTTAGAGTCAAAGTTGCCGTTGCTTTGCGCCCGTTTGTTCCTGTACTCCATATAATGCTGGATAACCTGCAGGGCAGATGAGCCGATAGGCGAGATTCTTTCCTTTTTGCCTTTGCCTCTGACATGTACGACTTCACCGAGGAAGTCTATATCGTCCATGTTTAATGCTACAAGTTCGCTCACCCTTATTCCGGTGCTGTAAAGAGTTTCCAGAATGGCTCTGTCTCTTGCGCCAAGCCATGTGTTTGTCGGGGGAGTGCTGAGCAGCTTTTTTACTTCATCGTATTCAAGAAATCGCGGCAGTTTTTTCTCCTGCTTTGGCGTCCTGATCGATACTACAGGGTTGGAACTGGTGTAGTTTCTTTTGACAAGAAATTTATAAAAGCTTCGCAGCGTGGCAAGCTTACGGGCTATGGTCGCTTTAGAATACTGCTTCTCATTCAGAAGGCCCAAATATGATCTGACGGAGTCTATCGTTGCCGAAAGAAGCAGCTGGTCGACTTTGAGATCGACCTGAGTTGCCACCGCAGTAGCCGGTTCAGCTTCGTGATGAGATGAAGATATCAGTTCGGCGTCTGGCTGATCGCTCTCCGATGCACCTTTTAGAAACTCACCATATTGCGTTAGATCGGCGCCATAACACTTGGCTGTATGTTCGGAGAAGCGCCTTTCATATTTCAAGTAATCTAAAAACTTGTGGATAATTGTACTTTCTTCCATAATCTACCTATCT
>CAYTNN010000069.1:16823-20374 GCA_964439135.1 uncultured Pirellulales bacterium
AAAATAAACTTCTCGGCGCCTTTGCTCAAAACCAGTTGTCGTTTCATTCTTTTCATTACGACCAAAAAATGTACTAACGATTATTGCTTTGCCGGTTACTTCATTCTGTAACCACCTATATTACTTATCGGTCTAAATTCAACTTACTAAAGATCAAATTTCAATTTTTAAGCGAGCGTGATAAAACCGACACTTTGAAAAACGCCACAAGGCTTTTATCGGCCAATAAGACTTCAGGCTTTACAAATAGAATGTGAATATGGGGAGATTAAGGATAAATTTAGAGAAAATTGTCACGGTGTTGCGGGATGAGCTTCTGCTTTTGCTCAGGGCAAAGTTTTGAAAAACACAGTTCCTTCTTTATTCTCAGACTGAATAATCCCCCGATGCTGAAGGTCACTGATATATTTTATTGCTTCATTACGGTTGATGCCAAGGCTTGAACATATATCATTTAGTGAACAAGGCCTGCGTTTTAGCATTGATAACAGGGCTTCAGCATTGCGGTTTAATACAGAATGAGGTTTTAACATATCTTCGGATTTACTTTCATTGAGTATGCTGCTGGCCGGAGAAAAATCAGCCACGACTTCGCACTTAGGCCCAAGCCGGCCGGCTATCTCTTGCAGTTTCTCGGCGCTTATTCTTGCGATATTTGGATCGGCCGTAGGTCGCACGGCTGTATTTAAATGGACCTTGTCGGGATTGATCAGCTCGATTGCCTTTTTGATTTTGGCAATTTGCTCAGCGTCTGTATTGATCCCTTCGACGAAAAATACCTCCAGCCATATCCGGCCGGAATATTCTTTTCTAAATGCGCACAATCCCGAAATCAGCTTTTCAATGCTAATAACACTGTTTGGGCGATTGATTCTTTGGAAGGTCTGTTCATCACCAGCATCCAATGAAGGCATTACGACATCAGCTTTTGCGCAATCAGCCCGCACATCCTTTCTGTTTAGGAGCGTGCCATTGGTCAATATAGCGATAGGAATATTGGTAAGCTTCTTTATGCCGTCTATCAGTTCGCCAAGCCGCGAATTAAGTGTCGGCTCACCGGAACCTGCGATCGTGATATAGTCGGCTTCCATGCCTTCCGCCAATGCCTCTTTTAGTTCGGCCAGAACCGGTTCGACATGTATATACTCTTTCCGTTCGATTGTTGTCTCGACAGTTTTACCGAGCTGACAATAAATACAATCCAGCGTGCAGACTTTCAAAGGTGCGATATCAATACCGCAGCTTAGCCCCAGCCTCCGTGAGGGCACCGGCCCATACAAATATTTTTTTTTGTCAGTCAATTTTCTATCCATTTACAATTTCAAATATTTGCTTGCATACCGTCAGCAATTCTTCGAGCCAGTTTATCGGCATAATGCAGGCGGCATCCGATTTTGCCTTTTCCGGTTCGGTATGGACTTCAATAAAAAGGCCGTTGGCACCGGCGGCAATTGCTGCTTTGGCAAGTATCGGGGCCATTTCACGTCGGCCTGCACTTGCATTGCCGAGTCCCCCTGGTTGCTGAGTGCTGTGTGTAGCATCGAAGATGACGGGACAGCCCAGCTTTTTCATGCTATCAATTGCCGTCATATCATTGACAAGACGATTATAGCCGAAAAACGTGCCACGTTCGGTAAGCATTATTTTTTTATTCTTGCAGGCACGAATTTTCTCGACCACGTTTTTCATCTCACCAGGTGAGAGAAACTGGCCCTTCTTGACATTGACAGGCTTGCCTGTTCGTGCACAGGAACAAAGCAGATCGGTCTGTCTGCACAAGAAAGCAGGAATCTGGAGACAATCGACGACCTCGCCAACCAAAGCAGCCTGAGCCGGCTCGTGCACATCGGTCATAACGGGAAGATTAGTTAGGCGGCGCACCTCAGAAAGAATTTCCAGTCCCTTCTGAAGTCCCGGTCCGCGAAAGCTGCTTAAGCTGGAGCGATTAGCTTTGTCGAAACTGGCTTTGAAGATTATTCCCACGTTGGTTCTCTGGCTTATCTCTCGAAGCCTGTTTGCAATGTTGATACAGGAGGTTTTGCTTTCGATTACGCAGGGACCAGCCATTAGGAATAAAGGTACATCCAGGCCGATCTCAACTTCACCGATTCTGAAATTCATCCGATTATTTCCTTCAATCCAAAATCAGAGTGTCTATTCTATTCGATTGGCAATCTTGAAGAATAAGACACAATTTGCTTTCTTATCCTATTGCCCTGATAATTCTTGTTCTTATACCCGCAGGTTTAGCACCTTCTGGTACGATGCAATTAACTGCGTGCTTTATTACATTGATCTGCACCGGCAGGACCGGGCCGGGGTCGCCGTCTATTTCAGTTCTGATACGAGTACTGCTGGAACTTACTGAAATATTTTTGCCCTGGCGATAGATGACATCGCGCCTATTGGCATGGTGTTTCAGAATCGTCATCAGTGAGTGCTTGGCCAGGCGAAGATGAGAGGCACATTTGTAAATACATACATCTAATAAGCCATCAGAAAAATCGGCATAGTGCAGTATCTGCAGACCCACGGCATATCTCGAAATATTACCGACGAAGACCAGGCCGGGGCCATCGAAAATCTCTTCTCCATCAACTTCTACTTTCATTGTCTCGAATTTGTATTCCCAGAATGTTCTCCAGATCGGCCAGAGGTAATCGAAGTGATCGATATGTCCGGCTCGCTGTTCGCTGACCCGTTTTACGACTTCGCCGTCGAATCCGAAGCCGGCAATAGAAGTAAAGCACTTGCCGTTTGCATTTCCCAAATCCAGAGGCCGAACGTATCCGGCTTCGAACGTTCGTATGATGGTTTTCAGTTTTTCATCAAAGCCCAGTTCGTTAGCAAGCAGATTTTCCGTCCCGTGAGGTATAATCAGCAACGGCTTGTTGCTGCCTTCGAGGCCGTGAGCGATCTCTCTAAGCGTACCGTCCCCGCCTATACCGACTACCATCGCACAGTCGTAATCGACTGCTGAATTGGTAGCCAATTCACACGCATGGTCAAGAGACCTGGTCAAACAGGTTTTAACCTTGAATCCCTTTTTAATTAGGTATTGCTCGAACTGGCGTCCCGTTCGCTTGCTACTGGTGGCGCCGGCTTTGGGATTTAGGATATATGTAATGTAGCCATCGTCCGGTTTCATATTTCGTATCTTTTATCGCGCGATTCCATTCACGTGCTCTAAACTAAGCGTTACTTCGGTCGTGTTCTTCCTTTATCAACTGGGCGTAACTCTTTGCGATGTGCGGTAAGTCTGCAAACCCCAGTCTCTGTTGTACATCGGTGATTGTTTCATCATCCGGCCCTTCTATCTCTACAAAAGCGCCCAATAACGGCAACTGGTCCAAAGCAACGGAGCATCCGCCAAACTGCCAAAGGTTACGCTTTTTCTCAACGATCATGACCTTTTCATAGCCCAATGCAGAGAGCAGTTTTTTTGTGGATTCCGCTTCTATGATTTCAGTCTCGATCTCTTGTCTCTTTTTGAAGTTGCTTTTTTCTTTGGCGCCTTTGTAAGTCAAAAAAAATCTTTCGCTGCCGGCGAC
>CAYTNN010000070.1:0-8859 GCA_964439135.1 uncultured Pirellulales bacterium
AAGAGTAGAAAACGACGAAAAATTGAGCTTAAGTTGAAAAAACAAACCCAATTTACGAATGGGCAAAATGAGCGTAAAGTCAATTATAACAAGGGGATACGATGAATATATCGGATTGGACACTTGGTGAAAACAAACCCAATTCAAAGCCAAACAAACCCAATCCGTGTTAGCCCCCAGACCTGCGCTGGGGGTTGAAAGGCGATTTGAAAAAACAAAGCCAATTTTGAAATGGGCAAATTGGCGCAAAGTCTTATATGAAAGGAAATTATGGCAATAAACCGACCTGCGGAGCCGAAAAAAACAAAGCCAAACAAAGCCAATCGCGGGGCTTTGGCTGGAAGATATGCAAACAGCACTGGCGACGGAATCGAAACAAAAGAGACGACTTCGACCTTTTCGATGCGTTTGGAGACAGAAGGCCGACATGATTTCTAACGCCGGCGTTTAGCAGTCTGTCCTTAATATTTGGATCGACTATAAATAGCTGAATCGGTCCAGGCTACCTGACTTCCAGATCGAAACTCTCCGAATGGCTGTTAAACTCCGGTGCGTACATGCACTGTATAGCGGCCATGCCTGTTTGGTATTTTCCCTTGTGTTGGATACGGGTACTGTATTCGAAGACATACACGCCCTTGGGCAGATAGTCCATGAAAAAGTGCGTCGCGGTGTCACGCGTGCTCTCATAGTAGCCCAAGCCGTCCTGGTAACGGTAGCGACTGAGAACGTTGACCGGTTCGGTGCCGCTGCCCCGCTGGTCTTTTAGATGGACGTATTCCATATCACGGTCCACCCGCAACTCAATGCGAACCACCAGCTCATCGCCCACGGCAAGGGAATCTCCTATCGGATACAAAACCTGGCCCTCGTTGGTGGTTCTCTTGACGAACAGGTCTTTTTTGAGCTGGAGCGGTGTGCCTTCATAGGGCGTGACCTTGCTCATGTCCTCAAGATACTGCCAGTGAACGCTGCCCCAACTAACGCCTTCATCGACCTTCTTGATGGTGATATGGCCCATAGCAGGCTCAATCTCGCCGCGGATAAAACGCTCTTCATAGAATCCGGTGCCGGCTTCGACATATTCGGGCTGGATCCATTCGCCCGCAAGCGCCACCTCTACCAGAGCGTTGGAAGCGAGGAAATCGGTACCTCTTAGGAGCAATCCATAAATAGCATCGGCTGTGGCTTTAGTGGTTTTCCAATTCTGCGTCTGTTTCTGCTTGAGCAGCCAGACTCTGCAATCCTCGACCGCTTGCGCATCGCCGACGACCTCATCAAAAGCCTCGATCATCATGGCCTGTGTTTCAATCGGGGCATGATACCACCACCAACTGTGTTCAGTGTCTCGCCAGTACATGCCGAGTTCATCATTAGTGACGCTGTATTCCCGAATCGACTGCATTATCTGGTCGGGTACCTGAAGATCGCCGAAGCGTTTGAGTGCGATGGCCAGATGAGCCTGAGACTGACGCCATAGTGTGGTCCAGTACTGACGGGCCTGGCCGAGCCAGTAGTCAATGGCCTCTTGGTATTGACTGTCAACCGGCTTGTCGGCAAGGAAGAAGCTGCGCCCGTACAGGTAAAACGCGACTGTGGAGCTTAGATGATTTTCGTCTTTATCGCCGTCTTCGAGTATCTTCAAGTATCGCCAATGCATCCAGTAGTCCAGAGCGTCCAGTGCCTTTATTGCGCAACTGACATCTATCTGACTGACACCTAAATGACGCAAACGCCCGAATCCTGTTGTGATATAGAGCGTAATATACTCGCTACCACTGCAGCCCGGGAACCAGGGCCACAAGCCGTCGCTATGTTGCATCTGTTGGAGCTTGAATAGTGCTCGCGAGGTTTCGTCATTGAGACGGTTCTCGTCGAACAGGATTCCCACGTTCTTACGCGCCTCAGACTCATCTATAGCCTGCCTGACCCAGGGGGTTTCCTCCAGTGTTACTGATTTTAGGTCTTCGTTCTTTTCCAGCGGACTATCAAGGGCCGGCGTTGCTTTCCACTGGTCGAAAATATGCCGAATTTTCGGGTCTGAATTGGCTATATAAGAGGCCAGTGTATTGGCATAGAGCCTGTTGAATATCTGCTCGCTGCACTCATACGGATATTCCATCAGGTAAGGCAAGGCCATTACCGCATACCACGCGGGCTGGGAGACCATCTGTACTGTAAGGCTCTGGTGACGCAGAGTCTCCGACTGGCCCGATTCCAGAAGTTTGGTGAATTCGAATTCCTTCGTCTGCGGGCCGCGTATGGGCAGGGGTAGAGATTCGGTCACCAGGATTCGTCGGCTCAAGACCGGCAGATATCCTTCCTCGCCGTCACTGAGCCGGGTCGTAGCACCCACGGCTTTGTATGTAAGAAAATCACATTCATCCGGTATGGTCAGCCGCCACGAATATGTACGTGACTCCATGCTGGGCACATCGAAGTCCTGCTCCGGGGACAGGTTGCCCAAAGCCTCGTCCCGGGACTCCAGGGTACGCGCATCGGTCAAAAGAAGACCCACCTTGCCCGTCTGTCGGGCGGCGGACTGGTTGGTTACCTTGACCGTAAATTCAATGATGTCGCCTTCTCGCACGAACCGGGGGGGATTGGGCTCGACCATCAGGTCTTTGGCCGTGACGGTCGTGTCCGTTAAAAAGCCGCTGCGCAGTTGATTGTCGTGGGCAAAGCCCATGAACCGCCACTCGGTCAGGGCCTCCGGTATGGTAAACTCGATCCGGACAACGCCTTCGGCATCGGACACAAGGTGCGGGTAGAAAAACGCTGTCTCGTTGAGATTTTCGCGCGCGGAAACCTGGCTAAGGTCCGGAGCCGGTTCCGAACCGGATTTATCTTCCTGCCCTTGATCATCTTCTGAGTCAGAAGAAGTAGTCTCATCGCCACTACCACCACGGCCCATAGCCGGCGGCAGCGGAGCAGCGCCGCCACCGCCACCCCTGTAACCTCCATACCAGATGCTATAAAATGGATACACAATGTCATAAGGGAAATGACGGTAGATTAAATCATCAGATATGTAATATATATACCAGTCATAAAGTTCTGTACTGAATGAAATCTCGCTGTTCTCGAATCGGCTGTACAATCTTGGCGACTCGCTGCGAAAACCCGAGAAACTCTGTGCCCAATAGTGCTGGAGATATTGATCCAGAGACGCATCATACATACCCGCTACCATCTCGGCGACTGCTTTGCTTGCATCCGGGCCTGTGATAATTGCCGTCCAGACTTCCTCCTGGCCCGGCTCCAGCAGAGATCTGAAACGTTCCCACTGGATGGTTAGTTGCTTATTTGTCCAGGGCACGTTTACAATCCGCTCGTTGATATACGCGCGATTCTCGCGTACATAAGTAACGCGCAAGGTGAATCCGCCTCGCATATCTTCGGTAACTTGTTGTTCGATGACTTCCTGGGTCTTGCCGGGGTCTGTCCACCAAGCGCGCAAAACATTGCCCCGGCATTCCAGTTCCACATAAGCTTGTCCGGTATCGTATCCGGTGCCCCATAGAGCCACGAACGTCTCGCCCGGTTCAACAGACCATGCCGGAGCGGCAAAGTGATTGGCCAGGCGCACATTAAAATGTTCCGCCTGGGGATCAACGACGTGAATCGTGCGCTGTGCGGCGACCGATTTACCGAAACGATCCTGTGTCTGCAGCATCGCACGATAGATGCCGGCCTCTAAAGTTACAGATAATGTGGTCTGTCCATCGGCATCAGTCTGGAAGGAGTGTTCGCTGACCAGGTCCGCCAGCTCCCATGTTTCCGGATTAGACGGATCCGGCTCTTGCCCTGTCGATCCCAGGCTGGGGCGAATGACTCTATCCGGCTGTTTCAGCGTATAAATCTGCACAGTGCCTTCGGCAGGCTCAGGCTGACCGTCGATTGATTGAGTTGTGATGGTTAATTCTACAGGGTTGTTTATTGTCTGCCATGTATCGGCGGAAATCGCAGCCGCCAGAGCCGTATATCCGGCACGCACAATATGCACGTCCGAACGGGTCTCGCCCGTCGTGTCGGTCACATCAGCATAGATTCTGTACACGAATATCGGTTCATCTTCTTCGAGAATAGACAGGTCGGGTTTGGCCGTGAAGGTGATTGAAAACGAACCATTGGTTTCCGTAACTGTCGAGCCGTGGGCGATGGCCTGCTCATTTGCCGAAGGGTAAATCCAGCGGGCCCACCAGCACCAGAATGGAAACCGTATCTGCCGTACAACGCGCCATTCGACCTTGGCTCCGCCGATGGCTGCTCCTGTGTATGCCGTAGCCGTACCCGGTACCACGACTTCCGTATCGAGCCTTGGCGCTTCGGCGGGTGGTTCGAGTTGAACACGGAATTTGGGCCTCTTATATTCCTCCACGTTGAAGGATGCACTGCCGTATGGAACCTGCTGTCGGGCACCCTGTGGTACAGTCGTTAGAGACATTCGGCCCATCAGACGATCACGGGGAGCCGTGAAGCTACCGCTGAAAGAGCCGTAATCGTTACATATATGCTCCTGACTCGCAATTTCCTGACCATTCGTATCCCTGAATACCACGGTTAACGGCTGGCCTGGGAGCGTCTGGTAGTTGTCGCTGACAGTATCCGTATGGATGCAGATGCCCTTGTAGTGGATGGTCTGGCCTGGGCGATAGAGCGACCGGTCGGTGAAAAATACAGTCTGTTCGCTGGGGACCGGCTTGCTCCGGGGTGAATGGACATAATAAGTATTCTCAGTGGCCAGTTTTTGGCCTTCGTATTCGGCGACGATCAAAAATTGATTATCATCCACACGAGAGAAATAGAATAGCCCAATCTCGTTTGTGTATGTCTGGTCGGTGAGCCGGTACGACCACCCGTTTATGTTGTTGTAGGTCCAGCGGGTAACCTTAGCGTTGACGAGCGGTTGGCCACTCTTGGCATCGAGCACAAATCCCTCTACCGTGCCTTCCTGTTTAAGACTTCTAACGACAAGCGCCAAGTCACTTACCCAGATACGTGCCACACTGACTTTATTATCGTTCTCACCAAAGGAAGGATCGTGGCTGGCAATAATGAAGTAGAAGCCTTTCTCAAGCTCCACGGGGGCCGGCAGCATCTCGGTGCGGGACTGATAGTCGGTTGTTGGGGGCAAGTCCTCGCTCCACTCGAGGGCTGGTTGAATCCCGAGCAGGCTTTCCAATTCATCGTTGTCGATATAACTCCAGATATTCTGAATCGCGTCATCTGCCTGAAACGGTACCGCCTTGAAGTAGACACGGGTTACATTACGATAAGTAACCTCAATGTCCGGCAGTGGATCGTTCCAGACTCGCTCGGTTTTAATAGAGGCGGACTTTGCCTCGATTTGTTGGATCAGGTTATAACACTTTGCTCCGCCGATACTGTCCGGATACTCATCCCATCCCCGGCTCGCCAATACATGGGCCTGGACATAGTCTCCCTGGCTTTGCACGGCTCTAGCCCACTCGTATAACGCCAGAGCGGTGATCTCGGAATCTGACCAGAAATCCACTAATCGCTCCAGAGCAGTAATGTACAATGTGGTCTTGTCGGGCCCTAATGCATAGTTATATCCGAACATAAGCCTATTCAAATCCGCATCAATAAAAGCGCTTTTGTCGGAATCGTCCTGATGAAAGGTTAGCAAATCCTGATACAGGCCGATGGCTTTGAGCTTGGCCGAGTCCGTGTCCGTGGTTTCGGGCTGCCATGCGAGAAACTCGGCAACGGTTCCGAAGATGGGGCTGTCGTCCATGATTTCAAAAGAGTCCTGGGGTATGGTGCCGGCCTGTTCGCCGGCACTGTAGAACGACAAGGCTTCAAAAACCAGAAAGTCATAAAGAGTAGGTCGGTAGCTGTCCGGCACGGTTCCTTCTTCCAGCAAATCGTCCCACTCATCTATAGGGATTGTCTTTAGCTGCTGCTCTGCATCCAGGGCAACCATGAAGTGTGTATCAATTTCCGCCAGGATACGGGGCAGGTCCCAAGTTGTGATATCCTCTCCCGACGGTTCGGCGGTCTGGGTACGCTGAATGAATCGCCAACTGTTCTGCTGGAAATACTGCCAGTACCAATGGGCCAGAATCGTTTCCATTACCGGCTTCATTTCTTCGGGAGCTTCAGCAATTTCCGTCTCCAAGAGGACAATCTGCTCTTCAGCCTTGCCCCCTTGAATTTGCCCTTCCAGCGAAATCTTCAGACAAATGGCCCTGGTTGCCTCGGCATAAGCCTGGTCCTCCATTGCTGCCGGGATAATTTGGTCCAGAATCGTTTGAGCGGTCCTGGGCAGCCTGTTTTCAAGCGCTGCGTCCACCTGCTTCCACAGGTCAATCCGCGATTCGGCGGCAGACAAATACCCGGCAACTGCCAGCAGAATCAGCACAAAAAGCAACTTTCCGGCAAGACTTGCTATTGCTTTCATTTTTGTGTCCTCCCAAAATTAGCTATATGATATAAATATTATAACGCTGCAGTTTACACAGCCGCAGCATATTTGCATTATCGAGCGGGAAATAAAGTAAAAGATCTCCAAATGCAGAAGCATAAAGGTGATTCAGTACAGAGCGATTCTTTAAGCGGCTGAAAAGCTGTAAAATCCACTCAAAAAAGCACATATCGATGTTCCTCTTACGTTAATCAGGCTCTAATCAGAAGTAATACATAGAGCACATAAAGAAACCGGCAAAAAGAAATCCTCTTATTTTCTTAAAGGCAAGGTCGGTTATGAAATAAACGTAAGAATTATAATGGCACGCAATATATAATAGAATAAACCTGCCTGTCTTTATTCATTTACGATTATACCTATAATTTTGTTCGCTCTCAAGGTTTTTTTGCCTGTTTGTTGCTGTAGGTACCTTTTCTCTACAGTATATCACACTTATATCGATTTTTCGGCAGGAATGCCCGGTCTCATTAATCAGGAAATGTTATTTCTCAGAGGAAATATCAAATGACATACTGCTAAAGAAGCTTTCCAATTGATATGGTCTGGGCAATGCAGAGTATGACTGTACTCTCGTGTGATTAAGTCCTAAAAATGCACTTTTACGGCAAAGATCAAAACTTACACACGATGCTCACAAAGTACAGTCATATCTGATTGCAAACAGCGGTCTTAAAAAACACGTTTTATCTATTCTGTACTGCGTCTTCTGAATGTACGGACAACTTTCGTACCTTTAATCTTCTGGGTGCCTCTTGACGTGGTCAATTCGCCGGTAATCTTCGATTCAGCTAATTTTCCTGCGAAGCTCGTTTCGAATTCCTGGTCACCGAACGTCATGATGTACTTGAAGCTTACCTTGTCGCTGTCGAGATTGATCTTTTTAATTAGATTGGATCCGTAGAGCGCGCTGAGGTCCGGATTGACTACCAATCTTTGTTTGCGAGTACCCCGTTCGGATTCAATATCGAGATTCCACGTGCCGATAAGGGGGGCACCAATTAGAGTTCCTTCAACAGGCACCTCTCCCCTCTCCGATTTTATTACGCCGGTAAGCGTATTATCTCTTCCAATTGTCCCCTCGAAAGTAGATACCATCTGTCGATCCTGGAACTTGCTTTCTCGCTTGAAAGTCAGCTTGCCCCTTTCGTATTGCAGATCCGTAATCTTACTTTCGCCCCGCTGGCTCTGCCATTCAGCCGACAGATCACCTTCTTTGCCGGCTTTAACAGCGAGTGTAGTTGTTATTTCTCGATCACCGAATTTGTATTTCAATTCCCAGTTTCCGACTGCTCTGGACATGCGCAGGCTGCGCTGGCCTTCGAGCTTGGACTCACCCCTGTCACTGGTCAGAACTCCGGTTATCTTTCCGTCCTCGACCGTTCCGGCGAAGTTCTGGGTAAATTCATTGTCCCCGAATCGAACGGACTGGACAAAGCTGAGCTTGTTGTCCTCGAACTTGACATCTTTTAGATCATTGGCTCCCCAGAAACTGATCCATTGCCCGGTCATGTTGCCTTCGCTGTCTCTGGAAAACGACAGAATCGATTCCATTTGCCGCTCACCGAACTCGACTTTGATCTGCCAATCACCGTATATTCCCCTTCCGCGAGTTCCGCGAGGCGATGACGGCTGGGCAAGGACCTGCGCCGAGAGCACAACTATCAGCACCAGCGAACAATACAGGGCTGCCTTGTGAAATGTTTGGCTTTTCATAACGTTTTCTCCCAAAAAAGGTTAGCATTTGGACATTAATTTGTGTCCTGTCAAATTTTATTTCAATCAAGAATCTTCCGATACTGAATGTTATACCACAATTATTAAGAATCTGAGTTGGTTAGGCAATATAAATTTTCCTTACCTTTTAGATAAATTTCATTACCCACAAAAGCTGGCGAGCAATCGATTTTGTCATCAAGTGTGTTGACAGCAAGGATTTCGAATTTGTCGGAATGTTTTAGTACACAGGTTACCCCGTTTCGACCTACGAAATAGACTCGATCCGCCGCTCCAGCGGGAGATGCATAGATTCCGTTGATCTCCTGCAATCGCTCCTTGAGGAAGTAAGCTTTTCCGGTTTTGGCATCGTAACAGGATATGACTGGCTGATTGACAGAACAGACATATAACTTGTCGCCGTAAAGAAGCGGTGACGGCACGTAGGGCGTTGCTTCTTTGACTTGCCATTTAACTGCATCGGTATCGCTTAGGTCTCCCGTCTGCCCTAATTCGATTGCCTGTAGAGAACTGCCCCGAAAGCCGCTTGTACAATAAACCATCCCCAAACCTGTCACCGGCGAGGGGATCACATTTCGAGTCTGGCCGCTACACTGCCAGATAATATCTCCCGTTTCGAGATCATAACTGCGAATCAGATTTGTTGCACTGGTGACAACCTGCATTTTTCC
>CAYTNN010000070.1:8959-19891 GCA_964439135.1 uncultured Pirellulales bacterium
CGCTTCAGGTTTGCCTTGCACATCAGTTTTTATCGCCGTTTGGAAGAATATCTTATCTTTCCAGATAACCGGCGTTGAATTCGAGGCGTCCCCGGTCAGCTTGACCTTCCATTTGACATTCTCCGTTTCGCTCCACGTTAATGGCGGATTACCTTTTGGAGAGACTCCGCTATAATTCGGTCCACGCCATGTCGGCCAGGAATCATTGGCCGAATCTCCAAAAACATCGACATTAATCAAAGCAGAAATTACGATCAGTTGAAACAAAACTAATCTCTTCATAATACCCTTTAATTCCACCGGCTTTTTTCATACATCATCATATTGCTTTGTCAAGCAACGTTACTAAGCTTTATTACAATAGAATGCCAAATCCTCCCCGGGAAGAGTTTAGACAAAATCTACTGATTCTTGATTTAACCAGTCAGACGTCTCTACTAAATGAAATATTGCAAAAATATTTATAAAAATCTAATAATCTATGCCAGATTCAAGTTTATCATCATTAGAAGCTTTGAGACGCCACATAACGAAAAGATCAATGCGGCCTTCTGTACGTCGCCTGACTCAAAACCTTGATGTGATATCACTTATACATATCCGGCAGATCTTCCATGAACAATGTGATCGGATCTGCTTCGAAGGCCTTGAAGTTCTCGACAGTTGCAGCACCCGGGAAGGCGGCGTAGTTCTGACGCTTGTCGGCGTTTCGCCAGACCAAAACCCATGCGATTTTTTTGGTCGAGAGGCTGGACTTGATGACTTCAAGCAGTATGTCTGTCCACCATTTTGCATTGGCGGGGCCCTGACCGACACCTGTTTCGGTGAAGGCCGCGATTTTGTTCCGCTCCTCGGCCAATGAGACCACAGTCTCCAATGCTTGTCGGGCTTCGTCTTTTGTCTTTATTGACCTGAAATACCCGTAGTTGTCGTGGCCGATGATATCGATATAATCGTCGCCGGGATAGCGTTCGAGATACTCCTGGCGATCTTTGAAACGGTCGGGAGAGTAGGCGGTGATGATATTATGCAGGCCTTTCGTCTTTCTAAGGTAATCTATCGTAAATCGCCAAATCTGCTTGTATTCATCCGGCGTACACCACTTGGCTCCCCACCAGAACCAGTTTCCGTTGTGCTCGTGGAAGGGTCGAAAGATGATGGGGACAGGTTCGCCCTTTGGACCTTTCAGGTCGGCGAAAAAGGCCGCGACCTGATCCAGCTTGGCCTTATAAGTCTCGTGCAGGTCCCCATCGGGTAACAGACGATTCACAACTTTTTTCTGGGTCCAGGAGTTTTCTTTTGTGCCGGGAATGCGGGCATGCCAGCTTATCGTGCTGATGCCGCCTTTTTCGTAGCCCTTCGCGATCCAGATCTTCATATTCTCGAAAGGGACATCGTCGATGTTCGCCGCTGTGCCGATATGGCCGATATCCCAGCCGAAAATCGCTGGGAATTTGCCGCAGACACGGTGAACGTCGCTGTCGAAATCCTTGTCGGTCGACTTCCATCCCACGCCATAGGCCAGCGTATCCTCATGGCCGAACAGGACACCCTCTTTCGCTACTTTGTAAAGGTTTCGATAGAGGGCTTTGGTTTCAGGAGTGGCCAGCGGATCGGTCAGTTTGAGCGTAGAATTCGAACCGCCTTCAGCGACGAGCGCAACACCCAACGTCAGCAGAATTATCCAGCAAATAATTGTTCTTTTCATATCATGTCTCCTTTTGTAAATTGGCTTGTCTTATAGAATATCTCTACGCAAGCGGCTTCCACCAGGCATTGGCGAGATTTTTCTCGATCAATTCACATCGCTGTTTGACGCACCGGTTAGTTCGCAGCCCGTCCGGCGGTGTGTTTATGACGTAGTCCAGCAGCTTTTCCACTGAGCTGGTCGCGACGTGGGTTCGCGTGTCGGATGAGCCGTAGTAGATAAACACATCGCCATTATCTCGGGCGACCCAGCCGTTGGAGAAGAGCACATTGGAAACGTCGCCTGTTCTTTCGTCCCCCTGCGGGCTCATGAAATATCCGCCGGGCTTTGCGATTATTTTCCAGGGCTCGTTCAGGTCGGTAAGGAACATATATAAGACGTAACGATACCCCGCAGCGGTGTCACGCACTCCGTGGGCCAGATGGAGCCAGCCTTTTTTCGTCTTGATGGGAACCGGCCCCTGACCGTTCTTACCCTCGGTGATTGTGTGGTAAGTGCAGCGGTCAATAATTACCTCATCAGTAATCATGGCATGCTCAATGTCCTCGCACAGGCCCCAGCCGATTCCTTCACCGGTGCCGGTGGATTTGAAGTCGGCCATGGGCCGCGTGTAAAAGGCGTACTTGCCGTCGATGAATTCCGGGTGCAGCACGCAGTTTCGCTGCTGGGCCGACGGAGTCTTGAGATCGCCCAGCCGCTGCCAATCCTTCAAATCTTTGGTGCGGGCTATGCCGCAGCGAGCAATGGCGGCCGAGGGATCTTCAGGGTGATTTGGATCATGAAGCTCGGCACAAAACAGCCCGTAGATCCAGCCGTCCTCGTGTTTGGTTAAACGCATATCATAAACGTTGGTTTCCTCCGGGTCCGCCGGCGGCATCTCTACGGGGTAATCCCAGAATCGAAATCGGTCGATGCCGGTGCTGCTCTCGGCGACGGCGAAGAAAGATTTTCGATCTGCTCCTTCGACACGCGCCAAAAGATAAATCCGTCCGTCCAGCTCAATGGCTCCGACATTAAACGTGCTGTTTATACCCATGCGTTCGCAGAGCAGCGGATTCGTCGTAGGGTCGAGATCGTATCGCCAGAAAACAGGTGTGTGTTCCGCCGTTAGCACGGGGTGCTGATAACGCTGCACAATACCGTTTGTGTTTGTTGTCTTCTCGTTTAGCCGCTTGATGAGAGCCTCATGTTCGGCCAGAAGCTGCTTGACTCGTTTTTTATATTCGTTTTCATTCATTTATTCTGTCCTCCTGCTGCTGTTATATTAGTTCGTATCCGCTGAAGCGATCTGCCGGAGTCTTCTTATGGTCTCCAAACATGTGCGCACGTTGTGATACGGTCCCTTCCACTGCGAAACCTTCGGCTCGGCAGGATCCGGACTGCCGTTTCGATCAATCCGCCAGAACCACTCACCATTTTTTTTGTCGATAAAATATTCTTCGATAAAGCTCCACGCCTTCAGGGCCGCTTCGAGGAAAGACTGGTCAGAAGACAGCTCGTAAGCGTTCAGAAAGCCCACGACACTCTCTGCCTGAGGCCACCATTCCCGGTTCGGATCTGTGACTTTTCCCGCCTGGCCTTCGTAACATAAACCGCCATCGTCATCGAGCGCCTCAGCCAGAGTGATCCGTGCCAGTCGCAGCGCCAAACTCTGAGCCCGTGACGTTACATTCGGATCGTCCAGAACTTCAGCAGCCTCACACAGCAGCCAACTGGCCTCAATGTCATGACCGAATGTGTAGTTGGCCGATTTGGGCTGCCACTTCTCGTCAAAAAAGTGATTCAGGTGGCCCGAGGCCTGGTCTGCAATTCGCTCGTCAAACAAATCAATGAGTTCTGTCAAACGCTGCCGAAGCTCGGTATCGGGCCAGATACGATATAGATTCGTATAGGCTTCCAGCAAGTGCAGGTGATTGTTCATGGACTTCTTCTCATCCATGTCCTTTTCGCTGAGTCGCAAATCCTCGGCAACAGACCAGTCCTTGTTACAGACCTCGACATACCCCCCATAGATTTTATCCCTACTGTTCGTTTCGATAAGATCGTATAACTGCCTGGCAAGTTTGATCGCCGGGTCGCTTCCAAAGGCTTGATAGTATTCTGCCAGCGCATAGATATAGAACGCCTGGCCGTAAATTTTCTTCTTATTATCCAGAGGATGTCCCTGGAAATCCACCTGCCAAAATACCCCGCCTTGCGAACGATCCCAAAAGTATGTCTCAAGATAATCGTACGCTCGCCGGGCCATATCGAGGTATCTGTTATCTTTGTTAAATCGATACAGAGCCGAAAAGGTCCAAAGGATTCTGGCGTTCAGAATCAATCCCTTGGGAGCCCTCGGATCGATCGTTCCGTCATTGGACATTTGGCCTGTAAATCCGCCGTTTTCCGAATCGACCGACCTTTCAAGCCAGAATGGAACGAGATTATTCTCCAGCTCATTCCTTACAGCCTGACTAAATTGTTGTACCGTTTCATACAACATGATGATCCAGCATGAATCAGGATTTCATTACTTGTCACTGGGAAGATGGTCGAACCAGCTCTTCTTGAGAATCAGTGTCGTTGCGACCAGCACTGCTAACGTTCCAACAATACCCCGGGGATTTTGAATCACGATATAGACTGGTAAAGTCACCAAGGTAACTTGCCAGATTATGCCCACAGTTATATTGAACCAGTGACGGCCACAGCCGGTATTTGGCTCGAAACCGGGATCGTCGGCCTTTATTTTCTCTACGATCGGCTTCCAGAATCCCCAGGGACGAACGGTCATATAAAAGTCCTTGAGGATTTCTTCGTCCTCCGGTTTGGACAAAAGCGTACCCAGGAAACACCCCAGCACCGAAAACAGAAAGATAGATGGAAAGGCATAGAGTGTATTTGTACCGGGCCAGAAATGCTCTACTATCGGAGGGACTATCAGGGCTCCAAGGGTGCCGATTATCATTCCATAGAAGAAGCCGAAACCGTTGAATCGCCACCAGTGCCATTTCAGCAGATTGGCTGCTACATACCCGCCGTACAGACCGCCCACAATCCAGAGTGTCACATTAGTAATGCTCTCCGTCAGAAATCCGAAAACAATGCCCACGGCCACTACCAAAACGGAAGTGGCATAACTCATTCGGATCTGCAACTTGTTGGAGGCGGTCGGATTGATAAAGCGTTTGTATATATCATTCACGATATAAGCCGGTCCGGCATTAACTGTCGCCGCAAAAGTGGACATAAAAGCCGCCAGCAATCCCGCCAGCAGCAGTCCGGTAAGACCCACAGGAATGATGGAGCTTTGTATAACAACCGGCAGGATCTGTTCGAAGTCAGGCTGTCCACCACTTTGAGCGGCAGTTGTCCACATGCCCTGAAGCGTTTCCCGCAGCGGGCCGAGGGCCAAAATCGTCAAACCCGCCACCAACATATAGCGAGGAAAATATAAGACTACGTTAACTGTTGCGCTCATCAGCGACGCTTCCCTGGGACTTCGCGTAGCCAGAACACGCTGCATATCGTAATTCGGTGCCGGGCCGGCCATGCTGGCCATCACGCCCTTGAACAGCATGAGCATCATAATCACAGTAAATAGAGAGAATCCATCCTTTGTGATACTGGCCTGGACCATGTCTAACGCGCCGGACCAGTTCAAGTCGAGCCTCCATCCAAAAGAAAGGTTTTGCCATCCGGCCGGCACGACGGCGTCTATCATCTCGGGACTGACATTGTGGATGGCAATCACGCCCACGGCAACCGAGGCGATAGTCATAATAGCGAATTGCAGCACCTCGGTCAGAACGACGCTGTACATGCCGCCCTTGACGACATAGAGCGTTGTAATCGTTAGTATAATCATCGCATAGGTATTCTCATTCAGGCTCCACGGCAGCAAAATCTGGGCGAATTTGCCGATACCTTTAAACGCGTAAGCAATCATGCCAATCACGTTTATCAGGGCGAAAATGACCACGCTTATATGGGCCAGGTTGGCCCCGGTGCCCTGGCCGAACCGGGTCTTTATCCATTCGGCGCCGGTCAGTACATTGGAACGCCTCAGCCACATACCGACATAGACCATAAGAAATATCTGGTTAAACGTAGGCCAGACCCATGGAATCCATATACTCTTGAGGCCGTAGACAAAACACAGGTACACCAGCCACATGGTCCCAGTGATGTCGAATTGACCGGATGCATTCGAGATGCCGAGGATATACCAAGGCAGGCTTTTGCCACCGAGAAAATAGGAGTCCAGGTCCTTGGAGGCTCGCTTGGAAATCCAGAAGCCGATTAGAACCGTTAACGCCAGATAGGTAAAGATGATGGCAATGTCAATACTATGTAGATTCATGTGTTACCCCTGCACAAGTATTAATAATTCTTCGTGTCGTGATAACCAAATTATGAAACGGTTAAAGAGTTTACCATCTTTGGCAGCATTTGTATACAAGGGATTGATGATCTATTTTTGTGGTGCGGCCGGATTTTCCGGCAGGACTATGCTGCATGTTTTCAACTCTCCAAATAGCTATTCCAGGTATTTGACTGCTGCAGACCCGGCCGGCACAGTGATGGTAAAAATTGAATCGTAGCCCCGGCACAACAAAACGCTTGTACTGCTGTGGAGAATATGGCAATATGTTCTTTAACTTGTAGCCAATATACCGGGACGATACACATGTGGATGGAGTGATATCTAATATGATTCGGCGACTTTGTGTTACATCATTAATGGTGCTTATCTCCACCGTCTCTTTTGTCCGGGCCGAATATCATATCAAGGCAACTCATCCGCGGCTGTTTATTGAGGACGTAAAGGAGCTGGCCGAACGGTGCGATGGCCCGCTCGCCGGCGACTACCAAGTTCTCAAGCAGCGCGCGGACAATGCTGTCAGAGCAGGCCGGATTCAGTTCCTCTCCAATCAGTGGTCTATACCCGAAGACCTAATGAACTGCGGCATCGCTTACTTGGTCGAACGCCACAAGGGTCACGATGCCCAACAATACGCCGATGTCATCATAAATCAATGGGGCGATGGCAGTATCATCTCGAACCCTCAGGGCAGTCACTTCGGATACCATGCGCTCGCCTACGATTGGATTTTCGATGCTCTGACGCAGCAGCAGCGGGTGCAATTCGGCCAGGCTCTTGGAACATGGCTGCGATATTTCACTAACGAACCTCGCATTCTGCTCAAATGGGGCCACTGGGAATACAACCAGACCTGGGGACCGATCCATCTGAACGTTATGAATTGTCGCGATGCAATCACACAAAAGCTGCTCATTGCGCTTGCCATAAAGGGCGAAGGCACGAAATACGAGGCCGATGCCGGGATGTTCCTCGACTCATGGAACACACGAGTGACGGCTGAATGTGTGCCGGCTTTCAACACGATGGGCGGCGTCTGGTCGGAATCCTATGGCCACGGAGCTTACGGGCCTGTCGCCGTAATCCCGTACGCCTTCGGCGCATGGCGCACGGCAACGGGCATAGACTTATTCAAGCAGTTAAAGCCCTGGGGGTATCCGGTCGAATCACCGCTATGGGTGGCTTATACGATGATGCCCCACAACGAACGCACAGCCTGGATCGACGACGGCAACGGTGCTCGACCCGCCGCCTTTGCCCGCGCCGCGCCGATACTGCGCGACGGGCTCTCGCAATGGTTTTCCGAACGTGGCCGGTTGTGGCTGAGCGAACGATGGCAACGTGTTGCATGCTACGATCCTTCGATAAAGGCAACACCCCCTGATACGCTTCCACTGGGCTATCTCTTTCCCGGTGCGGGGCATGTTTACATGCGCAGTGCCTGGAACGACCCAAACGCCACATGGGCATTCTTCGGCTGCGGCCCGCAGTTCGCCGGGCATTCGCGGGACGACGAGGGCCATTTCCTGATCTGCAAGCGAGGCTCTCTGGTCTCCCGGCAAGGCGGACAGGGCCACAACGACAGCGACTATTATGCCGGCGGCTCGCTTATCTACAATATTGTCACGATCTTCGATCCCAATGAGCGGTTCCGCCGGAGCAGGAACAATGAGAACGACGGCGGCCTTCTGCGACACGTATACGAAGGCAGCGGTCTGCCGCGCCGGCGGGGGCATATCGTGGCATTTGAGCACAACGCGGATTACACCTATGCCGCCGCGGATATTACCAGAGGCTACAGCGATAAAAAGGCCCGCGAAGTAACGCGGCAGTTTCTTTACCTTCGTGGGCAGCGTGAGTATTTCATCGTCTTCGATCGCGTTGAAGCAACTCGTCCCGATTATGCCCGCCATTTCTTTCTCCATGTCCCGACCCGCCCCGAGCAACGGGAAAATTATCTGACGTGGCTAAGTCTGCCTGAAGCCGACGGTGACAAAAATGTGTTGTCTCACGGCAGGTCACGGATGTTTCTGCACACTTTGCTGCCGGAGAAGGCACAGATCGTCACTCGTGGCGGCCCCGGCAAAGAGGCATGGGGCCATCCGCTCGAAGAGACGGCGCAATATAACCATATGACTAAGGATCGAATGAAACCTCCGGTGTGCCCCTGGCGGATAGAGGTCGGAGACCCGGGCGATAGCAGCCGCTCCTTTTTTCTACACGTTTTCGAGATCGCTGATGAGCAGATTCGTCAGGCAACTGCTGTTAAGTTTGTGGCACCCGCAGGCGTCGATATTGCGGAGCGATGGCAGATACGTTTCAATCCGGCCGGCCCGCTCGGAGGTAAGATAGGTGACAAACCGCTGACAACAACCGTTCAAACCGAAAGGCAGTATAATGAATTTTAGCTCGCAGTGTTTTTTTTGCAGGTACCTCAGGATTTTCGTAGTCTTATTGATCTTGATAAACTGCCAGCAGCAATCTGTCCGTTCACAAACAATCGATGGAAAGATTCCCTGGGAACCCATTGGTTTGTCCGGGGGAGGCGGCATGTTTTCGCCTGCGATTTCCCCCGCCGATCCTGATCTGATGATGCTCAACTGTGATATGAGCGCAGCATATATCTCCGAGGACGGTGGCCATAACTGGCGCATGATCAACCATGCTCAGCTTAAATCGGATACAAGATGCCGGCCGGGATTTCATCCTTCCGATTCCGACGTCATTTATGCTTCATCGGGCGGCCAGCTCAGAATCAGTCGCGACCGCGGCAGAACTTTCTCGCCTCTCGGCAACCTTCGCGAGTCTCTCTATGGTGAAATAGCGATAAACCCATCCGACCCGAAAGTTCTGCTCGCAGGCACACGTGACGGCAAATGCAGGCTGTCGCGTGACGGCGGAACTACGTGGACTTTATGCAGCGGGCCGGAAGGCCAGGTTATTGGTTTCCATTTTGACCGCACTCGTCGAGGGCATGTCATGTTCGCCGCCACCGATAAGGGCATTTGGCGTTCCGACGATGATGGCCGGACCTGGACGGACAAGGCCAATGGTTTGCCCTGGAAACCGATACAGGGATTCGCGGCAGGTTCGGATTCTGCTAACAATACCATCATTCTCTACTGCACGATAAGCAGTAAAGACCAGGGCGGCATTTTCAAAGGAGGTCTTTACAGTTCTATCGATCGCGGCCAGACCTGGCAGCAGGCGATGGGTCGTGGTATCAACACCGAAACGAAAAAGGCCGATCAATGGGCCTACGGTTCAATCGCCCAGTACCGGCAAATTCTCACGACCGACAGAAATCCATTGACGGTGTATGTCCTGAATACAGGCACGGGATTCCACC
Organism: uncultured Pirellulales bacterium; assembly: GCA_964439135.1. Taxonomy (GTDB): domain Bacteria; phylum Planctomycetota; class Phycisphaerae; order Sedimentisphaerales; family Anaerobacaceae; genus JAFGPJ01. The sequence goes on from CAYTNN010000070.1 coordinate 18,383, forward strand.
CCCCTCATCATGAAACAGTCTATCGCAGCGATAACGGTGGTAAGAGCTGGCGCGCTACCTACTTCCAAGATCCGCGTTTCGAGCGATATAACGTTGCTCCCAACTATGTCACCGCATCCGCAGGACAATCCTTTAAGGGGGGCGATACGCCGTTCGGAGTTGCTATATGCAATACTGATCCCGATCGATTGATCCTTCTCTGGAGCCAATCCTATATCACACATGACGGCGGCACGACATGGTTCAACGGCGATACATATCCCGCTCCCGGCCAGGAGGCCAAAGCCGGCTGCGCATGGTCATGCAGCGGTCTGGTCGTAACCACGACGTGGAACTACTACGTCGATCCTTTCGAAGCCAACCGGCACTATATTGCCTACACAGACATCGGCTTTGCCCGCTCCCTCGACGCCGGTAAAACGTGGATTTGGTGGGACAAAGACTCATGGGCCCCGTGGCGGAATACCTGCTACGAGATTGCATTCGATCCCGACACGCCCGGTAAGATGTGGGGCGCATTCTCCGACGTGCACGATATCCCCAACGATAATATCATCTCCGAACGTCACGGCCACAACCGTACCGGCGGAGTTTGCATTTCGAATGACTTCGGTGCTTCATGGAAACATGAGGCTAAAGGTATTCCGCTCAAAGCTGTCACCTCCATCGTGCTCGATCCCGAAAGCCCCAAAAACGCACGCACGTTATATGCCGGCGTATTCACCGAAGGCGTATACAAATCGACCGACGACGGCAAGACCTGGGCACTAAAGAAGCACGGCCTGGGTCACCCGAATAACATGCGGGTTTATCGCGTGGCTCTGCATAAAGACGGAACGCTTTTCGCGATAATTTGTGCCAAACGCCCTGCTGGCGGACAGCCGCTCATGAGCGAAGGCGTGGGCCTCTACCGGTCCGGAGACGGCGCCCGGACATGGCAAAAGGTTAACGCATCCCGGCTTTTTCTTTACCCAAAGGACTTCTCCGTTGACCCTGACGACAGTGACATCATCCTCATCGGAACATGCGATGCGAACTGGCAGGACAAGTCCGGCGGATTATACAGGTCCGAAGACGGCGGCAAAACCTGGCAGCGTATCGGACGCCAGGGACGCCAGACATTCGGCGGCTATTTCCATCCCAAACGTGACGGATGGATCTATATGACTCTTACCGAAGGCGCTCCCGGTGCCGGCCTGTGGCTCACGCGGGATAACGGCGTGACATGGGAGGCATTCGACGATCTGCCGTTCTCGAATGTCCAGCGCGTGACGTTCGACCCGTCGGACGAGACCTTAATGTATGTCACTACGTTCGGCGGCAGCGTCTGGCGAGGGCCGGTCGTGCCGCACGTCGCGGCTCATGTCGGCAATACAGGCAATTGACGAGAAAGTCAGCCTCGGATCACTACCCGTTTACGCGGTGCCGGAATTATTGCCGCCGGAGTGACATCAAAATCGGGGTGATAGGATTCGAACCTACGGCCTCCTGCTCCCAAAGCAGGCGCTC
>CAYTNN010000071.1:0-1524 GCA_964439135.1 uncultured Pirellulales bacterium
AGTGGCTGGCGATTATCGAAAGAAATGTGCCGTTCTACAAGCTGCTGCCCGAGACTGACCAAAAGGAGCTGCAGCGTCATATCCAAATCTTTATTGGTGAGAAAAGATTCGAAGGCTGCGGCGGCCTGAAGATTACCGATGAAATAAAAGTCACCATAGCGGCACAGGCCTGCATGCTTCTGCTGCACCGCCGGACCGATTATTATCCCGGCCTTCACTATATTCTAGTATACCCCCGTTCATACGTGGCTCCGAGGGTTCCGAAGCTCGTTGGCGGAATTGTCGTCGAAGGCCCTGATGTTCGTCTTGGTGAATCATGGCATCGCGGGTCTGTCGTTCTGTCATGGGACAACGTCCGCCGCGGTACCGCCGATATTCATGATGGCCATAATGTTGTCTTTCACGAATTCGCGCACCAGCTCGACAGCTCCGGTGCCAGGGGCGACAGTACCCCGGTTATTCAGAATCATTCCACCTATATCGCCTGGGCCCGCATCCTGGAGAAAGACTACGAGAAGCTCCGGCGTGACGTTAGCCGTAACAGCGACACTTTCCTGGATGAGTATGGCGCCGTGAATCCCGCCGAGTTCTTCGCCGTCGCGACCGAATGTTTTTTCGAGAAGGCGAAGGAGCTGCAGGAACTTCATCCGGATTTGTATAATGAAATGAAAAATTTCTACCAACAGGACCCGGCCGAATTATAACAATAACCGTCTCAGGAGCCGGCGAGTCTTGATGTACTTTATTAATTCGACGGCGGAAGTTGAATGGTTCCAAGTTTGTATCGGCGATGGCCGTCGTTGTTTTCGTGCGGCAGGGCGATGACTGGCGTGCCGTCCCGCATGCCGACTGAGACGTATAAATCGTACGTGCCCGGCTGGGTGTTCGGTGCGAAGCCGTACGTTTTCAGGGCTACAGCGAAAGTTGAGCTGACGGTTTTGGCCGGAGCTTTACCTGCCGGGCCGACTGACAGGTCACGAACGTTGAATGATTCGTCGCAGAGTGCCGCGACGATGCCGCCTTGTTCGTCCTTGAGGGTGAACGCGATGGAGCCTCCCGGGTAGCAGGGGGCTACGCCGGCATTGGCCCAGATGCTTTTGATTGTAAAGGGCTCGGACAAGTGAATACGTTTGGGGAAAGTCGCCTTCTTTAGTTGAATGCGATATCCCATCCGGCGGTTGATTTTGTCGATAATATCACGGTTCTCATCCAGCAGTATCCGCGGCCACCAGTGGATGGACATGTAGCTGGCGTGGTACTCTTCGACGGACTGTAGCAGGAGCGAGCCGTCGCCCCAGGCTTTTTTCCGCTTGCTCGATCCGTAGTGCTCGTGCTCCAGGACGACGGGCAGTTTCGGCCAGAATTCCTGGGCCATCTCGGCGTGAAACCATGAGTTCGGCGGGGCTTGTACGCAGATGCTGTCGTCACGCAATGTTACGCCTTTGGACAGGGCGTAATCGGTTATGGGGAAATGCCGCCCCGGCTCGCCCGCTCCGGCGAAGTCGTCGCTGATTGCCAGCAGCG
>CAYTNN010000071.1:1624-19732 GCA_964439135.1 uncultured Pirellulales bacterium
AAATGCCGCCCCGGCTCGCCCGCTCCGGCGAAGTCGTCGCTGATTGCCAGCAGCGTTTTTTTGAAGTGCTTGCAATACAGGTCCACGTGAATCTTACGGCATTCTAAGTCAAAGGGCAATTTCGAGCTGGCCCAGGTGTGGCCTTCGCCCCAGACGCCGAACGAGCCGATGTCGATAAAAGCGACGTTCGGATTCCCGTCGTACCGGTCGGCCAAGGCTTTGAGGAAATTGTCGAGCTTTTCGAGGAAGACCGGGTCCTTGTAGTCGGGCTCCCAGTACGGCCCGTTTTCGTCGACGCCTTTGCCGACCGTGAAATTGTATCCCTTCGCGCCGGCGGCTTGCACCCATTCGGGTGTCGCCCATCGCATCCATGATTCCGTGCTGCTGATGCGAAGTGCGATTTGTTTGCCCTTATCGATCCATCGCTGGGCGGGGGTGTCCAGCAGGGAGAAGTTGAATTTGCCCTCTTCCGGCTCAAGGAACGACCAGGGCACCCGCAGGTAAGCGCACGAAAGGCCGGGGAAGTCGTCGAGCGTATCGGAAGGTTTGAGTTTCGAGCCGTAATTGCTGATAATGTTCGAATAAAAGTGCATCGTCCAGCCCATCTGCGGATTGACAAGGGCCCGGCCGAGATCTACCGGTTCGGCTGTCTGCTGATTCGATTCCTGTGCCGGTGAGTATATTCCGGCAAGAACTGTGATGACAAAAAATAAGCGTGGAATTCCATTCTTCATAATATTGTCCTTATGCCATATACATATCATTTATCTTGCCGGTTATCCTTCGCTCGGTCCATTATAGCGACTATTCTACTCAAAAAAATATATTAAAAAAAGAACTAAGTCCTTGACATCGCTGTTAATATAGATAAATTGGGGTAAATGAGTCAATAAATCCAAGTGCCTGTTTTCTTCACAGGAGGAGGCGTTAAAAGCAGGAGCTTGTTTTGTTTGTTATGCCACGGGGCAATGGAAAAGCAAGAGGGATAACTCCTTTAGTAGTTCAACTGCGCTTTTGACTTTGCTCTTTTTCTCCACTAACATAAGTCCATAATCGGTTTCAGGAAATCTGATGCTAAAAACTATGTATTTTGAAGCGATATCTGTTTTTTTCAAGGAGAAACTAATGCCATCGAGAGATATATGTACCTGGATTTTGTCTTTGGCACTTTTTTTAAATTATGCTTCTGCCGGTAATATTCAAATGAAGCCTTTTACCATAGCCTGGCGTGATAATGCGGATTCGCTTGTGAATCTGTCTTTTCTATTAGATGTACCGGCCGGCAAAGACGGATTTATCCGCGTAGATAACGGCCACCTCGTTAAGCTGGATGGCGAGCGTTTCCGCATTTGGGGCGTCAATTTCACAGGTTCGGCATGTTTTCCGACCAAAGAGGATGCTCCAATTGTAGCTGAGCACCTGGCCCGCTTCGGTATCAATTGTGTCCGATTCCACTTTCTTGATTCGAGCTGGTCGGGCAGTCTTTTTGCCAGAGACCGGGATGACACGCGTGCCCTGGACCGGCAACAGCTTGATCGGCTGGATTATTTTGTTGCCGAATTGAAGGAGCGAGGAATTTACACAAATCTCAATCTCAATGTGGGGAGAAACTACAGAAAAGGCGACGGAGTGAGGGATTATGAGTATCTCGGGCTGGCGAAGGTTGTTAATTACTTCGACGAGCACATTCAGATGTTGCACAGGGAATATGCACAGCAGCTTTTAACCCACTATAATCCCTATACGAAGTCGGAGTACCGCAACGAACCGGCAATTGCGATTGTCGAACTCGTGAATGAGAATTCCATCGTGGAAGCATGGTTCAGCGACCGGCTGCTGGGGACGAACGAGAAGAAAAATCCCGGTACATGGACCGACATTACGGCTTGGTACGCCGATCAACTGACAAAGAAGTACAATACCTGGCTGAAGGCACGCTTGTCTGAAGCCGAACTGAAGGAACTCCGTGCGCTGGCCGGCGTCAAAGCCGATGAGCTTATACCTCGTTTGACAAAGGACCAGTTTGACGCCTCTCCGGAAAAGAGATTTCACCTTGAAGCAGAATTCTACATGGAATTGGAACAAAACTACTTCGGGCAGATGTATCGGTTCTTGAAGGACGATCTTGGTATAAAGTCATTGATTGTTGGTACGAGCGACCATAACCACTGGAGGAGCGGCTATCCTCTACTGACTTCCACCTCTAAGTTGGATGTTGTGGATGGTCATGTATATTGGCAGCATCCAAGCTATCTAACCGATCCCAAGACGAGACGAAGGACGTTTTCAATACCGAACACCCCCATGGTCAATGACCCCTTGAACTCCACGGTGGTTCAGCTTTCCCGGTCTGCTGTAGCCGGCAAGCCTTACACCGTTTCGGAGACCAATCATCCTTTTCCGAACGAATATGCCTGTGAAGGTATCGGCATCCTCGCGGCGTACTCGGCCTTCCATGACTGGGACGGCATTTTCTTGTACACGTTCGAGCATAAAAATCCCGAGCAATGGGAGCCGAAAATGCCGGGACATTTCGAGATTCGGCCGGATCCGGTTAGAATGACAAATCTCGCTGCCTGTGCCATCATGTTTTTAAGAAGTGACGTGCGGCCGGCGATTGAGACGGTATCGAGGTCATATTCATTGGAACAAGTGCGCCAGAGCATCCGTTTGGCATCTTCGGAGCGGCCATATTTTACACCAGGATTTTCACTTTCCACAGCTCTCCGGCACGCGACGCGAATCGCTGCTTTTGACGCTCGGCCGGGGCAGTATCCGAAAGTTGACGTGGACAATCCAATTGTTTCCGACACAGGTGAACTCTCCTGGTATCACTCAGAGCAGGGAAAAGGGCTTGTAACTATTGAGACGGAAAAATCGCAGGCCCTTATTGGTTTTGTCAAAGACAATAACAAAGCATCGAAGAACATTTCTGTTACGGCGGAAAACGAATTCTGCTCAATCATCGTAACATCTCTAAATGCAGAACCAATCGCCCGCTCACAAAGTCTGCTTCTGGTCGCAACGGCACGCTCAGCGAACCAGGATATGACCTGGAACGAAGACCGAACGTCCCTATCTAACTGGGGCTCGGCTCCAACCGTTATCGAACCCGTCAAGGGCAGCGTGACTCTCCGGAACATCAGACCGGCAGAACATGTAGAAGCCGTTCCACTAAATGGTGCCGGCAAGAGAATGGGACAGTCAATTCGGGCACAAGTAGTTGCAGATGGTTTCGAAATACCTATTGGGGAACCTGCGACTCCGTGGTATCTTGTGAGAATTCAAAGATAGAAAGTCTATTTGTTTACAGTTTGGCTGCTCTATATTGACTATGTAATTCAGCGATATATAATATTGTCTGGTTTATATGACGGAATCGGTTTCTCTCATTGTTTCGAGGGATTTTTCCATGTGGGATAGAATTCTCAGGCTTATTCGCAGATCAGCAGAGGATGAAACTTTGCTAACTGAGTTCGAGGACAGTCTGATGCTGATAGTCGATCCCGAGCAGCTCACGAATAATCTGCTTAGCAAATTGCAGGGACTGATGGACGTGGAAAAGGCCTTTGTGTATCTGGCTGATCGCAGCGAATCATCCCGCACTTTTTCACTTGTGGACAAGGCCGGGCACGGCGAATCCCGGTTGCCGGCTTTGGCTGCCAATGGCATCACAGCCCAGTGGTTTCGTGCTAATCGTCAAATTTTGTTCTTTGAGGAAAACGAAGAAGTGACAGACTACCTGCGTGCCGAGCTTCAGCCTTTTTTGGATTTGTCGGTAAATCTCGCTTGTCCCCTTATTTCAATGGACAGGCTGATTGGCATGGTGTTCCTGCATTTAAGTCAGGTTCCGTTGAGCGGAGTTCAGATTGCGAACTTGCAGGTGCTCGGCAGACAGACCAGCCTGGCTTTCGAGAATGCTCTGCTGTTTAAAGAGCGCTTGCGCCAGAACGAACGGATGTTTCGTGCCGAACAATTGGCAACGATGGGACAATTTGCCGCGGGTATTGCACACGAGCTTCGCAATCCGCTGACGGCGATTCGCAGTACGATACAGTACCTTGAGAATGAATTCGACCAGGGCACAGACCAGCGAAAGCTCGCCCATGACATTTTGGATGACGTAGATCGGCTGAATAATATCGTAGGTAATCTGCTGTCACTGGCCCGACCGGCCCAGAGTAATCCCGAGGAAATAGATATTCGCCGGGAGATTGAACGCTGTGCGAATTTTATCGAGGCTAAAGCCAAGAGCCAGAACATTAAGCTTCAAACTGATTTCAACAAGGATTTACCGAAACTCAGATTCGACCCGGCTGAGTTACGACAGGTGCTTTTGAATGTTATGATGAATGGCTTGCAGGCAATGCCGGAAGGTGGAATGCTCTTAATTAAAGCCTGCTGCTTTGTTGAAAGAGCCCATGATTTCATTGCCGGCAGTGAGCGGATGTTGATTCAGATCGAGGACGAGGGCCCCGGCATACCCGACAACCTGCGGCAAAAGGTTTTCGAGCCTTTCTTCACGACCAAGGCCGGCGGGACAGGTCTCGGGCTGGCCATTTGCAATAGTATAGTCAAACGATATAATGGTGAAATCTGGATAGAGCAAGCCGGGGGCGGTGGTACAGAAGTGAATATTTCCTTGCCTATAAGCTAAATGCTGCGTTTTGGAGCCGGTCATATGGAGAAACCGAGAGTACTGATTATTGATGACGAAGCCAGCATACGTTCCATTTTGTCCACGTTGTTGAAAAAAAATGGTTACCACGTGCAGGCTGCCGATTCCGGGGAGTCGGGGCTTGATGTATATGCCCAGTTTAAGCCGGCTGTTATTTTGCTGGACTTGAAGATGCCCGGAATCGACGGTATGGAGGTTATGGAAGTCCTGGACAAGCGGCTGAATGCCGACTGTAAAACTATCATAATGACCGCTCACGGGGAGGTTCGTTCCGCCGTAGAGGCCATGAAAAAGGGGGCCTTCGATTATCTCGAAAAGCCCTTCGATAATGATGAGCTTCTGGCATTAATTTCGCGCGCGGTGGAAATGGTAACTCTCAAGCGAAGGGTCAAGGAGTTGGAAGACCAGCTTGAAGAGACCTACAGGTTTGAGAATATTGTCGGTGTCTCGGATAAGATGAAGTCCACGTTCGCTTTAATGCACAGGTTCGCCGGCACGGGTGGTACGGTGCTGGTCTACGGTGAGAGCGGCACGGGCAAAGAATTAATCGTACGGGCCATTCATCAGGCCAGCAATCGCAAATCAGGGCCGTTTGTTGTGGTTAACTGCGGTGCCATTCCTTCCAATCTGATTGAGAGCGAGTTTTTCGGTCACGAGGCGGGTTCATTTACCGATGCCAAGGAGCTTAGAATAGGCAAATTTGAATCGGCTGACGGTGGAACCTTGTTCCTTGACGAAATCGGTGAACTGACTTTACAAGCACAAGTTAAGCTCTTGAGGGTTATCGAAGAAGGAACTTTTTCACGCGTAGGCAGCAATGAGCCGATTGCCGTTGATGTCCGTGTCATGGCTGCAACGAATAGAGACCTGACCACGATGGTTGAGGAAGGGAAATTCAGAGAGGATCTTTACTGGCGATTGAATGTTCTGAGTTTGAATATTTGTCCGTTGCGTGAGCGCAAGGAAGATATTCCGTTATTAGTTGAACAATTCATCGAGAGGTATGCAACACCGTTGGGGATTGAGCAGCCGAATGTTTCTGAGAAAGCAGTTCAATTACTGATGGCTTACGAATGGCCGGGTAACGTAAGAGAGTTGCAGAACTGCCTTTACAGCGCGATAACGGTTGCAGGCGGGCCAACCATTGAACCGGCTGACTTGCCGAGACGAATTTATTCCGATTCGGAAGCATCTGAGCCGACTAGTATAATATCAGGGCGAATATCGCTCGCGGAGACTGCCGCTCAGGCCACAGCGAAAGCCGAGCGGGAAGCAATCAACAAGGCCCTTTCGGAAACGGGGGGCAATCGTGAAAAAGCTGCCGAATTGCTTGGTATCGGTCGAAAGACCCTCTACCGCAAGTTAAGGCATTACGGAATAGAATAATACACTTTATTGATATCCGTGTGTCGTATATGACCCATAAGTGTCAGCTATGACCCGTTGGACGCCTCAAAGGCTCCATTTCTCAGAGGCGATGTTTAGCATCTATCTCCTTGTCAAACAACAACTTGATAAGGTAACTCCGAATCAATTCTTCTTTGGCATGCACTTTGCAATAATAGCAATTATAAAAAAACCAAAGGAAAGGACTAATTATGGAAAATACTGATTTAATCAATAAAAAGGATGGGATCCTAATTTGTGGATTGGCATACGTTCTTCTGATAGCACAAAGCTTTTCTGTGGTTTGTGCAGGGCAACCACAGCTTCTGGATGAATCAGCGGTTAATCGCGTGCTGAGTCTGGATGGGCAGGGGGATTGTATGCGTGTAGCAGACTCGCAAACGATGCGTTCGTTTTCAGATGCAATTACGATTGAAATCTGGCTGAAGGCATCATCATTTTATGCAGAGAATGGAGGCATCAACTCAATTATCCGCAAGAATATTATTTCGGGTGCTGAGAATTTCTTACTTCGCTTTCGAAATATCGACGGAGCGCCAATGCTGGATATGGGTCTTGGCGGTGAGGTCGGAGGACTGCGGGTGGACCATGAGTTTGCGGTGGGCACATGGTATCATCTTGTCGGGACTTATGATGGAAGCACAATCACAATCTTTGTTAATGGCCTCTTCATCGATAGCAAGAATATATCCGGTCGATTGCATATCGATCAGTCCGATCTATACGTTGGCAGAGGCGACCCGACGTTCAGTGACGGCGAGTACTTCCACGGTGTGCTTGACGAGATTCGCATCTGGAACATCGCGCGTTCGCAGGAACAAATCCAGGCCGCCATGAACACCTCGTTGAGCAGCAAGGAAGAAGGCTTACTCGCATACTGGAACTTCGACGACGGTACGACCAAAGACCTGTCCGGCCACGGCAACGACGGACTCCTGGACGGAGGCGCCCGGATTGTGGAATCTCCTCGCCCAGACTCACCAGCGCCCGAGCAAGAACAGCCAAGTAAACTCCTTGCCTGGTGGAAGCTCGATGAAGTCGATGGAAATGATGTCACTGATTCTTCAGGTAATGATTGTATGGGTACGCTCGTTGGGAATCCGCAGTGGCGACCTACCGGTGGAAAGGTTGGCGGGGCCCTTGAGTTCGACGGAGACGGTGACTATGTCGAGATCGGCAATGAATCGGTATTCGATATTGCAGGTGCTATAACTGTCGCTGCCTGGATCAGGGTCAACGCTTTCGATAAACGCTGGCAGACCATCGTTGCAAAAGGTGACACGAGTTGGTGGCTCCAAAGATATGCCGAGGATGATACTCTCGCATTTCATTGTACAGGGATTACTTCTGTCACGAGCCAGCGGCCAGAAGGTATCGAAGGCAAGAAAAATGTTAACGACGAACAGTGGCATCATGTGGTTGGTGTCTATGATGGCTCGGCGATACTACTGTATATCGATGGCGTACTGGACAACTCCAGCAAAGCTTCGGGTGAAATCCGGATGAATGACTCGGCTGTGATTATCGGGGGCAATAGTGAGCAAAGCAGCCGCGAGTGGAACGGCCTGATCGATGAGGTTAGTGTTATCGCCGGAGCGATAGATGCTGATGCAGTTCATGCGTTTTATACAGGCGCCGACCCGGTCACGATAGCACAAACGGCTAACCTGCAGCTTCAGGGTCCTGAAAAGCTTCTCGCCTGGTGGAAGTTTGACAATGACGCCAACGACAGCGCCGGGGCCAATCATGGGACCGTACATGGGAATCCCGCATATGCGGACGGCAAGGTTGGCCGGGCGATCAGCCTCGACGGTGACGATTACGTGGACTGCGGCAATCCGGATTCGCTGAACTTCGGGGCCGGCGACTGGACCATATCGGCCTGGATAAAGACGACACAGTCCGGAACAAATGAAGATGATGCGCATATGAATAGGGGAACTGTCTTTGCTAACGGTGGAGACGAGGAAGGTGGCGTACGGTACAGCTTGGTGGTGAACGAAACTATTCTTGACCGGATCGCCGTGACCACCGATGACGACAATGCCAAGGTCCAGGCCACCGCTCGTACCGTTGTGAATGATGGTGCCTGGCACCACATCGTTGGGATGAGAAACGCAGGGCAGTTGCGAGTCTATGTCGATGGCGTGCTGGATGGAGGCCGCTATCTTCCCGCCGAATACGACCTTTCCGGTGCATCCCAGCAAAATGCCTATATTGGAGTGATCACCGACCACAGAGACAACATCCTGTATAAGTATTTTATCGGCCTCATCGATGAGGTTTGTATTATTCGCGGCTCGATTGACGCTGACGGAGTCCGTGCGCTCTATTCGGGCGAGGACCCGATTAAAGTTGCACAGACGTCGATCATTACCCGCCCCGGAGCGGCCGAACGCAAACCGCGGACCGGCCAGATGACAGGCGCCAGCGGGGTTATCGAAGGCGATTGGCGAATAGTCTCAGATCAGGTAAGCCAACAGGCTATAATCGAAATCCAAAAAAAAACCGACGGCACCCTTGCTGCTACCGTTGTCGCCGAGAGCCCCGACGAGGCATCACCGGCAATACCTTTGGATGAGGTCACTTTTGAAAATGGCAAGCTTTGCTTCAAAATGATGTCCGATCAGGGTGACTTCGAAGGCACAATGAAAGCAGATGGCTCGACCATCGAGGGTCAATTCCGGCAACAGGGAAAGACAATGGCGCTTGCTCTTAAGCGCATCGGTGCAGCTCCGAGTGAAGTAGCTACTGTCGTGCAGGAGCAACTCCAGGATTCGACAAGCAGTAAAAGCAACATAGCAGTGGCATTGATATTGGTCCTTGCTCTGGCCGGTGTTGTTGCAGGGATAGTATTTTTCCTCGTCAAATCGAGTATAAGATAAAGCAAGGGAGTACTCAAATGATATGGAAGATTGCGAAAAAGGAATTCCTGCTGAACCTGATGACTTTCAAGTTTGCAGTAGGGACAATACTCTGTGTTGTTCTGATGGCCGTCTTTGTGCCCATCTTAGGCAAAGCTTACCAGGAAAGACTCAAAACTTACAACCAGAACGTTGCCTATAACGAAGCCGAGCTGCATAAAGTCACCGTCTATAAAAATATCACGCCCGCCATATATCGGCGGCCGTCCGTGCTGGCGGTCTTCAGTGAAGGGCTGGCTAAGCAGCTCGGCAACTCAGCGACGATCGAGTACGATGAGGTTCCTGAGATAAGTGGGGCGGCGGCGAATCACTATCTGTCCATCTTTTCGGTCTTTGACGTCTCGCTGATATTCAAAATTGTCATCAGCATCCTGGCATTGCTTCTGGCGTATGACGCCATATCCGGCGAAAGAGAGCGAGGAACACTGCGGTTGGTGCTATCAAATAACGCTGCACGCTATCAGGTGTTACTTGGCAAGCTTCTGGCGGGGTTGCTGGTCCTTGTTGTGGCCGTCACAATCGCCTTTGTTTTGGGATTAGTCATTCTGCTTTGTTTGCCGATGGTGGATTTTACCGGTTCGGACTGGATTCGCATTGGATTGATGTATCTTGCTTCGTTAGTATTTATTGTAACGATGTACAATCTGGGGTTGCTGTTTTCTTCTCTGGCCAGAAGATCCGCCCTTTCACTGGTGCTCGCGTTGTTTGTGTGGATCATTTTTCTGGTGGTGATTCCGAATGCAAGTGTATATTTGGCCACACAGACTCGATCCATTGAGCCGGAGGATAAGATAAATAAACAGATTACCTCGCTGCGAAGGCAGGCGCAAACGGAATTCTATAAGGAACTGGAGCGTTCCGGCAAGAGTTATATGTCCGGACATAATGAACGCTCTGATGTTCCCGGTGCAGGAGGTTTTGGACACGGTTACGTTCGATCCGGCTCTAAGGCTTTTATCTACAATGAACTTATAAACTATAGCATCGATGTGCCCATTCAAATCAGATATGCCAACCAGTACTCGGAAATCAAAGATGTTTATCTCCGCAGCCTTTTCGAACAGACACGATTGGCAAATAATCTATCCCGAATTTCCCCCATTTCTCTGTACGAGAACATAATGTCTGCTCTGGCCGAGACCGACATGGCCGGCTTTCAGCACTTCATCGACGCTGTTAAACCGTATCGAAATGACATTATCGAGTACATGCGTTCCAGAACCAATAACTTCTCTTCGACGATTTTTTTCACACCCTGTACCGAAGAAGAGATCGAGACCCGGCCATCAGGTGATACTGCTGCGCCTCTTGAGCTAAGCGATCTGCCCCGATTCACTTACAGTGCCGATATTGTGGTAACTCTGCGCAGGATCGCTCCCGATTTGGCATTCCTCATCCTTGGGAATGTCCTGTTTTTTGCCGTGGCGTTTGCAGCATTTACAAGATATGACGTCAGATGATTCGGCATCAAGTGGAGAAAAATAAAATGTATTTTTATACGAGCATCGGAGGCCTGATATGATTCGCCAAATTATACGCAAGGAAATTCTGGAGAACCTTTTGAGTTTGCGCTTCGTTCTTTCGCTGGTGCTGATCATCGTACTTTTTGCTGTCAGCGGATTTGTCTTTGTGGGCAAGTACAAGCAGCAGTCGAGCGATTACTGGGAAAAAACAAACGAGAACCTGGCAGGCCTGAGTAAACAATCGCAGCAGCTTTACAGATTGGCGTTCTATAGACAAAGCGTCTGGAGAGAGCCAAAACCGCTTGCTCTTTGCACAGAAGGATTTGAGAAGTCTTTGCCTAACTGCTTTACGTTCAACGTATTCGACAGTGACTTGCCCGAGATAAAAGGCCGGGGCAACTTTACTCTCTCTCATTTCAGCAACATCGACTGGGCTTTCATTGTTTCTGTGATTCTGAGCTTTCTGTCGCTGGTTTTTACTTACGACAGCATATGCGGCGAGAAGGAAGATGGAACACTGCGTCAGATGCTGGCTAATACAATCCCAAGGTATGAGGTGCTCATGGGCAAGTATTTTGGCGTCATGCTGACTATAGGCATCCCTTTATTTATCGGCCTTCTGGTTAGCCTCATCATTATGATCGCTTCGAACGTTACCGTTATTGGCGGACTGGATTGGCTGAAAATTCTTATCATTGTTCTTGTGTCTTTCCTGTATCTTTCCATTTTCATCCTGCTGGGAATGTTTGTATCGAGCAGAACCGCCTACCCCGCCAATTCCATGGTTATCCTCTTACTGGTTTGGGTGGTATTGGTTATTCTTTTACCGAGCTTCGGGAGGATTATATCCGAGGTGTCCGGTGAGGCTCCAAATCCTGCAGAACTGGAGAGAAGGCTGGCCGAAGTCAGGACCGATGTATGGAGCAACGCCGAGAGATATGGTGAGGGGGCGGGGAGCTGGTCTGGTAATCCCAAAAATCCTTCGAATAATCCTCCTGCAAGGGCCCGGCTTAAAAACGCATCGGCAAGTGCCCAAAATAAAGCCCGGGAAGATTATCACAACAAAATGATGGCCCAGGCATTAGTCGGCCGCAATCTCACGTGTTTTTCCCCGATCGTCATTTATCAGCGCGCCTCCGAGACCGTCGCCGGCACGGGAATTAACCACGTCGTAAGTCTTCAAAGCCAGATCAAAGAATATCAAGCCAATCTCAAGGAATACATTCGCGGCAGGGATGCCGAAGACCCTCTCAGCCTGCATCTGATATTTCCGGAGGACATTAGCGTGCGCTATTGGCGAATAATTTCTCATAATCCCGTCGATTTCGCTACAGTACCGAAGTTTCAAGAGCGGGACCTTGCTCTTGGCCAGTCTCTGAAATTGGCCATTTGGGATATTGGGTTATTGGCACTATTCAACCTGGTCTTCTTCGCAGGGGCTTTTGTATCGTTCCTGCGATACGACGTGCGGTGAAAGAAAAAGGATATGCTATGATCTGGAAAATAGCCAAGAAAGAGTTTCTGCTGAATCTGATGACCTTTAAGTTTGCGGTCGGGACGATTGTGTGTGTGGTTCTGACGGCTGTATTTATGCCAATTCTGGCAAAGGACTATCAGCGAAGGTTAGAAGACTATAATGAGAACGTAGCTGCTAATGAGGCAGAATTGAGGAAAGTCAAAGTATATAAGAATATCAGACCCACGGCTTATCGAGCTCCAAATGTTCTTTCAGTCTTTAGCGAAGGACTGGAAAAGCAATTAGGCCAATCTGAAAAAATAGCATTGGGTGGCGTCTCTGAGATAAGTGCATCCTCTACTGGCAGCAATCCATTTCTTTCAATCTTCCCCATACTGGATGTTACCCTGATATTAAAAGTTGTCATGAGTATTCTGGCCCTTTTGGTTGCTTATAACACAATATCGGGCGAAAGGGAGCAAGGCACACTCAAGCTGACGCTCTCAGGTACGGTAGCCCGCTATCAAGTATTGTTGGGTAAGCTGCTGGCAGGGCTGGTAACCTTAATTGTTCCTGTCACAAGCGCATTCATCGTAGGGCTGTTAATACTTCAGTTTTTCCCTATGGTTAGTTTGACTGGAGCGAATTGGACACGCATTGGGTTGATGTACCTTGCCTCGTTAATTTTTGTCTCAGCAATGTTTAATATCGGCTTGCTATTTTCCTGTCTGATGCGCAGAGCCAGCATTTCCCTGGTACTCGGATTGTTCGTCTGGGTAGTCTTCGCCGTGGTGATTCCCAACGGAAGCGTCTATCTGGCGAATTACCTTCGGCCCACCGAGGCCAGGGAGAAAATGGATGCCCAAGTCAGAGCGCTAAGGGAACAAGCGATTAACGAGATCCAAGACTTGACCAAAACACTTAGAACTGGTGGTAATCAAGGTATGGCTATGGGGGCTTTTCGGGGGATTTTTATTGTATATTGTGAAAAGGCTCTTATGGATGATTACAAAAAAAAGTATACACTCTCTGAACCGGTTAATATCAAGTATGCAGACAGAATATATGAAGTGCAGCAACAATATCTTGATGGGCTGATTAGACAGAAGCTCCTTGCACGCACCATTGCACAAATCTCTCCTATCACTGTCTACGAGAGTCTAATGTCGGTTCTTTCCGGTACGGATTTGGTGAGCTTTGGACACTTCAGAAACCGGGTCAAGTTGCATACAGATGAGGTTATAGAATATATCCGTTCCAAAACAGATAACTTTTCTTTGCCCTCTTACTTCACACCGAGCAAGGAAGAGGACTCCGGAGAGGGAAAGAAATGGGATTACAATAAAATTCTTGAGCAGACTTCTCCTCTCAACTTGCAGGATTTGCCTCGGTTTAGCTGTGGGCCTGAAATATTGACAAAAGCTCTCCCCAGGGCTATCCCCCACATATTGTTATTAGTCTTTATCAATGCCCTTTTTTTCACGTTATCCTTTGTGGCATTTCTAAAATATGACGTAAGGTGAAGTTGTAATTAAGCTAAGCAAAATTTCGGTTAAATCCGGAGGCGTATATGATTGGTCAAATTATATACAGGGAAATTTTGGAGAATCTTTTGAGTCTGCGTTTTATTCTGTCGCTGCTCTTGGCCGTCTCGCTTTTTGCCACTGCCGGTTTCGTGTTCGCAGCCAAATACAGTCAGGAGTCGCAGGACTACTGGAAAGACACAAATGAAAACCTTTCGAGTCTGAGCGAACAGACGAATCGACTTTGTGACGTGGCCCGTTATCGGCAGACGGTCTATAGGAAACCGAAGTCGTTGGCCCTTTGCACGGAGGGTTTTGAGAAATATCTCCCTAATTCCTTTAGATTCAATGTCTTTTCGATGTATATCCCTCAGGTAAGAAGCCGGGGTAATTTTGACCTTGGCCGCTTTAGCGATATGGACCTGGTGTTTATCATTTCAATGATTCTTAGTTTTGTAGCATTGATTTTTACTTATGATACTATCTGCGGCGAGAAAGAAGCAGGCACGCTTCGTCTAATATTAGCAGCATCGATTCACAGACATAAAATACTCATGGGTAAATACATCGGTGTGATGCTCACTTTGGGGATACCTTTGCTTCTGGGCCTGTTGGTTAATCTGCTCATTGTAATTTCTTCCAGGGAGGTTATGATAAGCTCTGGTGATTGGCTTAAAATATTCACGATTGTTCTATTGTCCTTACTGTATCTTTCTATCTTCGTATTGTTAGGGATGTTTGTCTCCAGTCGAACCGCTCACTCAGCCAACAGTATGGTCATCCTTCTACTTGTATGGGTGGGGCTAGTCATTTTGATACCAAGCTTCGGGAGAATTATCTCTGATGCGGCCCGCGAGAGTCCTACTCAGGCACAATTGCAGAGGAGGTTAACTGAAGCAGATAAAAAGATTGAGGATGATCGCGCTTCTGGGAAATTCGGCAGGAATGCAGGCATGTTTAGTTCCGACCCCGAAAAGTGTAATCCCCCAGCGACAGCCCGGTGGTATAATGCACTGAGAGAAGCATATAATCAAGTTTACGAGGATCACCTCAACAAGATGATGGTCCCAGTGACTTTTGGGCGGTCTTTCACCCGGTTTTCACCAACGGTGCTTTATCAATGCGCCTCTGAAAGCATTGCCGGCACTGGTATTAATCGATTTAAAAGTTTATACCAACAAGTCAAGAGATACCAGCAAGACCTGAAAGAGTATGTCCGCAGTAAGGACGCCGAGGACCCTGAAAGTCTTCATCTGCTCTGTGATCATAGTCAAGCAATAAGCGACTGGGGAGTTATTTCTAAGAAACCCGTAAGCTTCGATACCGTTCCCAAGTTTCAGGAGCGAGACCTTGCGCTTAGCCAATCTCTGAAATTGGCCGTCTGGGATATCGGGCTGCTGGTGCTGTTTAACCTGGTTTTATTCGCAGCGGCTTTTGTGTCGTTTTTAAAATACGATGTTAGGTGATGAAGAGAAATCCGAAACAAATTCAAATCCAGGATCGACGGGAAAAGGTGAAATTCAGAAAGAGAATAAAATGAAAATGAAACAAATCTACAAAGTGGTATTTATGACAGCTATCGTATTGGTTTGGATGCGGTTGGAACAGGGTGGTGCTCTTGCGGCCGAGAAGCTCGATTCTTCACTGAATCGGATTGAGCAACGTCTCCAGGAAGAAAGCAAAGTGAGTCCAGCGGAGCCGAACTCACTGACTTATCTCAGGGCGGTGGGAGAGCGGCCGGCGCGAACAGTCTTGCCGAGGCAAATGAAGGCCGAACGTGTATTCACACTGGCCGAATGCTTACAATCGGCCTTTGTAAACAGCAATGAGATCAAGCAAGCACGCGAGCAGATCCTGGCCGTCGGAGGCAGTAAGCTGATTAACAATTCGCGATTCATGCCCAGCGTTGAGCTGATTTCCCAATATGAGCATTTTCGAAATTTCGACTCCGACAACAATACCGATGATGCCCACAGCATTAGTGCCAAAATCAGCCAGCGGATCTTTGAGTTCGGCAAGGACAATCCTCTGGATACTAACCTGCGTCGCGAGCAGCGTGATGTGTTGTTCAATTATGAAAATGCAATTGCCAGCGTATTTTCGAATGTACGCAAAGCGTTCTTTTTCATAAAGCTGAAGGAGCAACAAATTGCCACTCGCCAGGAACTGCTTAAGCAATTCGAAAAGCAGCACGAAATAAAGAACCAGAGGATGGAGGAAAACAACCTGAGCACCAAAATGGAAGTTCTGACGGCCTACCTAAACGTGCTTACGGAAAAATCGGCGATCAACGCATTAGAGCGTGAGAAATTCAACCGTATGATAGAGTTGTTGCGACTGGTCGGTTTGCCGGTTGGGGCCAATCAGGTGGAATTTGAGGGCCAGGTGGATAGCTTTGCTCTTGACGAATTCGATATGGACGGCATGATCTTCCTCGCCCTTGCCCAGAGCAGTCAGGTGGCATTGTTCGAGGCCTTTGTGGCCGAGCAGCAAAGATCGCTGGATCAATTGCGTTATGAATACCTGCCGGACTTGCGTGCGAGCACGGGGTATCAGGATGAAAATGGTACGATTGGCGGCAACCTTCTCAACGAAGACGACACATGGGGATTCGATATTTTCGGCCAGCCGAAGATGCCGGGCCAGAAAGAAGACAGATCACAAAGCCTCGGCATATTCAGCGATGAAGTGACTTTAGGCGGACCCGATCCGGGATGGTACGCCGGCGTGCAATTGCGGATCCCGATCACAGAGGGCGGTGCGCGCAAAGGCCGGCAAATCCAGGCGAGAGCCCTGCTTAATAGCTACAAGGCGGCTCTCGAAGATCAAAAGGACCGCATTGAATTGACCGTGCGTCAACAATACAACTTTTTAGCGGAGCAAAAATTGAAAGTGGGCCTGGCTCAGAAGAACGTTGAGATCGAGAGCCAGCGGTTCATGATACAAACCCAACGCAGAGACGTCGGAAAGATCGACGACGACGCTCTGGAGCGGTTCCGCGAGAATTTTTTCCGGGCGCAAGACGGCCTCTTTATTGAACAGGGAGAACTTATCCAACGCCAGGAAAACCTGCGTTTGGCAATACGGTTTTTTAAGTAGGAGTATACTTCAGATGAACAGAATCCGAAATTTCAGAAACATTGCAGCAATAGTATGTGCCTTATTTCTAACTGGTATTGCGTTTGCACAACAGGAAGAACCAGGAGCACCCACCACCAATCCGGACCAAACATCTAAGACACGTACGGAACTTTTGAACGAGCTCAGTCTCAGAGATGCTCTGGTTGTCCTCGAGAATGCCAAGGAAGCCCACGATCGTTTCGAGAGTGCGTACCGGGATGCGGAAAGGCTTATTAAGCAGAACATCATTCCCCAAAAGGAACTCGATGATGCCTGGTCGGCCTATATGCAAGCCCAACAGACACTGAAGCAGGCTGAGATCCAGCTCGATCAAACGAAGCTGGGTTTTCTCGCCAACGCCACACACATTACGATCATGGAAGCCAAGAAGTACTATGACAGTGAAGGCCGGCGAATGATCGATTTAGTGCTCAAGAACTCGTCTGATTTGACGCTGGCCGAGTCGGCATTGAGTTTGACCGAGACGCAAAGTGAATCCGAATTACGATCGGAATGGCAAAACCCCAAGCAGATACAGGCCCTGCTGGATATCGATAATATTATCGTCTCGATTGTCAGTAACAACGCGAGCATAGGCAAGCCTTACGAGAAGATCATACCTATGCTGCGCTACGGGGCCCAAGAAAAACTCAAGTTCATACTGCTGACGGATGTCCAGGAAGCAGGAGTCAAACTAAAATACCTGGATCAGAATGTTATTGAGTATGTTTATCTCGAGAAGGAATCGCTCCAGGAGATACCCACTGTTGTAGCGTCCCAGTTTTCTCAGGAGGGCCAGCTTGGCACGGATATCAATTATCGCCTTGATCTCGAAATGCTTGTGACGTCCGAGATGAATTTCTCTCTATTGGTGACGAATCTGCCGCCGCAGATCAACTACTCGTTTGTTGATTCGAGCAGCGGCGCCCGCATCACCAGCGTGCGTTTTACCGAATTAGTCAGCAAGCACGGCCTGGCTCTGCGCATCTCCATTCCGCAGAAGCTCGATGTGGGGATGATTGACAAGACGATCAACTTCCAGGCCTGGGTGCTTACAACCAAACAGGCGGAAATGCTCAACGGATTGAAACAGGAAAATGCTAACCAGGAAATACCCTCCGAGCAGCTCGCCCAAATTAAGGCTGGCCGGGTCGATCTGGTCCTGATCCCCAAAGGGGCCGGCCGGCTTGAGATACTGATCAACAATCTTTTCGAAGAAATCAAGCCGCAGCAGGACGTGGACATCAAGGCCGATTTGCATAATGACGGCACCCTGACTTTGTTCAATATCGTTCCGGAGATTTCGCCGCCCCTGGGCTGGAAGGCTGAAGTCGTGCCGAAATTGATTGAGGAACTTTCGCCGGATAGCAAGCAGTCGATACAGATACACCTCAGTCCGGGCCCAGACGTCGGCGTCGGCGAATATGAGGCCCAGATCGAGGCGAGAGGCCAAAGCGGCAGCGAAGTCGTCGAGGCACTGGAGAAGCGGCTCAAAGTCCGCATCAGCGCCAAGACAAATATAACCGCCACACTGATA